>DATIYI010000110.1:0-23350 GCA_035517695.1 Streptosporangiaceae bacterium
TTTTCCACCTGCTGGTATGTCAGGAACACGATCAGCGTGACCAGGCCCGCGGTGAAGGAGTGCCCGAGCGCGAAAAGGACGGTCGGAATGCCCGCGAGCGCTCCGCCGATCATGGGCAGGAAGTCCACGAGGGCTACCCACAGCGCCCACAGGAGCGGGAACGGGACCCCGAGGGCAGCGAGCGTGACGAACACCACCAGGCCGGCGATGAGCGAGGTCAGGAGGTTGCCGAACGCATAACCGGTCACCGATCGGTTGATTT
The DNA here is from genome assembly GCA_035517695.1 of Streptosporangiaceae bacterium. Lineage (GTDB taxonomy): Bacteria > Actinomycetota > Actinomycetes > Streptosporangiales > Streptosporangiaceae > DATFVJ01. The sequence continues at coordinate 263 of DATIYI010000110.1, forward strand.
CGGCGGCCACCCGCATGTACCGCTGCGATCGCTCGGGCGGCAGCAGGCCGAGCACCGCCGTCCGCATCTTGGGGCCCTCGAGCAGGAACAGCACCACCAGCGCCACGATCGTGCCCAGCTCGGCCAGCAGCGACACCGCGCCCTTGCCAACCGTCAGCGCGGGCTTAGCCAGGCTGCCCCCGAGGGTCTCCAGCTTCGGCGCATTCCGGGTCACCCAGGCCTGCAGGTGAAAGCGGCGTAGAAGCTGGCCGATCCAGCCGCTGCCGTGCTCGGCCGAGCTTACGTACGAAGGCAACTGGTGAGAAAAATGGGTCAGCCCGTTCACCAGCGGATAGCCGAACGCCGCAACCAGTCCGATGAAGACCAGTGCCGCCCACACGGTCACCACGGTCACCGCGAGGCCGCGCCGCCGGATCCGCCAGCGCTGCAGGTACAGCACCAGGGGATTCAGCAGCAGGGCGATGAACCCGGCGATCACCATGAGGAGGACGATGTCGCGCAGCCGGTAGATGAGCTGGCCGGCGAGGAACGTGAGGGCCACCACCGCGACAGAGACGATGATCGTGGCCAGCGGGACGCCATGCGCCGCAGCCGCCGCCCGGACGCGGGCGGGCCGGCTGTGCCGGGCGGCCGAGTTATCGCCGGCCGTCTCACCGGGACTGGTTATGGCCATTGCCGCCTCTGGAATCGGTCGTCTGTCAGGCCAAGTACAGCCGGAGGCGGAGGCGCTGACCAAGACATGAGAGCAATAGACCGATTGGTCCGGGGTCACCTGGGTGCGTCACGAGGGCCCCTTCCCCGCCCCTCGCATGGCGACCGGCCGTAAGGCGCGCCCCCCGAGCCGGCGTGCCCACTGCAGCTGGCCTCACGAGCCTCAACCAGATCCGGTGGACCGCGCACCAACCGCGGTGAGCAGTGAGCCAATGGCGATACCGATGAACAGGTTCACCGTCGCCGTGGCGAACTTCTGCGACAGCGGGGCAGTGGTGCTGAACGGGAACACGACGGCAACCAGCGTGGCCAGGCCGATGATCCACCCGAAGAAGCTCAGTGGCCGCGGCGTGGTGAGCAGCAGTACGTGCAGGAGCGCCGTCGCGATCAGAGCCACGCCAGCGGAGGCAAGGACCATGACCGTGGTGTCTACGTCGCCATATGCGCCGGCGGTCGCCGGGGCGAGGATCGGGACGTGGAAGAGCCACCGGAAAGCGAGGATGCCGAGCAGCGCCACGAGCCCGGCTACGACGGCGGTCGCGATGCCGCCGGACCACAGTTGGGCGACGCCGACGCTCTGGGACGAGGGCCTGTCGCTATGCGTGACTGGCATGGTCATGACGTACCTACCTCGCTCCTAGCTGGGCGGTTCGGGGAAGCTGCCGGGACAGCCGGGTCCCGGCACGCAGGTGGTGACGGCGGATTTCCCTGGCCGGCCAGGCCAGGGAAGCCGTGGGCCCGGCGTGCCCGCTCAGGAGCCGCGCGGGCTCCAGGGCTCCGGATGCAGGGCCTGACCATATAGATAGTCGGCCACAGCGGATGCGATCAGCCGTCAGTAGTCCCTACTGCTTTCCGGGACGGGGATTACTGACGGCGGCTGAGGCCAGTGCCGCCGGCGGTGCCGGTAATGGCGGCCGGCTTCGGCCGGCGGTCGTGGACTCCGGTGATAGCGCCGTGCTATGACGCCACAGCCGTCATCGCCTTGCCTTCGCGCGCGCCGGCGAGGTGGACTTGCGTATAACTGGCGGAACACATCCGAGCGGCCGGCGGCGCTGTCCGGAGACCGCGCGTGACGGATGGAAAGGGGATGGAAAGGGATGCCTGACACCGGGTGGCCGCTGGCCGGCCGGGGCGAAGAGCTCTCCCGGCTGACGGCCGCGCTGGTTGGCCGACGGGGGGCGGTGATCACCGGCCCGGCCGGAGCAGGGAAGACTGCCCTCGCCACGACGTGCCTGCAGCTGGCCCGGGACCGGGAGATGTCGGTGGCGCGCACGACCGCCACCAATTCGTCGCGGGGTCTGCCGTTCGGGACGCTGGCGCCGATTCTGCCGCCCGACCCGGATGGTGACCGCCTTCCCCGGTACGGCCACGGTCAGCTGCTGCGGCATTACGCCCACGCCATGACGGGAAGGGCAGGCGGGCGCCCGCTGGTGGTTTTCGTCGACGACGCACACCTGCTCGACGACGGATCGGCCACGCTGGTGCATCACCTGGCCCTGACCCGGGCCGCCACGGTCCTGCTTACCGTGCGGACGGGCGAGCCAGTGCCCGACCCGGTGGTGGCCCTGTGGAAGGACGGCCCGGCCGAGCGCATCGAGGTAGGTACCCTCGCCGATGAGGCGATCGAGGAGCTGCTGGTCACCGTGCTGGGCGGCCCGGTGGACGCAGCGTCGGTGCTCCAGCTCGCCGATCGTAGCCGCGGCAATCCGCTTTACCTGCGGGAACTGGTGACCGGCGCGGTGGAGACCGGCGCGCTGGCCGAGCAGGGCGGCATCTGGCGCCTTCGGGTCGGCGGGCTGCGGCCCACGCCGCGGCTGGCCGAGCTGGTAGCGCTGCGCCTGGGTCACCTATCTGAGGCCGAACGGACCGTGCTGGAGCTGCTGGCCCTGTGCGAGCCGCTCGGCCCGGCCCGGCTGGACCGGCTGGCCGATCCCGCGGCGGTAGCGGCACTCGAGCGCAAGGGCCTGATCGCCAGCCGTATGGACGGTCGCCGCGTCGGGGTGCGGCTCGCCCATCCCGTCTACGGGGATGTGGTCCGGGAGGGGATCACCCCGCTTCGCGAGCGGGCCCTCGCCCGGTCGCTGGCCGACGCGGTCGAGGCGGCCGGCGCCAGGCGGCGGGAGGACACCCTGCTGCGGGCGTCACTGCGCCTTACCGGCGGTGGCGGCAGCGCCGAGCTCCTGGAGGCGGGGGCGCTCGCCGCGCGGGCTCGCCACGACCATTCCCTTGCCGAGCGGCTGGCCCGGGCGGCCATGGCCGAAGGCGGCGGGTTCGACGCGCGGTTCACGGCCGCTGAGGCCGCCCACTTCCTGGGCCGGGCCGGCCAGGCCGAGCGTGAGCTTGCGGTACTGGCCGCGGACGCGGCCAGCGACGCGGAGCGGGCCCGGGTCGCCCTGATTCGCTTTGACAACGCCTATTTCCTTCGGGGCCGCGAAGCCGACCTGCGGCTGCTCGACGACGCGGCCGATGCCATCGCCGATCCGTTCTGGCGCGACAGGCTGCTTTCCCGGCGCTTTTTCGTCATAGGCTCGAGCCGGGGGCCGCAGGCTGCGGTCAAGGCCGGACCGGCCTTGCTCCGGGGCCCTGGCTCAGGACCGCTCACTGCCGTGTACTTGACGGTATCCCACGGGCTGGTCCGGCTCGGTCGCCTTGACGACGCCATGGAGCTGCTGAGTCCTATCCTCGGAACACCGGCGATGCCGACGGCCGACCAGCCGTGGGATGAGTGGGCTCCCTACGGAGCCGCCGTCTATGCGCTGGTGCACGCGGGCCGTCTCAGCGAAGCCGAAGGGCTCCTCACCCGTGCCTGGAGGCTGGTCGTCGATCAGCCGGCCGCCGAGATCAGAAGCTACGTCGCCGACTGGCTCGCCGTCGTACACCTTCAACAAGGCCGCGTGGCGAGCGCCTTTCGCCGGGCCACTGAGTCGTACACCCTCTTCCAGCAGCTCGGTCGGCCAGTCCGCTCCCGATGGCCCTATAGCGCCGCCGTGCAGGCACTGGCGCTCACCAGGCAGGCCGGCCGGGCGGCCGAGACGCTGGCAGCGCTCGATGCCCTCGATCTCCCCGCCGATCTCCTCAACGAGACCGACCTGCTCCAGGCCCGGGCCTGGTCAGCGGTAGCCGTCGGCGACCTGCCGTGCGCCTGTGACCAGCTCGAAGCGGCGGCCAGTCTCGGCGAGCAGATCGGTGACCTGATCGGCGCGGCAAGTGCGCTGCACGGCCTGGCCCGGCTCGGCCGAGCCCGCCATGTGGCCACCCGCCTGGCCGCTCTGGCCGGTGAAGTCGACGGCGATCTCGTGGCTGCCCGAGCCGCCTACGCGAACGCGATCGTCGCCCGAGACAGCGAAGCCCTCGAAAAGGTGTCCGATTCCTTTGAGATCCTCGGTGCGAACCTCTATGCCGCCGAAGCGCGGGCTGAAGCCGCCGTCCTCCTCCGCCGCGCCGGCCGGGCCCGGGACGCCGCCGCCGCAGAGCAGAAGGCGGGGCGGCTGCTGGCCCGCTGCGAGGGGGCGGTCACGCCGGCCGTGCAGGCGATCACGGCGCGCGTTTTCCTGACGCCTGCCGAGCTCGACGCCGCCCGGCAGGCCGCCGCGGGCCGCTCCAGCAGGCAGATCGCCGCCGACATGCACCTGTCGGTCCGCACCGTTGAAAGCCGCCTCCAGCGCGTCTACGAGAAACTGGGCGTCTGCGGGCGCCGTGAGCTGGTCGGTGCGCTGGATGACCGGCCGGCCGCCTGACAGGGTCACTGAACGCGGCCCCCGTAGCCACACCCCCCACGTCGCCCAGTTCGGTTCAAGGGCTTATCAGCCGACGCTGACGCCCTTGAATGAAATCGTGAAGTACCCGGTCCACAGGTGGACGCCCCCCGCCGCAATCCGGCTTGCTCGTCGGCGAGCGCGGCCAGGTCGTCATGACTACGCTCCAACGAGGCGCCCATGACGTTGAAGGCTCGCTGCAGCGCGCCGATCTCGCCCACGCCAGTCTCGGACAGCCGCACGGCGAGGTCGCCGCCGGCGACACGGCCCGTCAGGGTCGCGGCACGTCGAATCGGTCTGACGATTGCTCGCGTCAGGTAGCCGGCATAGATCGCCACCAGAGCGATGGACACGCCGACGCCGGCCACCGCGCCGGCGTAGGCACGGTGCGCAGCCTCGGTACTTGCGCGAGCGGTCGCAGCGGAGGTGCGGCGCTCGGCGTCGAACAGCTGCGCAAAATCGGCGCGGATGGCGTCGACCCGGGCCTCGCCCTCGGCTGTCGCCGCGATGGTCCTCGCCGAAGGATCATCCCGCGCCGCCGCGTTGACGAGTGGCACCGAGTAGTCGTCGATGTACGAGCGTGCGGCAGTGACGATCTCGCGCACCCGCGCCTCCTGCGCCGAGTCGCCCGTGACGAGTTTGAGCAGCGCCAGCCCTTCCTGCGGGAGCGTCGCCACCGCTTGCTGCCATGGCACGAGAAACTCCATCTGGCGCGTGAGGATGAAGCCGCGCTGCTCCGTCTCCAGGTCAAGCACCTGCAGTTCGAGCCCATTGGCGGCGATCAGCACGTCCTGCGAATGCAGCGCGCTGCGCTCAGCGTTTCATGCATCCTCGATGGTGAGCAGAAGGGTGGCAAACACGGCGCCGACGACGAGCGCGAGGGCCACAGTGGCGAGGACCATCCGCAGCGCTATGCCGCCCCGATTCCGGATCGCCCCGGCGGCTGTCGCACCTCCGTGCGAGCCGCCGCCCGAATGCCCGGACCCTCGCATGCGCCAAGACTACTCCTAGGTCAGGGCGACGATTGGGTCTGCGCAGCTGGCGGTCCTGGGCCAGATCCTGGCGCAGAGGCGCAGCGTGGAGGCCGCGCTGGGCTACGTGCAGGCGCTGGCTCCGGGGCGAAGGCGGCCTCCATGCCCTGCGCTGGGCGCTAGCGACTGGTCGGCTGGGCCTGGGATGGCGTGGTGGCGCCGTGCCCGGGAGGGCTTGTGTCGGACTTTCCGGACGCCCCGGCCTGGGTGTCGGGGTGGGCCAGGCTGAGGTTGCGGCCGGTGGCCGGGTCGAAAACGTGCAGCGACCGCGCGTCGGCCCACAACTGTGCGTTGTCGCCCTCGCTGATCCGCGTGGCGGGGTCGAGCCGGGCGACCACCGTCTCGCTGGTGGCTCCGGAGTCCGCCCGCCCGGCATCCTTGGCGAGTTCCTCGAGCTCAGTCACGTACCTGGTCTTCCCGAGGTCCCTGCTGAAGTAGACGTACTTCTCCGCGCCCAGCGATTCAAGGACATCGATGGTGGCCTGGAACGTGATCCCGTGCGGCCGGACATCGGCGGAAACGAGCGAAGGATCCTGGAAGTTCTCCGGCCGGATGCCCACGATGACGTCACGGCTGGCCGTCGACAGTTCCTGCCGCAAGGGACCGGAGACGGGCATGTCCCCGAGCGGCGTGCGCAGGCGGCCAGCTTCGAGGGTGCCCGACATGAAGTTCATCGAGGGGGAGCCGATGAAGCCCGCCACGAACAGGTTCACGGGCCGGTCGTAGAGTTCCTGCGGCGGTGCGGCCTGCTGGAGCACGCCACCGCGAAGGACCGCTACCCGGTCGCCGAGCGTCATCGCCTCGGTCTGGTCGTGCGTCACGTAGACCATCGTGGTGCCCAGTTTCTTCTGAAGCTTGGACACCTCGAGGCGCATCTGCACCCGCAGTTTCGCGTCCAGGTTGGACAGCGGCTCGTCCATCAGGAACACGGCCGGGTCGCGGACGATCGCCCGGCCCATCGCCACCCGCTGCTGCTGGCCGCCGGACAGGTTGGCCGGCTTGCGGTCGAGCAAGTCGGTCAGGCCGAGGCTCTGGGCGGCCTCGTTGACCTTCTGGCTGATGACGGCCTTGGGGGCCTTGGCCAGCTTGAGCGCGAAGCCCATGTTCGCCCGGACCGTCATGTGCGGGTACAGCGCATAGCTCTGGAAGACCATGGCGATGTCGCGGTCTTTCGGCGTCTCGTCGTTGACGACCTTGTCGCCGATCCGCAGCTCGCCCTCGGAGATGTCCTCCAGGCCCGCGAGCATGTTGAGCGTCGTCGACTTGCCGCAGCCGGACGGTCCGACCAGGATGATGAACTCCCCGTCGGCGATGTCGAGGCTCAGCTTGTTGACCGCCAGCGTCCCGTCCGGGTACCGCTTGGTGATCTGATCCAGAACGATGTCAGCCACTGGTCTCTCCTTAATGTCCGCGCTAGCCTTTGACCGCGCCGGATGTCAGCCCGCTGACTATCCTGCGCTGGAAGACCGACACGAAGATGATGATCGGAATGGTGATGACGACGGCCGCGGCGGCAATGGGCCCGGTCGGCGTCGTGAACTGCGAACTGCCGCTGAAGAAGGCCAGCGCGGCCGGCGCCGTCCGCGCGCTGGTCGTCGAGGTGAGCGAGATTGCGAACAGGAACTCGTTCCAGCAGAACATGAACACCAAGATGGCGCTGGTGAACATGCCCGGTGCCGCCAGCGGGGCGATGACCTGCGTGAACGCCTGCCACGGCGTGGCGCCATCGATCTTCGCCGCTTTTTCCAGCTGCCACGGGATCTGCTGGAAGAAGGCTGCCAGGATATAGACGGCCATCGGCAGGCCGAATGCGATGTACGGGATGATCAGCCCGGGCCACGTGTTGAACAGCCTCAGTGCCCGCTCGATGCTGTACAGCGGTGTGACCAGTGAGATCTGCGGGAATAGCGAGATCAGAAGCGCCCCCGCGACGAGCAGGCGCTTGCCGGGGAAGGCTAGCCGGGCGACCGCATAGGCTGCCATGGAGGCGAACACCACGGCGACGAGCGTGGCGATCAGGCCGATCCCGATCGAGTTGAGCAGCGGCCGGACGAATGTGGAGCTGGTCAGGATTCCGCTGTAGTTTCCCCAGGTCCAGTGCGCTGGCCAGAAGCTGGGGTCGGTGATCGCTCCCGGCGTCTTGAAGGACAGCGACACGATCCACAGGAGCGGGATCGCCACGATCACTACGGCGACGGTGTTCGCCGTACCCCAGCCGAGCTTCTGCTTGATAGCGATATCCATCAGTGCCTCACTTCGCCAAGTCCGAGCCGGGGGCCTTGGCGCCGAAGCCCCAGATGAACGCGGCCGCCATGATCGCCACGCAGATGAAGATCAGGACCGAGATGGCCGACCCGATGCCCAGGTTCAGTGCGCTGAACAGGTTGTCGTAGCCAAGAATCGAGACCGAGTAGGTGTTGTGGCCGCCGCCGGTCAGGACGAAGATGTTGTCGAAGATCCGGAACGCGTCCGCGCCCCTGAACAGCAATGCGACCAGGATGGCCGGTTTCATCAGCGGCAGGGTGATCCGGGTAAAGCGCTGCCAGACGGTCGCCCCGTCCATCATGGCCGCCTTCTCCAGGTTCTGTGGCACCTGGGCGAGCCCGGAGAGCAGCAGCAGCGCCATGAACGGCGTGGTCTTCCACACCTCGGCCAGGATGATTATGGCCAGCGACGGGACCGTCGAGGTCAGCGGCGCGCTGTTGTTGAACAGCGCCGAGAGGTAGCCTTCGTTCGGGGTCCACGCGTACAGCCAGCCGTACGCGGCGGCGACAGTCACGATCCCGTACGGGATGAGCGCAACCGTGCGGATGAGGCCGCGGCTGAACCGCGTCCGGAACATGAGCTCGGCCAGCGCCATGCCGAGCACCAGCTCCAAGGCCACCGAGAAGACGGTGATGATCACCGTCACCTTCAGCGCCTGCCACCAGTACGGAGAGCTGAGCACCGCCCCGTAGTTGCTCAGCCCGACGAACTTGACCTGGCTGGGGAGCGCCAGGTTGTACTTCTGCAGGGACAGATAGACGGCATAGCAGATGGGGTACGCGGCGACGCCGATCATGACGATGACGGCCGGGGCGCAGAGCAGCAAGCCGAGCCTGCGCTCGGCCCGCGCACCATCGGACAGCTGCGGCTTCTTGTGCCTGTGCCTGTGCTTGGCCGGCGCCTGCGGCGGAGCGGCGACGGCGACCGTCTCGGTGCTCGTAGTCATCGGGCACTTCCTTTCCTGGCGGCCGGGCCGCTGCACACTGCGAGGCGGCTCACGGGATCAACCCCTTCTGCTGCAGGGCATCGCGGATCTCTCCGGTCATGCCTTGCTCGGTGCTGACCGGATTGATGCTGGTCGGCGGCGAGACGAGGTGTGAGATGTCGATGGACAGGACCTGGTAGTCCGGCGTGCCGGGCCGCACGCTGGCGGTCTGGAGCGCATGCAGGATCTCGGCGTGGAACGGGTAGTCGGCGAACATCGCCGGATCGCCGTAGAGACTGCCGAGGGTCGGGGGGAGGCCGCCGACCGTGGCGCTCTCCAGCTGGCTGGCCCGGTCGCGCAGGCACAGCGCGGCCTGGAAGGCCAGCGTGGGATACCTGGAGTAGGCGCTGACCGCGAGGTCGGTGCCGCCGATGGTCACGTGCGCCGGCTGGCCGGCGACGACCTCAGGGTAGGGCGCCCACTTGAAGTGCTTGAACAGCTCCGGGTTGTCGGCCTTCATCGCCGGATAGACGAACGGGTAGTTCAGTTCGAAGGCCGCCGTGCCCGCCTCCATCGAGAGCCGGTTCTCGTTCTCCTGCTGGACGCCCAGCGACGGGTCGGCACCGTCCGACGTTGCGAACCGCTTCATCATGCTCAGTGCGGTCAGCGCCTGCGGGCCAAGCGATACGCCCTGCCTGTTCGGCGTCAGTACGCTGCCTCCAGCGCTGGCCAGCATCGTGTTGAACCAGACGGTCGCGCCCTCGTACTGCCCGCCCTGCATCTCGATGTAATGCGGCTTGCCCTCCCGGGCCAGCTGGATCGAGTCGTCGATCATCTGAGCCCAGGTGACCGGCGGGGTTTTGACCAGGTCGGACCGGTACCACAGCAGCTGGGTATTGCTGTTGTCGGGCACTGCGACAAGCTGGTTGCGCCAGCGCGCCGTCGCCAGGGCGGGCTTCAGCGTCCCGGCCTCGGCCTGCTGCTTGTAGAGGCCCGTCCACGGCACGATCCAGCCGGCCTCGGCGAACTCGGGCGCCCACGTGACGTCGAGGCCCATGATGTCGATCGAGTGGTCACCCGCGGCGAGCCGGCGGATGAGCTGCTGCCGCTGCTGATCGGAGGCAAGCGGCAGCACCTGATAGGAGATCGTGTACTTCCCGCCACTTTGCGCGCTGCACCTGGCTACTACCTTCGCGGTAGCGCCCGAGACATCGGGTGCAGCATAGAAATTCAACGTGACCGAGCCGGCGTTCGCGTTCGCGCTGGCGCCGCAGGCGGCGAGCATAGACGAGAGCAGGACGCCGCCCGCTACTGCCGCGACAGTGCCGCGAGACCGGGACCGTGCGCGTCGCCCGGGTTTCGGCGGCGGGGCGGGCCGCCGCGATCTGGTCTGGTCATCACGGCCGGACGCGGAGAACCCGGCGATAACCGAGACCTGTCCTAGCATCTGCCTGAACAGGGCGCGAATCCGATCGCCGCTTGCTGATCCGATTCTGCTGTGATTAAGAGACTCGCCCATGTCACCCTTCCGCCTCCATGTGCCGCTGGTCCGATCCGGCCCCGTTGACTGCTTATCTCGTTGGTGATGCTGCCGCTCGTTCGTCAGCCCACGTGCGGACATCTATGGCATAAAGGACAGCCAGTTGGGCCTGGTCGACCGCCCAGGTGGCGTAATCCAGGGCATCGGCTGCGTCTTCCTCCGCGGCCTCGGCGTCTCTTTCTGCCGTCTTGACGTCATGCTCGTCACGTTTGCGGTCGACACGGTCCTGCATGGCCTGCATTTTCGCGGCAGCATCGGCTTTCATCGACTTCCACTGGCTTTGTACGTAGCCGGTGGCCTGCCCAGGCTTCTCCTGCGCGGCACTGTGCCGGGCGGCGATATCCGCCTTAGCGTGGCTAAGGCGCGCCTTGACCTGCTCGTTAGTTTCCTGCCGCCCTTTATCGAAGGAAGCCTTCAGATCCGCCGCTCTCTTTTCCAGGGCGTCTATCTGGTCGGAGATGGTCATGGTATTTATTCCTCCCGATCTGGATCAACTTCCATGACAGCCAGCTGGTGAAAGGCTGATGCCGGTGCATGGCGGGCCGTTCAGCCGGTGATGCGGAACTCGTCGCAAACGCCGATGACCGGTTGGCCCATTCACATGGCGCCGACCACAAGTCCACGCCACACTCCCGCCGCAGTAAAGTCGATGCCGGCTCTTCGTTTATTGACCCGCCCTATAGGGACGAGTGCGTCCACGATGCCGGCGGTGCCGATAGGCAGGTAATCGGCCCGGTCGGGCAACACGTCACCGGACAGGAGCACATCGCAGGCTCGGCCGGTCCGTAATAGCCGCTCCGGAAACCAGTAGGGACTACGCCTGTCTGACCGCTTCGGCTGTGGTCGGCTGTAGCTATCAAGACCGGCTTGGCCTGCCATGCGAGGCAACGGCCGAACGCGAGGCAGAGTGATTCAGATGCAGGGAGACATTGGCTACGGGCCGCCCCAAAGACGCCGAGGCAGCGGCAGCTGGCTGACGCACACCGTGGTGGCGGTGCTGGCGGCCGGGCTCGCGGTAGCCGTTGTCGTGGGGTTCTTCAGCCCGGCGTCGGGCGGTTCCCTGCCGGGAAGCGGCGCGGTGCCTGCCCCGCCTGCCTCGGCGGCCCCGCTGGCCCGTGGCGAGCAGGACATGGTCAATAAGGTCAAGCCGGGCCTGGTGATCATTAACACTGCGCTCCAGTACAACAGCGAGGCGGCCGCCGGAACCGGCATGGTGATCAATGCCGACGGGCTGGTGCTGACGAACAACCACGTCATCGAGGGCTCCACCAGGATCACCGCGACCGTGATCTCGACGGGCAAGACGTATCAGGCGAGGGTCGTCGGCTACGACAAGACCGGTGACATCGCCTTGATTCAGCTGAAGAACGCGTCCGGGCTGGCCACGGTTCCGATCGGCAACTCCTCTTCAGCCAGGGTCGGGGACGCGGCTGTGGCCATGGGCAACGCCGAGGGCCAGAGCCGCATCAAGGTGACGGCTGGCCATATCACGGCGCTGAATACGACCATCACCGCGAGCGACGAGGCAGGCTCGACCACCACCGAGACACTGCACGGAATGATCCAGACGAACGCCGACATCGTGCCCGGGGACTCCGGCGGCCCGCTCGCGAACTCCGCCGGAGTCATCGGCATGGATACCGCGGGCAACGACTCGGGCGACCAGCAGGGACCTGCCGCCGGGTTCGCGATCCCGATCAACACGGCGCTGTCGGTCGCCCGGCAGATCGCCGCCGGTCACGCCAGCTCCGTCATCACGGTCGGCTACCCGCCCTTCCTGGGAATCTTCATCGGCTCCGGATCCAGCAGCAACCCGCAAACCCAGGCGCAACAGCAGGAGCGGCGGAACGGCGGCTCCGGCGGTTCCGGGAGTACCCAGCGGTGCTATAGCAGCAATGCTGACCTGACCACACCGTCGGTCATCGCGCCGGTCAGCTCCGGCACCCTGATCGACGGGACGATCTGCGGAAGCCCCGCGGCCTCCGCCGGCATGACCGGCGGAGCAGTCATCACGGCGGTGAACGGGCAGGCGGTCGGCTCACCCGACGACTTTGCCAAGCTCATGACACGATTCCACCCCGGCAACACCATCTCAGTGACCTGGGTGGGCCCGTCCGGGCAACGCACCACCAGCAGCCTGCACCTGACCGCCGGCCCGCCGCAGTAACATCGCGGTCAGACGTAACCGATAGGCAAGCCGTCTCATACCCGCGGCTGAGATGGTTCGGAAGCAACTGCGCAACTGCAGCACGTTCAACTCGGTCCGGCCGCCTAGCGACGGGTACGGCGGCCGGGCTGGAAACTCGACCGACGGCCGTGCCGCCGGCGCATCCCGCGTCTTCCTCCGGCCGATCGGCAGCCTGCATCCGCTCGGCGTGGCCGCCCTGGCCGGCGCGTCGTGATGCTGACCGGCGCGGGGAGAAGGTCATCGCACCGGGCGTCCAAGGCCGTCCGCGGCCGTGCTGGTGTTGCTTCACACGCGATCGTGTGATGTTAATGGAGCTTCCGGGATGGCCTCCGCCAGCGCCAGGTACGGCTAGCGGGCTCGTGCCGCGTCGCGTGCTATGAATAGCCGCCTTCGCCACACTTAGGGTCAGTACGGTACGAGGTGGTTCTGGCTGTGCGTGGAGGTGCCGATGGGGTCGGGCGGGGTGCTGCCGGGCCGGGATCCGCCTGGCCGGGCCGACATCGTGCACCAGACCGACCGCACGCGGGTGACCCGTCTATTCCTCCCTGAATGCACGGTTATCCGCAAGGAGCCGCTGGGGCCGGACGCGGACCGCCGGGTGCGGCATGAGACGGCGATGCTGGAGCGGCTGCGTGGCGTCGAAGGGATCGTCCAGCTCGCCCCGGCGCCTCGGTGCGCGGGGTCGGTGGTGCTGGCCGACGCCGGCGGCGCGAGCCTGGCCGGGGTGGCCAAACCGCTGGCGGCGGATGAGCTGACCAGCCTGGCAACCAGGATGGCCCGGGCGGTGGCGGGGATGCACCGGGCGGGGGTGATGCATCGGGACATCACCCCGTCCAACATCGTGATCTCCAGCGGCGGTATCCCGTGCCTGGTGGATTTCGCGCTGGCGACCTCGCTGGCCGAGATCCGCCCCGGCTTCACCCACCATGCCGAGATCACGGGGACGCTGGCGTACCTGGCGCCGGAGTCCACCGGGCGGACCGCCCGGCCGGTGGATCAGCGGGCTGACCTGTACGCGCTGGGCGCGGTGCTGTACGAGCTGGCCACCGGCGGGCCGCCGTTCGGGACCGGGGACCCGCTGCGGCTCACCCACGATCTGCTCGCCCGGGTGCCGGTGCTGCCGGTCCAGGTGAACCCGGCCGTGCCGGGGCTCCTGTCCGACATCATCATGCATCTGCTGGAGAAGGAACCGGACCACCGGTACCAGACCGCCGACGGGCTGCTGCACGACCTGGAGCAGTTGCTGGCCGCGCAGGGGCGTCCGGCGGCCGGCGCGCTGCGGGTCGGTGAGCGTGATGTTCCGCTGCGGTTGCTGCCGCCGTCGCGGCTGGCGGGCCGCGAGGTGGAGATGGCGGCGCTGGCGGCGGCGTTCGAGGAGGCAATGGCGGGCCGGTGCCGGGGGGTGCTGGTCAGCGGGGCGCCTGGAGTGGGGAAAACGGCGCTGGCCGATGAGCTGCGGCCGGTGGTGACGGGCCGGGACGGCTGGTTCGTGGCGGGCAAGTTCGACCCGTACCGGCGGGACCTGGAGTTCGACGCGGTCAACCAGGCATTCCGCGCACTGGGCCGGCTGTTGCTGGCCGAGCCGGGCGAGGAGTTGGCCGAGGTCTGCGGGCGGATCCTGGGGGCGGCCGGGGCGAACGCGGGTCTGCTGGCCGCGACGGTGCCGGAGTTCGCGGCGCTGCTGGGAGTGCCTCCGGATGCGGGGGATCCGCTGACCGCGCAAGTCCGGGCGCAGCGAGCCGCTATGGCGGTGCTGCGGGTAGTCGCCTCACCGAAACGGCCGGTGGTGGTGTTCGTCGATGACCTGCAGTGGGCCGGGCGCACCCCGCTCGGCTTCGTGGACCTGGTGCTGAGCGAGGAGCCAGTGGAGGGCCTGCTCCTGGTAGGCGCCTACCGGGAGGAAGAGGTAGACGCATCTCACCCGCTGGCAGCGCCGCTGTCCAGGTGGCGTGACCAGTCTGGCGTGGAGCATTTGCGGCTGGTCAACCTGCCCGGGGCGAGCCTGGTCACCATGGTTGCGGAGATACTGCACGCGGACTCGGCGGCGGCCGCTGGCCTGGCCGACGTAATCGCCCCGTACACGTCCGGCAATCCGTACCAGACGGTGGAGTTGCTCAACGCGCTGCGCCGCGACAGAGTCCTGGCGACAACGGCCAATGGGTGGTGGTGGAACAAGGCGGCCGTGCTCGCTCACCTGGGCCGGTCTGAGGTGGCCGGGCTGCCGACGGCGCGGATTCAGGCGATGCTGCCGGGGTCGCGGCAGCTGGTAGAGGCGATGGCGTGTCTGGGCGGGCGGGCCGAGCTGAGCCTGCTGCAGACTGCCACCGGCGAGCCGGCGGACATGGTGGAACAGATGCTGGCGCCCGCCGTCGACGAGGGCCTGCTAGTGGTGGAGCCGGGGCTGCACCAAGCAGTGCGGTTCCGCCACGACCGGATCCGGGAGGCGGTCCTAGGTGGGCTGGAGTTGCGGCGGCGGCACACCCTGCAGCTGGCCATGGCGCGGCGGCTGGCCGGGGTGCCGGAGCTGTTCGCGGTAGCTGCCGGGCAGTACCTGCCGGCAATCGACGCCGTCGAGGACCCCGCGGAGCGGCGTGCGGTGGTGGGGCTGCTGCGGCGTGCCGCGGGTCAGGCGAGGTTGATCGGGGACTACGGCCTGGTGAACGCGCTGCTGACGGCGGCGCTGCGGCTTGTCGACCCGGGTGAGACGGCTACGCTCGTCGAGGTACAAGTCGGCCGCCACGCCGCGCTGTTCAGCCTGGGGCGCCTAGAGGAGATGGACGAGGAGTACCGCGCGATCGAGGGACTGTGCCCCACCGCCTTGGAGCGCGCCGACCCGACGGTAGTGCAGGTGCGCAGCCTGACCCACAGGAACCGTTTTGCCGAGGCGATCAGCCTGGGCCTGCAGTCGCTGGGCGCGCTCGGCTTTACCGTTCCGCCGGCGGACCGGCTTTCCAGTGAGGTCAACGAACAGTTCGGCTGTCTGTACCGGTGGCTGGATCACACCGACACCGTCGGCGATCTGACCCGGCCGGACATCACCGACCCGACGCTGCTCACCGCGTCTCGTCTGCTCAACGCGGTCCTGCCCGCCGCCTACTTCATCGCCGACCACGCTACGCTCGGCTGGCTGAGCCTGGAAGCGCTGCGGATCTGGATCGAGCATGGCCCGAGCCGCACACTGGTTGGCCCGGCGAGCCACACCGCCGCCGCTGCTATGGCGCTGCATGGCGACTACGCCGCCGGGTACCGGGCGGTGCGGCGGATCTTGGCGCTGGGCGAGACCCGCGGCTACGAGCCCGGCACCTCGCAGGCGCGCTTCCAGTTCGCTGTCCTCAGCTGCTGCTGGTTCGAGCCGATCGAAAACGGTGTCCAGGCAGCCCGCCGGGCTCGGGAGGGGCTGATCGCGGGGGGCGACCTGGCCAATGCGGGATACGCCTACCACCCGATCGTGGCGTTCCTGCTGGACTGCGCGCCAACGCTGGACAGCTGCGTCGCCGAGGTGGAGGCGGGGCTGGCTTTCGCGCGGCGTACCGGTAACGAAGAGAACGCCCAGTCGCTCCACCCTTACCGGTGGCTGGCCGGTGTCCTGCGCGGCGAAAGCTTGAGCACTGCCGACCAGGCGATCCTCATCGATAGGTACGCCGGCAACCCGCAGGCACTTGTCCACACGCACATCCAGTATGCGATCGCCGCCGCCATCTTCGGCGATCCTGCCGGTCTGGTGCGGCATGCCGAGGCGGCGATGCCGCTACTGCCGGCTCTGGTGGGAAACTACGCGACGGCCGTGGCCCGCCTGCTGCGCGGGCTGGCCCTGGCCGGGCAGGCCCGCGCAACCGATGGTGACGAGCGCGCGGATCTGCTGTCGCAGCTGGACGATGTCACGGAGTGGCTGGCCGCACACGCCGTGGACGCGCCGGACAATTTCCTGCACCTGCTGCGGCTGCTCGAGGCCGAGCGGGGCTGGGCGGCCGGCGACTTCCGCGCCGCTGTCCTGGCCTTCGACATCGCGCAGCGGGAGGTCGCGCAGCGGCCGCGGCCGTGGCATCGGGCGCTGATTGCCGAACGGACGGCCCGCTTCTACCTGGCCCACGGCGTCGAGCACGTCGGCTTTGACCTTCTCGCCCAGGCTCGCCGGGAGTACCTCGCCTGGGGCGCGACCGCGAAGGCCGCCCAGCTGGACTGGGCCTACCCGGCCCTGCACCCACGGGCCGAGGCGACCGCCGGGCCAAGCGGCGACGATCCCGGCGATCTTCCTGATCGCCGCGCCGCCGTGACGACCGGGACCATCGACCTGCTCGGCATCCTGTCCGCCTCGCAGGCGCTGAGCTCGGAGACTAGCATCGGCCGGCTGCACGCCCGCGTGGCCGAGGTGGTCAGCGCGATGACCGGCGCCACCGGCGTCCACCTGCTGCTGTGGAGCCGGGACCGGCATGACTGGCTGCTGCCCGCCCCCGGCGGCGATGTCGGCGCCGCCCCGCTCGGCGGCACGGGGCACGAACGCGCGGTTCCGATGTCGGTGCTGCGCTACGCCCAGCGGACGCGGGAGCCGCTGGTGGTAGCCGACGCTGTCGGCGACGACCGGTTCGCCCGCGATCCGTACTTCGCCGATGCCGGATGCTGCTCGCTGCTGGCCCTGCCGATCCTCAGCCGCGGCACGCTGCGGGCGGTGCTGGTGCTGGAGAACCGGCTCATCCGCGGCGCGTTCACCGCCGAACGCCTGGACGCCGTCCAGCTCATCGCCGGCCAGCTGGCCGTCTCCGTGGATAACGCCCAGCTGTATGCCGAGCTCACCACGTCACGCGCGCGGATCGTCGCTGCCGCCGACCTGGCCCGCCGGCGGATCGAGCGGGACCTGCACGACGGCGCGCAGCAGCGGCTGGTCTCGCTTGCGCTGCTGCTGCGGGCGGCCCGGGCGGCGGTGCCGCCGGATCTGGGCGGGCTCGGCGCAGACCTCGACCGGGCTGCCGCCGAGGCGACCGGGGCGCTGGAGGAGGTACGCGAGATCGCGCGCGGCCTTCACCCCGCGGTCCTGGCCGAGGGCGGCCTGCGCCCCGCCCTGAAGGCGCTCGCCCGCCGCTCGCCGATCCCGGTCGACCTGCGGGTGCGTGCGGACCAGCGGCTGCCGGAGCCGGTCGAGGTCAGCGCGTACTACGTCGTCGCCGAGGCGCTGACCAACGCGGCCAGGCACGCGCGCGCCTCGGCCGTTACCGTCGAGATCGAGGCCGACGCCGCAGACGCCGTCCTCCGCGTGGCGGTCCGCGACGACGGCGCCGGCGGCGCCGACCTTGCTCGCGGCACCGGCCTGGCCGGCCTCAAGGACCGTGTGGAGGCACTGGGCGGCCGGCTCTTCCTCCACAGCCCGCGCGGGGCGGGCACCAGCCTGCGTGCCGAGCTCCCGCTCGCCGCGAACGGCGGCGACACCTCCGGCTAGCCCAAGACCCCGCCGGCCGGAGCCTGGCAGGTGGCACGCTGGATTCATCGGCACGGCGGCTTTCGGTCTCGATGAGACATGCACGGATGGCAGCCGTAACACCCGGCCCGTTCGGGATGAATGGAATTTAAGCTCTCACCGAACGGGCGGTGGTGCACGCTCCTCCGCTCCCGGTCTCGCGATCTTCGCCGGCGATTGTGGGAACGGCATCTTTCGTCACCGGTACTCAGCATGCTTCGGGCTAGGGTGCTGTGGGCCCGGCTGCGCCGGGGCCGCGGGACGCGGATGGCCACCGTGGTCTCGTCAGCGCTGTTCGGCTCGTGGCATGTGCTTCCGTCACTCGGCATGGCCGCCGACAACGATGCGGTCGGAACTGTCGTGGGGAAGGGGCACATCCGGCCAGGTCATCTCGGTGCTGGGAACCGTCCTTTCACCGGCCTGGCCGGGGTGGTGTTCTTCGAGCTGCGGCGCCGCAGCGGCAGCGTGCCCGCGCCGGCCGGCCTGCACGGGGCGGTGAACGGGCTAGGTGTCCTGGCGGCAGCGGTGTGGGCGTGGGGTTCCCGGTGACCCGGAAAGCAGCCGGCGGACTTGATGCGCCATCGTGGCAGGCGATCATCCCCCGGCCGCGATGATCTTCCTGATGCTGGCCAGGTCCTGGCGGGTGATGCCGGCCGGCTGCATCACGGCGTTCCACCCGTCGACGTACTCGGCGGTGTAGTGGTGGCCGTGCCCGGCCGGGACACCCTGAGCGAACGGAAGGTCGGCACTGACCTGCCAGAAGGTCACCAGTGGCATCCAGAACATGCCCGCGAGCACGTCCCGGCCCGGTGGCTGGCTGATCCAGCCGGGCTCGCTGAAGATCAGGTGCGGGCTCCACCAGACGACCGGGTCCGACGGGTGCATCATGTACAGGACCCGGCTGCCTTTCCAGGGGCGGCCTGCCGGCGGTATGCCCGTACCCGGATCGTCCGCGAACCGGATACTGCGCCCGTCCTGGAAGACGGGCTGGACCTCCGGGCTGCCGGGGTCGCGGTGGTCGCTGAATTCCCGGAACAGCGTGTTGAAATTGGGCGGTCCCGTGAACAGCGTGCCAGCGGTCAGGCTCAGACCGTATTCGCCGCCGAAGGCGGCCTCGCCGCCGAAGGACCCCAGGCTTTCCCCGGCCACGAACAGCCTGGGGCGCTGGCCGGAGGGCAGCTGCGACCAGCGGCCGTAGACCGCGCCGAACAGCGCCGCGCCTGCCTCGCGCGCCTTGGACTGGTCGACCAGATAGGAAATCCACGACGGCAGGTACGAGTACTGGATCGCCACGGTCGCCGCGTCGCCGCCGCTGAGGTACTCGAAGCTGTCCACCAGCGCCGGGTCGACCCAGCCGCTGCCGGTCGTCGTCACCACGAGCAGGTTCTTGCGGCTGAAGCCGCCCTCGCGCTGGAGGTCCCGGACCGCCAGGGCGGCCCTGGACTGCGCGTCAGCGGCCGACGCCAGCCCGGCGTAGGCCCGGATCGGTTCCGTGGCCGGATGACCGGTGGCCTTCTCGATATCACCCGCCGACGGGCCCGTACCGATGAAGCTGCGGCCTTCCCGGCCCAGCGTGTCCCACGGCACGAGCGAGCCTGGCCCGCCCGACCGGAGGCTGGTCGCGGGCTGGTGCACCCCCGCCGGGGTCGTCGTGTTGCGCACCGAGAAGGCAGCGTTGGCCACGTTGACGAAACCGTGGAACAGCAGGCCGGCGTTTACCAGGTAGAAGAGGCCGACGACCACAATCCAGGCGACCGCGCGCGCCGCGCGCTGCCCGAGCCAGCGGTGGAGCAGTTGCGCGGCCCAGCGGTACAGGCCGCGAAGGCCGCGCCCGATCAGCAGGATGAGGCAGAAGATCAGCGCGGCGATGAACGGGGAGATGACGACGAACGCGACGTTGTAGCCCGTCACCCCCATCAGCGTGCGGATCCGGTACTGCCAGTACTGCCCGAGCCCGAAGGACACCACGACCAGGACCGCCGCGCCGATGAAGAGGGCGGCCCAGGACCGGCGCCGCGGCTGCCGGGCGTCCCGGTCAGCGAAAGCCCGCCAGATCCACGCGGCGAGCACCCCGAGCCCATAGCCGATGGCCGCGGTGATGCCCCAGATCAGGCCCTGGATGATACCGTCGCGCGGCAGCAACGACGGCGTGAAGGACAGGCACCCGACAATGAGCGCACCCCAGCAGCCGGGGAGCGTGACATAAACCAGCTTCCGGAGTTTCCCGGGCTCCGACGGCGACCGCGGCATGGCCGCGGCCTGCTCCTCCCGGTCGCTGCCCTTGGCGACCTCATTCACGGGAGTCATCCCCCTGAACAACGCGATCGGAAGCGCGCGGCACGGTCCAGCGCGAGCGCATGGGGTCAGCCGTGGTCGACGAACATGTCGACCTGCGGCTCGGCACCCGGCAGGTAGGCGTACCGGTCGAAGTCGGTGGCGTCCGCATCCGCCATCACGTCCTCGCAGAGGAAGGCGTTTCCGCTGCAGTCCCGGCTCGGCTTCGCTGCAGTTGCTTGACCCGGGTGATGTCGGGGTCCCGGGGATCCAGGGGGAGCGGCGGCTCCGCCTGCCCGTGTCGGCCTGCGCCGGCCGTCCGGCACTGCTTGGTGATCCGTATCTGTGACATCGCCCTCCTGGGGTCCGGGAAGCTCGGTCGTTACCGTCAAAGGTCGCTCGGGAATGGCCCGGTGTCGCCATGGCCAGCACCCAGATGAGCCCCCGGCGGGCTGCCATCCCGGGATACCGGCTAGCCGGAAGTGCCAGGCACCCGCTGACCGAAGAGGATGTTGGCCCCGGTGAAAGGCGAGCTCGGCAGTGCCGTGCACGGCGAAGGCCATTCCCGACCGAGTAGACCGCGAGCCGCCCGGGATGTTAACGAAGATCATCACGATGCCCGAACAGAATGAGCGCGATGAGCGCCCAGAAGCTCGCCCGCGCGGCCAAGACAGCTACCTGACCCGGCCGGGTAAGCGTCCGGCACCAAGCCCTCAGGCGAAGGCGCTCTGCCCGGTGACGTCGCGGCCGACGATGAGCGCCTGGATCTCCGCGGTGCCCTCGTAAGTGATGAGCGACTCCATGTCGCACAGGTGGCGCATCACGTGGAAATCCAGCAGGATGCCGTTGCCGCCGAGGATGTCGCGGCCCAGGCGGCACACATGATGGGCCTTGACCGAGCAGAAGTACTTGGCCAGGGCGGCCCTCGTGTCGTTCATCTTGCCGTCGTCGATCAGCCGCCCGAGGCGGATGCAGTACAGCTGCATGGCGGTGATCTCGCCGAGCATCTCGACGAGCATCGACTGGATCATCTGGTTCTTCGCGATGGGCCGGCCGAACTGGGTCCGCCGCTGAGCGTAGTTGAGGGCGATGTCGTAGGCGGCGACCCCGTGCCCGGCCGATGCCCAGGCAACGGTGTTGCGAGTGCCCTTGAGCACCTTGGCGACGTCGGCGAACGAGTTGCAGTTCTGCAGCCGGGCATCTTCGGAGACGCGGCAGTTGTCTAGGGTGATGTCAGCGTTCTGCACCATCCGCAGCGAGACCTTGCCCTCGATCTTGGACGCGGTGTAGCCGGGGTTGTCCTTCTCCACGACGAACGCCTTGACCTGTCCGTCGTCCGTGTCACGGGCGAAGACCACGATCACGTCGCACCACACGGCGTTGCCGGGCCAGCGCTTATGGCCGTTGATCACCCACTCGCTGCCGTCGCGCCGGGCCGTGGCCTCCAGGATGACCGCGTCGGACCCGTGATCGGGCTCGGTCAGCGCGAACGCCCCGATCTTCTCCAGTCTGGCCATCGGCGGCAGCCAGCGCTGCCTCTGCTCCTCCGAGCCAAGCAGGTAGACCGACTGCATCGCCAGCCCCACGTGCACTGCGAAGAACGTCGCGATGCTGCCATCGACACGGCTGAGCTCATAAGTCAGCAATCCCGAACCGACGGCCGACATCGGCGTCGTGCCGTAGCCCACCATGGTGTCGCCGACGACGTTCAGCTCCGCAAGCTTGGGCACCAGCTCGAACGGGAACTCGCCCCGTTCCCAGTACTGGTTGACGACCGGCAGTACCTCGGTTTCCGCGAACTTCCGCACCCTGTACAGCAGTCCCAGCTCATCCTCGGTCAGCTGGTCTTTCATCAAGAAGTAGTCGGTCTCCCGGGCGAGCCCGATGTCCTGCGCCAGCGCGGTGACCGTTGTCGTCATGGCCAAGCCCTCCTGTCGAGCCAGTCGACGGCAACGTAACGCAGCCGGATCGCCTTGTCGAGGTGCCGGGTGACAACGACCCGGGCCAGCCGGAGTCATCCGGCACATACGGCCGTGGTGGCCGGGTGAGCACGATGGCATGTGCCGAGAGCTGCAGCCCGCCCGCGCGTCGATGCTCACGGGATTCCCCGGTCAAGAACATAGAGTCCGCTGGTGCTGTCAGGCCCGTGAACGGTCCTTTCATCTGGCCGTTGTGCCTGTGCGTCACACGGACCGAAGGGAGGCCCAGTTACTCCTGGCGTGGCAAGGTGGTGCGTACGGCGCCTGCAGCTTCGCCTTCGGATTCGTAGATGTGCGGCGCGACACCGCGTGATTCGAGCGCGTCGCCGAGCTTGGCGCGCATGAACGCGCTGGTGGTGAACCGGGTCACGCCGTGGAAGTAGGTGTCGCCCATTTCCTGCACGGCGTCGAGGTAGGCGTCTTCGAGGTCGCTGTCGAGTTCGAAGCCGTCGTAGTTGACCACGGCGTAGACCCTGTGGCCGAGCGGCCCGCAGACCTCCCTGATCTTCCCAACGACATCCTCGATTACCTTCATCGACTTCAGCTGGAGATCCTCGAAGTTCATGTACAGGATGTTGCGCTCGTCATCGTAGGTGACCCGTGCGTCAAGCGGCAGCCGCAGCATGTCCTCCCGAAGGCCCATCGAGTCGGGCTGGAAGATACGGGGGTCCATCTCGCGCGGCTTGCTCACGATCGGCTTGAACGCCATCTTGGCGAGGATGTCACGTTCGATGTCGATGCCGGGAGCGACCTCGGTCAGCTCCAGGCCTTCCGTAGTGAGCCGGAATACGCACCGCTCGGTGATGTAGAGGACGTCCTTTCCCTGCTGCGCGGCGTGCGGCCCGGAGAATGTCCGGTGCCCGACCTCCGCGACGAACTTCTGGTACTGTCCGTCGCGCTCGATCAGCAGCTTGCCCTCGGCGACCGAGACCTCGAGGTCACCCGCGGTGAAGGTGCCGAGGAACAGCACC
>DATIYI010000111.1:0-29220 GCA_035517695.1 Streptosporangiaceae bacterium
TCGACTCCGCGGCAGCCCACGGCCTGACCGCTCTCGATGCCATCACCCTGGCACTCGCCGGCAAGCCCTGGCTCCCCGCGTCAGCCGCCTGAACTGCGATCTGAAACCGCAGCTCACCACCTGCCCCTGAATGGACACGCCGGGCGGTCGCCTCGAGGCGGATGCGGTTTCTTTGCAGGCTGTGGACGGCGCCGTCGGCCATGAGGAGTTGCTTGATCGGGAGCCTCATCGGAAGGGATGGGCGTAATGAGCCTCCCAAAGATGGTCTCCTCCGGCGGCGGAGCTAAGACCACTCGAACCACTGACTCCTCGTCGGCAAAGACCACGAATCTGGCCTGGCTGTGGCTGCTCATCGGATTTGTTCTGCTGCCATTCACCGCGTACCGGGTCGTCATTCCGCTCGCCGCGTGGATCGCGCCGGTGCTCCTGCTGCGGTTCGAGCGCGTCTCCCGGGGGCAGCGCTCGCTGTGGCTGATCTTCGCGGCATACACGATCGCTGGCGTTTTCGACATGCGCGGGTACCCGGCACATGGCGTGTGGCTGCTGCTCGGCCTGACCTTCTTCCCGCTGGTCCGTGCCCTCCGGTTCACCCTGCCGTATGTGACCGACCGGCTGGTCAGTCCGCGCCTGGGCACCTGGCCGCGGATGCTGGTCTTCCCCGCTGCCTTCGTCGCCAGCGACTGGCTGATGGGATTGCTTCACCTCACCGGTACCTTCGGCTCGCCTGCCTATTCGCAGTACGGCGTCCTGCCGCTGATGCAGCTGGTCTCGGTCACCGGGATGTACGGCCTGACCTTCCTGGTCATGTGGTTCGCCTCGGCGGTCAACGCCGCCTGGGAACACGGCTTCCGGTGGCGGGCCGCACGTGCTCCGCTCGCCGTTTTCGCCTCGGCGCTGGCCGTGGTCTTCGCGTTCGGGTTCGCCCGGCTGAGCCTGGCCGCTCCGACGTCGCCGACGGTGAAAGCGGCAGCGATCACCATCAGCCCGTCGGTTTTCAATCAGGCAAACAACGGCTTGGACTTGACGACGTTCAACCGGGCCACCAGCGCCCAGCGGGCCGCGTGGCGCCCGAGGTTCGAAGCCACCGTCGACCAGATGCTGGCCCGCACCGCAACAGCGTTCCGCCAGGGTGCGAAACTCGCCGTCTGGCAGGAGCAGTCGGCGCTGGTACTGCCTCAAGACCGGCAGAACGCCATCAGCCGGGCCGAAGTGCAGGCCCGCAGCCACGGTGCCTACCTGGAGATCTGGCTCGGGGTGTTCACGCGGACCCCGTCCCTGCCTTATTTCCTCAACCAGGCGATCCTGATCAGCCCGGCCGGGCACGTCGTGTGGACCTATAACAAGACCTATCCCGTCGTCCCCAGTGAATCCTCGATCACTCCTAGCGGCCGCGGCGTGCTGCCCGTGTCAGACACCCCGTACGGGCGACTGACCACGGTCATCTGCAACGACGTCACCTACCCCGGGCTGCTGCGCCAAGCGGGGCGCAACGGGGCCGACATCCTGCTCGTGCCAACCCATGAGCCATACCCGTTCGAGGCCTCAGCGAATGCCGCCCAGCCGGTCTACCGCGCCATCGAAAACGGCACCTCGCTGATCCGGCCGACCGGCGCCGGAGTCTCGCTGATGACCGACTACCTGGGACGGGTGATCGCCAGCCAGAACTACTCCGCCAGCAACGACGGCATCCTGCTGGCCCGCGTCCCGACCCACGGCGTCTGGACCCTCTACAGCCGGATCGGCGACGTGTTCGCCTACCTGTGCACGCTCGGGCTGCTGCTGGGAATCCACCTGGCCCGGATCGCAAAACGCAGAGAAAAGCGTGCCGCCCCTCCCACCGAGGTGAAGGAGCCGCAGGCCGTTTAGGAGATCCAGGTCAAGTGGCGATCGGAAGGTGAGACCGCCGGGGATTTTCCTGGCCCGGCGTCCTGCACTGCTCCGGATTCCCTGCAGGAGCCGGATCCTGGCGAGTGGACACGGTGTCTAGCCGGTCTAGGTTCAGCGAAGCCGATCGCATGCACCGCGACCGTAGGGAGCGACCCGGACGTGACGGCCGGGAGCAGGACAATGACTCGCCAAGAAGACGGCAGCACCCGCCCGGCTGCGGGCCGGGAAAGCCTGGCTGATCCGTGGCGCCCCTCGCCGTTTGGGCCGACGCGCGCCGGGCCGGGCCTCCCAAGGCAGAGGGCCGAGCGCTGGCGCCGGCCCGCGGCGCGCGCAGCGCGCCGCCTTGATCTAAGACTTCATGTCACTGACGTGACGCCCGCGGATGCATGAAACTTGGGGCTGCGCCGCTCGCTGACGTCGCCTGTGCTTGGCGCTGCGTGCCTGTTTCTAAGACTGACGCTGGAGCCTGCCCGGTTAGGTACCCCGGATTGCTGCTACGAGCGCGTGTTACAGGATCTCGATCTTGTTGCGGGCTCCGCGGGCGGCGCGCCCGTATTCATTATCGGGGGCCGAGGTGGGAGGTGGCGATGGATATCGTTCATCCGCGGGTGGCGGGGATCGACGTGCACAAAAAGATCATCTGGGTGGCGGTCCGGCTGCCGGGCCGGGCGCCCGGCGAGCGGGCGGTGACCGTGCGGAGGTTCTTGACGTTTTGACGGTCGCTGCAGAAGATGGCGGCCTGGCTGGCCGAGTTGGGCGTCACTGACGCGGCGATGGAAAGTACCGGGGTGTACTGGTGGCCGGTCTATCACGCGCTGGCCGGCGCCGGGATCGAAGTGTGCGTGTGCAACGCGGCGCACATGCGTAATGTGCCGGGCCGCAAGACAGATTTGAGGGACTGCCAGTGGATCGCCGAGCTGCACGAGTACGGGCTGCTGCGGGCCAGTTTCATCCCGGCGGCCGAGGTGGCGGCACTGCGGGCCCGGACCCGGTACCGCAAGAAGCTCATCGAGTCGCGGACCAGCGAGCTGCAGCGGCTGGCCAAGGTGCTCGAAGACGGCGGCGTGAAGATCGACTCGGTGGCGTCCACCCTGACCACGGCGTCGGCGCGGGACATGATCGAGGCGCTGATCGCCGGGGAGCGTGACCCGGCCGTGCTGGCCCGGCTGGCCCGCGGGGTAATGCGCAAGAAGATCCCCGAACTGGAGATGGCCTGCGACGGCCGGTTTAACGTTTCCCACGCCCAGATGTGCCGGTTGCACCTGGACGCCTACGACCACCTCACCGGGCAGGTCGCCGCCCTGGACCGGCTCGTGGCTGAGGCGGCCGCGCCGTTCGCCCGGCTGATCGCCCGGCTGGTGACGATCCCGGGGATCGGGCAGCGCACCGCGGAGGTCATCGTGGCCGAGACAGGCGGCGACATGTCCCGTTTCGCTACCCCCGCTCACCTGGCCGCGTGGGCCGGGCTGGCGCCCGGCGACAACGAGTCCGCCGGCAAGCGGAAGAAGGCCGCCGCCCGCAAGGGCAACCAGCACCTGCGCGCGGCGATGACCGAGTCGGTCTGGACCACCGCGCGCACCGCCACCCGCCCGGGCGCCCGGTTCCGCCGTCTGGCCCGCAGGTTCGGCCGCGGCAACGAAAAGAAAGCCGCCATCGCCGTCGCCCACACCCTACTGTGCATCGCCTGGGCGGTGATGAAGTACGACGGCGACTACACCGAGGCCGGAGCCGACTACTACGACCGCCGCGACCAGCGCAACCGCGAGCACCTCGTCCGCCACCACCAGCAGGCACTGACCCGGCTCGGCTACCAGGTCACCGTAATCCCGCCCGGCGACGGGACCCCCCCGCCAGCCCAAGCCGCCTGACGCTAACCACCTCACCGGCGGGCCACAACCGAGCCGGCTCCGCCGGCCCAACTCGCCGTCGCGTACTTCGAGTGTGATCACGACCAGTCCTGCTCGTTGTAGGGGCCGCTGAGTAGCGGGCTCAGATCGCGGAGCATCGTGGCAGAGCACCACCGTGCGCCAGCATCACGAGGATTGAGGGCTTCGTGGGCAAAACGTACGGCTAGGAACTTGGCTTGCTTGGGAGTTGATACCTGACCGGTAGCGAGCTTTCGACTGGATGCGGGCCTGGTGCGGGTCCGTGTGGCGTTCTCGGATCGCCGGATGCCGGGTAGCAAGATCACGCTTGGCCCGTTGAAGTCCCGGGCTGCGGGCCGGGCGGTCGGCATCCCCGCCGCGGTCATTCCCGTGCTCCGCGAGCATCTGGCGGTATATGTCGGGCCGGAGCCGACCGCCTTCGTGTTCACCGGTGCGAAGGGAGCACCGCTGCGGCGCAGCAACTTTAATCGGATGACCGGCTGGAAGCACGCGGTCGATGCCATGGGTCTGCGGGGCTTGCATTTCACGATCTGCGTCACACGGGGAACACGTTCGCGGCGGCCAGCGGGGTCGGGATCAAGGACCTGATGGCTCGCATGGGGCATGACAGTGAGCGGCGCGGCGATGATCTATCAGCACGAGGCGCGGGGTGCTGACCAGGCGATCACGGGTGCGATCAATGCTTACGTCGAAGCCGCCCGCGGGCGTGACGATGGTGATGATGGCGGCCTGAACGGCGTGCTCGCCCCGGTCGGCTAATGGCACGCAGACCCTCCGGCCCGCGTGGCAGATAGCACCGGCGTCCGGGAATACCTTCGCTAACCTGGGGTTTTGGGTTGGAGCGGGCGAAGGGAATCGAACCCTCATGGCCAGCTTGGAAGGCTGGGGCTCTACCATTGAGCTACGCCCGCGCAGCGGGGGCCGGATCCCAGGGACCCAGTTAGCCGCCGTCACCCGGTAGCGTACCGGTTCGCCATCCGCGTGGCAGCGCACGGCACTATCCGAGGCCACCGGCGGCAACCAAGGCCACCGCGACGATGAGGGCCCGGCTCAGCCGTCGGCCGCCCTGCGCAGCGTCCGGTGCTTCGCCCCGTAGCTGCCTCCCCGTAGCTGCCTTCGGCCCACAACTGCCGACGATGGGACAGGCTCGCGCCACGGACCCTTCCGCATCGGCTCCTTGGGAGCTGCGCCGCAGTTCACGCTCGACGCGGCGAAGCCATGGCCGGGAACGAGCACCAGCGCGAAGCCGCCCATGCAGAACCCGATGACGCCGATCTTGCCCGTACAGTCATCGCGGTCGGGGCCAGGTGCGGACGGCGTCGACGTCATCAAACGACCTGCCGAACGCTGGTCGGGCTGGCCGGACTCGAACCGGCGGCCTCCGCGTCCCAAACGCGGCGCGCTACCAAGCTGCGCCACAGCCCGTGCACCGGAAGTTTAGCGGGCCGCCACGATGGTTGCTCACAGGCCGAACCGGTCGATCGCGCGGGCGGCGCAATGCTGGCCGATCACGAGGGACGCGGTCGCCGCCGGCGACGGCGCGTTGAGCACGTGTACCGCGCCGGCGGATTCCTCGATGAGGAAATCGTCGACGAGCAACCCCGACCGGCTCAGGCACTGGGCCCGAACACCCGACGGGCCGAAGGTGACGTCGCCAGACCTGATCATCGGCAGGTATCTGCGCATCTCGGCGAGAAAGGCGGGCTTTACCAGATCGCGCCAGATCTCCCGCGCCCCGGTCCCCGCGTAGGACCTTGCGAGGTGGCGGAATCCGGGGAAGCGCAGCACCTCCAGGAGATCATGGCGGTTGACGGACAGCCTGCCGTACCCTTCGCGGGCGAAAGCGGGTACCGCGTTGGGCCCGGCGTGCAACGACCCGTCGATGCCACGCGTGAAGTGCACGCCGAGAAAAGGGAACCCGGGGTCGGGAACGGGGTACACGAGCCCGCGGACCAGGTTCGCGGCGTGCGGCAGGAACGTGTAGTAGTCACCGCGGAACGGGATGATCCGGTAGTCGCCGGTGGCATGCCCGGTCATCGCGGCCACCCGGTCGGACTGCAGCCCGGCGCAGGTGACCACCGTGCGCGCGATGACGGGCCCGCGGTCCGTCGCCAGCGTGCTGCCGCCAGCGCGGGCGGTGATCTTCCGTACGCCGCGGCCGCACAGCACAGCGCCGCCGTGGCCCGCGATGACCTCCGCGTAGGCGGCCGCGACCCGCCGGTAGTCGACGACCCCGCTCTCCGGCACGTGCAACGCGCGCACGCCGCGGACGTTCGGCTCGATTTCGGCGAATTCGGCCGGGGTCAATTCCTTGCTGGCGAGCCCATTGGCCCGTCCGCGTTCCGCCAGGTCGCGCAGCCGGCCAAGTTCGCCCTCGTCACTGGCCACGACGAGCTTCCCGCTCAGCTGGTACGGGATGCCGTGCTCATCAGCGAACGTCATCAGCGCCTGCCGGCCCGCACGGCAGAACCGTGCCTTCAGGCTCCCCGGTTTGTAGTAGAGGCCAGCGTGAATGACGCCCGAGTTGTGGCCGCTCTGGTGCGAAGCGAGTGACTGCTCCTTCTCGAGCACGGCAAGCCGCAGCCCTGGTCGCCGCTTGAGCAGCGCCATCGCGGTCGCCAGACCAATCAGGCCGGCCCCGATGACCGCCACGTCGAGCACTGAGTCGGCGAGGTCGGCGGGATCGAAGTCCGCGGAAATCTCAGCAGATCCCGCCATCTCAGCCACCGACCTCAACCTCGCGACCCGGGCGTCCCCGCATCAGCGTCACGGTTGCGCCCATGTCAACCTCCAGAGGGTTCGGCCAGGTCGGATTGTCGAGCCGGACAGGCGCGGCAGGACCCGGAATGCCAGAGATCAGCCAGAGATCAGATTGTCACAATGCCTCGCTAAGGTCGGAAGCAGGAGCCACGCTAATGCCGCAGCCCAGCCCAGCCAGCCAGCCCAGCCAGCCCAGCCGGCCCAGCCCAGCCGGCCGGGCCCGGCCGGCTGGGTCGGCCCGGCCCAGCCGGCCCAGCCGGCCCGGCCCGCCCGGCCCAGCCGGCCCAGCCGGCCCAGCCCAGCGCAGCGCGGCTCAGCCCAGCCCAGGCCAGGCCGCCGCAGCTCAGGCCAGCGGCTGGCGGCGGCTGCGCGGCGCGGACCGTCCGACCCGGCCGGCGGGGAGGTGAGCTGTGGGCCTGACGAGCGGGCTGCTGATCGGGCTGGCAGGGTTCTTCGCCGCCACCGCTTTCGCGGGCACCCTGTGGATGTGGCGGCGGCTCGCGAGCCCGCGGCCATCGCACCTGTTGGCGCGGATCGGCCTGCTGCTCTGGGCGCAGGTCACGGTAATGCTCGTCATCTTCCTGAGCGTGAACAAGTCGTTCGGCTTCTTCGCCTCGTGGCCGGACCTGTTCGGCACCAACAACACGACCGGCGTCATCGTCGCTCCGCACCATCAGAGCGGCGGCCAGAGCGCGCCGATCCGGACGCGGGGCACCGGGGCGCTGGCCTCGCGGACGGCCACTGGCCGGAGCGGTCCGACCTGGTCATTGACCACCGGGCACGACTGGTCACGCTACGGACGGCTGCAGTTGGTCCGCATCACAGGCCTGCGGTCGGGCATCGTGGCCAGTGCGTATATCTACCTGCCGCCACAGTCCTTCTCCCCCGCCCAGGCCGGCCGCACGTTCCCCGTGATCGTCGTCATCTCCGATCACGTCACGACCGCTGGCGACCCCTACAGCGCGGTCTCGCTCGCAGTGACCGCAGCCGCGGAGATCGACGCGGGGCGGGCGAGGCCAGCGATCTACGTGATGGTCGGCGCATCTGCCGCTGGCGGAACTGGCCGAGCCGGCGGAATCGGCGAAGGAACCGGCGGAGCACGCGGAGCCGGCCGTGACCTCGGCTGTCTCGACGTGCCAGGAGGGCCGCAGGCGGCCACATTCTTCGCACAGGACCTTCCCACCGCGATCGAGTCAGCCTATCCAGCCACCCAGGCTCCGGCCGGCTGGGCCGTGCTCGGCGACGCGAGCGGCAGCTACTGCGCACTTTCCCTCGCCATGGCGCACTCGGATCGGTTCGCCGTGGCGGCGGCACCACTCGCGGGTTACGGTGCACCGCCGGGATCGGCAGGCACCCGGCCGGGCACAGCCGGCTGGTGGCTGTCAGGCGGCAGCCCATTGATCCGCCAGGAGAACGACCTCAGCTGGCGGCTGGTGAACCTGCCACCGCAGCCGATCTCATTGTTCTTCCTGCGGGCAGGCCAGGGCGAACCGCGGGTGCGCAGCGGGGACGATGCAACCGGTACACCGGCCCCGGCGCGGGCCTTCCTCTCTCCGGTCAGATTCCCCACGCACGTTACGCAGATCACGCTCGCCACGGGCCCGCGGCCGCTCGCCCCTGCTCTTGACCGGATCATGGCGGCGGTCACGGCGCCCGCACCGGGTTCGGCGCCCACGGTGCCGTGATGGCGCCGACCAGCGGCCCGTTCCTGGCCCTGCTGAGCCTGGTCGCGGTCGGCACGATGGCGGCGACGGTCCTGCTCTGGCCGCGCGTGGCCGGCCGCAAGAGCTCGCACGCCGCGGCGAGGACCGGGCTGCTGATCGCCACCCAGCTCACCGCGATCGTCGCGGTCCTCGGCGGGCTCAACTCCTACTTCTCTTTCATCGTGTCGTGGTCAGACCTGGTCGGCACGCACGCGAGCGCCACGTCGGCTGGGGGCCAGGGCACCGGCCACCCCCCCGTGCCCCCGCCGATCGTCGTCACGCACACCCAGCTTGCTGCGGGCGCATCCGCCGCGCCGCAACCGCGGGCCGGTCATACCCCGGCGGCCACCCGCAGCACCCCGGCCGCGGCCACCGCTACAGCCGCGGCGAAGGGCGAGATCCTGACCGTCCAGATCACCGGCGAACGCACCGGCATCACGGCCGCGAGATCCTATGTCTATCTGCCGCCGCAGTACTTCCAGCGCGCCTACGCTCATCAGCTCTTCCCCGCGGTGCTCGTGCTTTCCGGATACCCGAGCGACCCGCGCAGCGAGATCACCCGGCTGAACCTGCCGGGAGTGGCAGGCGCAGCGATCGCGGCAGGCCGGCTGCGGCCAACGGTCTTCATCATCATGTTCTCGTCGGTCGACATGCCACGCGACACCGAGTGCACGGATATCCCCGGCGGCCCGCAAGCCGCGACGTTCTTCGCAGCAGACGTCCCGCTCGCCGTCGAGCGGTCCTTCCGGGTCGCCACGAGCGCCGACGGCTGGGCGGTCATGGGCGATTCCACCGGCGGCTACTGCGCGGTGAAGCTCGCCATGATGCACTCTGATCGCTTCGCGGCCGCGGTCTCGCTGTCCGGTTATTACTCGGCGCTGCAGGATTTCACCACGGGCAGCCTGTATGGGCACAGCGCCGCATACCGGGCCGAGAACGATTTGTTCTGGCGGCTCGGCCACCGGCCGCCGCCGCCCGTATCGGTGCTGCTGACGACCAGCCGCGTCGGCGAGGATGACTATCAGCAGACGATCAAGTTCCTGCGCGTGATCCGCCCGCCGATGCACGGCTATGGGCTCATCCTCCCCTCGGGCGGGCACAACTTCCGTACCTGGAAGCGCGAGCTCGGCCCGGCGCTTGGCTGGCTGAGCCAGCGCCTCACCGCGACCGGGACAGCGCAGCCGCCTCCCGCACGCTAGGACCGTGGCTAGACTGGGCGGCCGTAGCCGTAAGTGACCGGACCAGACGCAGCGACCTGATCGGAGCCGGGATACCCCAAAGTCCCGAACGGCTGCCGCGACGCGCGCCGATTCCGCATATGCGGGCCCGAAGGAGTGACACCGTAAGTGAAGACCGACGTCGAGGAGCTGAGCCCGACCAGGGTGAAGCTGATTATCGAGGTTCCTTTCGACGAGCTCAGGCCGAGCCTTGACCGTGCGTACCGCGAGGTCGCCAAGCAGGTCCGGGTGCCAGGCTTCCGGCCGGGCCGGGTGCCGCCACGCATCATCGATCAGCGCTTCGGCCGCGGCGCGGTGCTCGAGCAGGCCGTGAACGAGGCGGTGCCGCAGCTCTACGGCAAGGCCTTGGAAGACAACGACGTGTACGCGCTTGGCCAGCCGCAGCTTGAAATCACCGAGCTTGACGACGGCAAGCAACTTGCCTTCACCGCCGAGGTCGACCGGCGCCCCAGATTCGAGGTGCCCGACGTCGACGGGATGGCCGTGACCGTCGAAGACGCCGTGGTGACTCCGGATGAGGTTGAGGAGTACCTGGGCGGCCTGCGCGAGAGGTTCGCCTCGTTGAAGACGGTGGACCATCCGGCCGAGGAGGGCGACTACGTCTCGATCGACCTGTCCGCATCTGTCGACGGCGAGGAGGTGGATGACGCGCAGGCGAGCGGCCTGTCCTACCGGATCGGTGACGACTCGCTGGTCGACGGGCTCGACGCGGCGCTCGCGGGGATGACGGCCGGCGCATCCGCGACCTTCACCACCGAGCTGAGCGGCGGCGACCACGCCGGCCAGGAGGCCGAGGTGACGGTCACCGCGCACAGCGTCAAGGTCAAGGAGTTCCCCGAGCTCGACGACGAGTTCGCGCAGTCGGCGAGCGAGTTCGACACGATCGGTGAGCTGCGGGCGGGTACGCGCGCGCAATTGGAGCGGGTGAAGCGGCTGCAGCAGGCGGGCCAGGCACGCGACGGTGTGATCGAAGCGCTGCTCGGCAAGCTCGACGTTCCGCTACCCGAAGCCGTCGTCACTGAAGAAGTGGAGCGTCGCAACCGCTCCCTCGACGACCAGCTTGAGCGCATCGGCGCCAGCCGTGACGCCTACCTGGAGTCGGCCGGCAAGTCCGCGGACGAGCTTGCCGCAGAGATTGAGCGTGACGCCATCCGCACGATCAAGGCCAACTTCGTGCTCGACCAGTTCGCACTGCAGGAAAAGCTCGGCGTGGACGACGCGGAGCTGACCAGCTTCGTCGTGCAGCAGGCACAGCGGATGGGCGTGTCGCCCGACCAGCTAGCCACGCACCTGCGTGACAGCGGCCAGATCGGGTCGGCCGTCAGCGATGTCCTGCGCGCCAAGGCGCTCGATCTCATCGTGCGGCGCGCGGCCGTCAAGGATAGTTCAGGCAACGAAGTCGACCTGGCAGCGCTTAGCGAGGATGCCGAGGCTGATCAGGTCGAGGCTGAGGAAGCCCTGGCTGAGGAGACCGCGGCTGGCCAGGCCGATGCTGGGCGGGCCGACGCTGAGGAGGCCGATGCTGGGCGGGCCGATGCTGAGGAGACCGGTGCTGGCCAGGCCGCCGCTGAGGAGACCGACGCTGGGCGGGCCGCCGCTGAGGAGGCCGATGCTGGGCGGGCCGATGCTGGGCGGGCCGATGCTGGGCGGGCCGATGCTGGCCAGGCCGATGCTGGGCGGGCCGACGCTGAGGAGGCCGATGCTGGGCGGGCCGATGCTGGCCAGGCCGATGCTGGGCGGGCCGATGCTGGCCAGGCCGCCGCTGAGGAGGCCGACGCTGGGCGGGCCGACGCTGAGGAGGCCGACGCTGGGCGGGCCGATGCTGGCCAGGCCGCCGCTGCGGAGGCGGATGCTGGGCGGGCCGATGCTGGGCGGGTCGATGCTGGGCGGCCCACGCCGCGCGACGCCGACGTGTCACCGGGCGCAGCCGGCGCGGCAGATGCGGGCGCACAGTCGTAACTGGCTCCTCGCCTGTCCCGTGCGAGTGTCCCGGTGCGAGTGTCCCCGTCCGAGCATCCACTGACCTGATCTGCTGAGCCGACAGCGAACAGCGACTATCTGAGGACGCGGCGAAGCCTGGCCCGCGTTAAGGTCACAGTCAACGAGACCAAACGGCAAACCGCCTCAGACGGAACGGGTGAGCTAGTGACCACGCCTGCGGATTTCGATCAGCCATCGCGGATTCTGGCGCGAGTCGCGGAGGCTCCGCCCATGCTGCCGGAGCAGGTGTTCCAGCGGCTCCTGCGGCACCGCATCGTGTTCCTCGGCCAGCAGGTCGACGACGATATCGCCAACCGCATCTGCGGCGAGCTGCTGCTGCTCGCTGCCGAGAACGCCGACCGCGACATCACCCTCTACATCAACTCGCCAGGCGGGTCGGTGAGCGCCGGCATGGCGATCTACGACCTCATGCAGTACATACCGAACGACATCCAGACCGTCGCGATGGGCCTGGCCGCATCGATGGGGCAATTCCTGCTCTGCGCTGGAACGCCGGGCAAGCGCTACGCGTTGCCGCACGCGCGCATCATGATGCACCAGCCGTCAGGTGGCATCGGCGGTACCGCGTCGGACATCAAGATCCAGGCGGAGCAGATGCTGTATGTGAAGCAGACGCTCGCCGAGCGGATCGCCTTCCACACCGGCCAGCCGGCCGACCAGATTGAGGCCGACTCCGACCGCGACCGGTGGTTCACCGCCGAGGAGGCGAAGGACTACGGCCTCGTCGACCACGTGGTCCGCAGCGCCACGCAGGTACCTTCTGAGGGGCCGGTCTCGTGACCCGCAGCAGACAAACTCACGCACGAACAGCGGAGGCATCCCACGTGAGCGCCCAATTCCGGCCACCCCCACAGGACCGTTACGTCCTGCCGTCGTTCGTGGAGCGGACCACGTACGGCGTCAAGGAGATGAACCCATACAACAAGCTCTTCGAGGAGCGGATCATCTTCCTCGGCGTCCAGATCGACGACGCCTCGGCGAATGACGTGATGGCCCAGTTGCTGACGCTCGAGTCGATCGATCCCGACCGCGACATCACGATGTACATCAACTCGCCCGGCGGTTCGTTCACGTCCATGACCGCGATCTACGACACGATGGAGTACGTGCGCCCGGAGATCGCGACTGTCTGCCTCGGCCAGGCGGCGTCCGCCGCGGCGGTGCTGCTCGCCGCGGGGTCACCGGGCAAGCGGATGGCGCTGCCGAACTCGCGCATTCTGATTCACCAGCCGGCCACCGAGGGTGGTTACGGCCAGTCGAGCGACCTCGAGATCCAGGCGAGGGAGATCATGCGCGTCCGTGCCGCGCTCGAGCGGATCCTCGCCCTGCACACCGGCAAGAGCGAGGAGCAGGTGCGCAAGGACATCGAGCGTGACAAGATCCTGACAGCGGAAGAGGCGAAAGAATACGGTCTGGTGGATGAGGTTCTGTCCAACCGGAAGGCCGGGGCCGAGGTAGTGTCATCCTAACTGGGAGGATCTACCCGTCCCGGGCGGCGCGGAAAGGGCACGGCACGCTCATAAGGCGGTAGCGTCAGTGTTAGGCAAGGCGGTGAGGTGGCACCAACCGCACTGCCACAGGCGGCCCCACGCAAAGGAGTAGCTGAGTGGCACGCATCGGCGATGGTGGTGACCTGCTGAAGTGCTCGTTCTGTGGAAAGAGCCAGAAGCAGGTCAAAAAGCTCATTGCCGGGCCCGGCGTGTACATCTGCGATGAGTGCATTGACCTGTGCAACGAAATCATCGAAGAAGAACTCGCCGAACCGTCCGAGCTGAAGTGGGACAACCTGCCGAAGCCGCGCGAGATCTACGAGTTCCTCGACGGCTACGTGATCGGCCAGGAGAAGGCCAAGAAGGCTCTTTCAGTCGCGGTGTACAACCACTACAAGCGGGTCCACTCCGGTGGCGGCGGCGATCGGACCCGCGAGGACGCGGTCGAGCTTGCCAAGTCGAACATCCTGTTGCTCGGCCCGACCGGGTCGGGCAAGACCCTGCTCGCGCAGACCCTGGCGAAGCTGCTCAACGTGCCGTTCGCCATTGCGGACGCGACCGCACTTACCGAGGCGGGTTACGTGGGCGAGGACGTCGAGAACATCCTGCTCAAACTGATCCAGGCGGCCGACTACGACGTGAAGAAGGCCGAGACGGGGATCATCTACATCGACGAGGTCGACAAGATCGCTCGCAAGAGCGAGAACCCGTCGATCACCCGCGATGTCTCAGGCGAGGGCGTGCAGCAGGCGCTGCTGAAGATCCTCGAGGGTACGACGGCGTCGGTGCCACCGCAGGGCGGGCGTAAACACCCGCACCAGGAGTTCATCCAGATCGACACGACCAATGTGCTGTTCATCTGCGGTGGGGCGTTCGCAGGCCTGGAGAAGATCATCGAGCAAAGGATCGGCCGCCGGGGCATGGGCTTCAACGCGGTGCTCCGCTCGAAGGAGGACAGGGTCTCGCCCGACGCCTTCGCCGACGTCATGCCAGAGGATCTGCTGAAGTTCGGCATGATTCCAGAGTTCGTCGGCAGGCTGCCGGTGATCACCAGCGTGCACAACCTGGACCGCGAGGCCCTCATCTTGATCTTGACTGAGCCGCGAAACGCGCTCGTCCGCCAGTACCATCGGCTGTTCGAACTTGACAACGTGGATCTGGAATTTACCGAGGACGCGCTCGAAGCCATCGCCGACCAGGCGATCCTCCGTGGTACCGGGGCCCGCGGGCTTCGTGCGATCATGGAAGAAGTACTCCTGTCTGTGATGTACGAGGTGCCGAGCCGTGAGGACGTCGAACGGGTTGTGATTACTGGCGCAGCCGTTCTGGAGCACGTCAACCCGACCCTTGTGCCGCGGGAACTGCCGGCCAAGCGGACCCCGCGGGAGAAGTCGGCCTGACTCGCGGCCGGGTGAGGTCGCGCCGCGGTGCGTCAAATGGAACCTGACGCCGCACGGGGAACATCCACCGCGTACCTTCAGTGGGACTCGACGTGGCGCGCGCAGGCCGTCCGGTCCGACGGGTCCAGCCCGGACCCATGGGCCAAAGACGTCGTACCGATGCTGCACCGGCGCCAGGTGGGCCAGGTTCTTGATCTTGGCTGCGGTCGGCGGGCACGCGACGTTCATGGCTACGCGGGGATTCACCAGCGACGGGCTCGACCGGGATTCCGCCCGCCCCTAGCAAGCCGGTAAGCCTGGCCCGTTACGCACCACTAGAATCGGCTGACGTGAACGGATCTCGGGAATTCCCCTCGCAGTATTCACCTGCCGATGTCGAGCCGCGGTGGTACGACCGCTGGGTAGCGGCCGGCCTGTTCACCCCCTATCCGGTCACCCCCGATCCCGCACCTGGCTCGCCTAGGTTCTCGCTGGTTATCCCGCCGCCGAACGTCACAGGTTCACTGCACATGGGGCACGCCTTCGAGCACACGCTGATGGACGCACTGGTGCGCAGGCGCCGCATGCAGGGCCACACGACGCTGTGGCTACCGGGCATGGATCACGCGGGCATCGCCACCCAGATCGTGGTCGAACGTGAACTGGCCAACGAAGGACTGAGCCGTCACGACCTCGGCCGCGAGCGTTTCGTCGACCGGGTCTGGCAGTGGAAAGCGGAGTCCGGTGGCAAGATCCTCGGCCAGATGCGCAGGCTGGGCGACAGCGTGGACTGGACCCGCGAGCGGTTCACCATGGACGATGGCCTTTCCCTCGCTGTACACACGATCTTCAAGAACCTGTTCGACGACGGGCTCATCTACCGCGCAGAACGGATCATCAACTGGTGCCCACGCTGCCTGACCGCGCTTTCCGACATAGAGGTCGAGCACAGTGAGGACGAGGGCGAACTGGTCTCGATCCGGTACGGCGACGGTGATGACACGATCGTGGTGGCGACCACACGCGCCGAGACCATGCTCGGCGACACCGCCGTCGCGGTGCACCCCGATGACCCGCGCTACGCACGGCTCATCGGCGCCAGCGTGGCACTCCCGCTGACAGGCCGCCGCATCCCTGTGGTGGCCGATCCGCACGTGGACCCGGAATTCGGCACTGGCGCGGTCAAGGTGACACCCGCGCACGATCCAGACGACTTCGAGATCGGGCGCCGCCATAACCTGCCCAGCCTCACCGTCTTGGACGAGCGGGGGGTCATCACCGCCCACGGCCCGTTCTTCGGCCTCGACAGGTTCGAGGCGCGGCCCGCCGTCGTTGCCGCGCTACGCGAAGAGGGGCGCATCGTCGCCGAGGTTCGGCCGTACCTGCACGCGGTCGGGCATTGCCAACGGTGCCGCACCACGGTGGAGCCCCGGCTGTCCATGCAGTGGTTCGTCAAGGTCGGCCCGCTCGCCAAGGCGGCGGGCGACGCGGTACGTGACGGACGTGTGCGGATCAGCCCGCAAGAGCTTGCGGCCAGGTATTTCGACTGGGTGGACGACATGCACGACTGGTGCATCAGCCGCCAGTTGTGGTGGGGCCACCGGATCCCGGTCTGGTACGGACCGGACGGCGAGGTGGTCTGCCCACGGCCGGGCGAGGAGCCGCCCGCTGGCGAGGGCTGGCGCCAGGACCCCGATGTTCTCGACACCTGGTTCTCGTCCGCGCTGTGGCCTTTTTCGACCCTGGGCTGGCCGCGGGATACGCCCGACCTCCGCGCGTTCTATCCGACGAGCGTGCTGGTGACCGGATACGACATCTTGTTCTTCTGGGTCGCCCGGATGATGATGTTCGGGCTGTACGCGATGCGCGACCAGGACCCGGTGGACGCCGTGCCGTTCCGCGTCGTCGCGCTGCACGGCCTGGTGCGCGACGCGCACGGCAAGAAGATGTCCAAGTCCGCGGGCAACGTGGTGGATCCACTTGATTGGATCGACCGCTTC
Source organism: Streptosporangiaceae bacterium (assembly GCA_035517695.1). Taxonomy (GTDB): domain Bacteria; phylum Actinomycetota; class Actinomycetes; order Streptosporangiales; family Streptosporangiaceae; genus DATFVJ01. The sequence goes on from DATIYI010000111.1 coordinate 16,345, forward strand.
GGCGCGGACGCCACCCGGTTCACCCTCGCCCGCGGTGCGAACCCCGGCAGCGACGTCTCTGTCAGCGAGGAGTGGGTGGCAGGCTCGCGAAACTTCTGCAACAAGCTGTGGAACGCCGTCAGGTTCGCGCTGCGCAGCGGCGCTACCGCCGGGGCGGGGCTGCCGCCCGTGGCCGCGCTTTCTGTCGCCGACCGGTGGATCCTGTCCAGGCTCGCCACGGTCACCACCGAGGTCGATGGTGCCATGGAGGAATTCGAGTTCGGCCGCGCCTGCGAGTCCATGTATCACTTCGCCTGGCACGAGGTCTGCGACTGGTATCTGGAGCTGGCCAAAACGCCACTCAACTCCGGCGCCGAAGCCGCCGTCACCACCACGCGCGCCGTGCTCGGCTACGTGCTCGACCGGTTGCTGCGCCTGCTGCACCCCGTGATGCCGTTCATCACAGAGGAGCTGTGGACCGCCTTGACCGGCGCAGACACGATCGTCGTGGCGGATTGGCCGGCAACTGGCGCGGCGGACGGGCCTGTGCCTGACCCCGCCGCGGAGGCGGAGATCGGCGCCCTGATGCGCCTGGTCACCGAAGTCCGCAGGTTCCGCTCCGACCAGGGGCTGCGCCCAGGGCAGGATGTCGCTGCCGCGCTCGACGGCATCGAGCGCACCCCGCTCGCCGGGCACGAGCCGCACATCCGCGCGCTGCTGCGGCTGACGCCGCCGCCGCCCGGTTTCGCCCAGACGGCGTCGCTGCCCGTGGACCAGGTGACTGTCCGGCTTGACCTCGCGGGCGCGATCGACGTCGCCGCCGAGCGCAGGCGGCTCGAGAAAGACCTCGCCGCTGCGCGGCGGGAGCAGGAGCAGACCGGCAGGAAGCTCGAGAACGCCGCGTTCACCGCGAAGGCGCCGCCAGCTGTCGTGGCCGCGACCCGCGAGCGCCTCGCCGCAGCAGTGGCCGAGATCGCTCGCATCGAGGCCACCCTGGGGTCCCTGCCCACGGCGTGACGCGCCCCGGGTCCGTGCCGACATGGGCTGCGGACGTCGCGATCCGTTAATCGGCGGGCACCTTCAGGAATCAGCAGACGAACAGGCGCTCGGTGTCGGCGTCCACGAGGTCCAGGACCCGGCCGGTGAAATAGACCGTGCCGAGCGCGAGGACCCTGCGACCGAGACCGGTCACAAGCTCGCGCGTCAGATCCGCCGCGTCGATGACCCTCCAGTCGGCCGGCAGCGGATGGTCGAAACGCAGGCGCTCGTCCGGTAGCCGCACGAACGTCACGGGCAGCCCAGCGAGTTCGCTAATCGCTCCGGGTACATCCTTGTGATCAGGCAGGCATACCAGTACGTGATCAATCTCGGTCCAGCAGCCGACCGTCACCGCAAGCGCCGCCGCGATCCCGGCTCGGTTGATCGCCGAATCGACAATCAGCTCAGTGCCTGATCCGGGCAGTTGGTGCCGTGACAGGCGGCCAGGTAGCCGCAGCGAGCCTAGGACCGCGGCAAGCTGGGCGCGGACAGGCGGCGGGTGGCCAAGTGTCCGCAGAAGTCGCAGCGCGGCGGCGCAGCCGAGTACGGCATTGCGAGCGCCCAGGCCGGCCGGAAGCAGTGCCGCAGGGACCGGCGTGCGGCCAGGATCGACGACCTCTAGCTGCACCCGGCCGCCGGACTGCCTGTTGACCGTATCCGCGATCTCCCGCGCCACGTCGTCGGGCTGAGGGAGCGTCAGCACGGCACGGGTCGACGGAGTGACAATGCCTGCCTTGTCCCGCGCTATCTCGGCCTGCGTGTCGCCGAGTACGCCCAGGTGCTCGGCGAAGATCGGCGTCAGCGCGGCGACGGTCGGCGTGAAGAGGCTGATCTCGTCGGAGGTTCCGCCCATGCCCGCCTCGAGGACGGTCACGTCGGCGGCCACCTCCCGTGCGTGGAGCATCCCGGCCAGTGTGAAGAGGCCAGTCGGTGCGAGATATCCATCGGCTGCGCCGCGACTGGCGGCGGGGTGGCTGGCGGCGGGGTGGCTGGCGGCGGGGTGGCTGGCCGCGGGGTGGTCGGTTCGGGAGCGGTCGGCTCGGGAATGATCCGCTGCGCGGCCGGCCGCGCGGCCGCCGGCTCGGGGATGATCGGGTCCCTTGTGATCGGCTCTCGGGTGATCGGCTCGGGGGCCGAGTGCCGCCTGCAACCGGCCGGCGAGTTCGAGCAGCCCCGCTGGTGAAATCGCGCGGCCGTTGACGCGGATCCGCTCCTCGGCACGACGGTACCCAGGGCTCGTCACGGTCACCACCCGCCACCCGGCCGCGGCTAGGCAAGCGGACGCGTAAATGGCCGTCGTGCCCTTGCCCTTGGAGCCAACCACGCTCAGCACGGGCTTGGCCTGTTCAAGGAGGCCGAGCGCAGCGGCAAGGCTCCGCGCCCGCGGCAAGCTGCGCCGTTCGCCGGGCCGGCGGGCATGCCACTCGGAGAGGAAGAAGCTGTCTGGCGTCATCACACCCCGCAAGCTGGATTCTGGCGCGCCGGCAAAGCCAGCCAAGCGTATCTGCCAGCCAAGAGCTTGTTTGAGACCCGCCGGGAGCCACGACCGCCACCGGCGAGCCACGATCCCCACCGGCGAGCCACGGTCCCCCACTGGCGAGCCACGGCCCCCACTGGCGAGCCACGGCCCCGCCCGGAGCCACCCCCCACCGGGCGGAAGGAGCGCCCGTCAGCCCCGAGTAGGCTTCGCACGTGACTGTCTCTGCCCGCCTAACCCGCACCTGTGCGGCCGCCAACGGCACGCCCGGGCACGGCGCATCCTCAAGACGGCGCACCCTCACCCGGTGCACGGTGTGGTGAGCTCGGACCAGCCGGCCAGTTTCGCTGATGTCGACGCAGCGATCCGCGCCCGGGGCGTCGAGTGGGAGATCGATCCCTCACTCGACCGCATGCAGGCACTTATGGAACTGCTTGGCTCGCCGCAGCAGTCGTACGCCGTCATCCATGTGACAGGTACCAACGGCAAGACGTCGACCGCGAACATGATCGACGTGTTGTTGCGCGCGCGTGGCCTGCGTACCGGCAGGTACACCAGCCCGCATCTGACGTCCATGCGGGAACGGATCAGCGTAGACGGCGAACCGGTCAGCGAGGATCGCTTCGTGGCCGCCTATGCGGAGGTGCTGCCCTACGTGCAGCTGGCGGACTCCAGCGGTGACCCCCCGCTGTCCTTCTTCGAAGTGCTCACCGCGATGGCGTTCGCGGTGTTCGCTGACGCTCCCGTGGACGTCGCCGTGATCGAGGTGGGCATGGGCGGTACGTGGGACGCGACCAACGTGGCGGACGGTTCCGTTGCGGTCGTCACCCCTATCTCCATGGATCACACGCGCTACCTGGGCGACACGATCGAGTTGATAGCGACGGAGAAGGCCGGCATCATCAAGCCGGGCGCGGTCGCCGTCATCGCGCAGCAGCCTGTGGATGCGGCCGAGGTGCTCCTGCGCCGTGCCGCAGAGACCGGTGCCAGCGTGGCACGTGAGGGGTTTGAATTCGGGGTTCTGCAAAGGGACGTGGCGCTCGGCGGCCAGCGGCTCACGCTGCGCGGGTTGCGCAGCGAATACGATGACCTGTTTCTGCCGCTGTTCGGCGCGCACCAGGCCAGCAACGCGGCGTGCGCCCTGGCGGCCGTTGAAGCGTTCGCCGGAGTGCCCGCGGGCACGCTGCCCCCCGAGGGCATCGCGCCGGTGGGGGACACCGGGGGCGCGCTCGACGCGCCGCTCGTACGTGAGGCGTTCGCCCAGGTGACGTCCCCCGGCCGGGTGGAGGTGGTCAGGCGCAGCCCGACCGTGCTTGTCGACGCGGCGCACAATCCCGCGGGGATGGCCGCGACGGTGGCGGCCGTCGAGGAGTCGTTCGCGTTCGCCCCCCTGGTGGGCGTGCTCGCGGTCAGTGTGGACAAGGACGTAACCGGCATTCTGGAAGAGCTTGAGCCGGCGCTTTCCGCGGTCGTGGTCACCCGTAGCTCCTCCGCACGCGCCATGGACGTGGCTGCCCTCGCGGAACTCGCCATCGAGATCTTCGGTTCGGAGCGAGTTCAGGCCGCTAGCCGGCTCGACGACGCCATCGACATCGCGGCTGGCCTCGCCGACGCGGCAGAGGCAGCGGCGGAAAGCTCCGGCGGCGGTGCAGCGCCAGGCAGCGCGGGCGTCCTTATCACCGGATCGGTGGTGACAGCGGGCGAGGCGCGGCTGTTGCTGACCAGGCCGGCCGGGTTGGCCGGCCGCGGCCAGACTCACGCCGGCCAAGCTCAAGGCGGCCGTGCTCAAGGCGGCCGTGCTAGCCGCGGCCACCCTGGCTGAGGATCGCGATGCGGCGGCTATGTGCCACGGTCCTTGTGTTCGAGGCGATCGTCATCGGGCTTGCGATCCCCGTTGCCATCGTGATCGGGCATGTCCGCCCGGCGCTTGCGGGAAGCGTGGGCGCGGCGGTCGCAGTCGCCGCGGTGCTGCTCGCTGGCATGGTCGGACGGTGGGGACGGTGGCCCTACGTGGCCGGCACCGTGCTGCAGGCGGCGGTGATCGCCTTTGGCGTCGCGGTGCCCGTGATGTATTTCCTCGGCGCGGTCTTCGCCGCCCTGTGGGTCATCGGCATGTGGCTCGGCTACCGCGTCGAACACACCCTGACGAACTGAACGGGCGCGGCCGGCGTACCAGTTAGCGTCTCTATTGGGTGCAATCTGTTAGTAGACAGTTGCGAATCGTGATGAAGACTGAGCTATCGCACCGTCCGCGGGCGAGAACGGCGTCGGCGGCCTTGATGGCCGAGCGCCGCCAGCGGCAGCCGTTCAGGGGCTGGCTCATTACTCGCGGCAGGCCTGGCGCCGGGCCCTACGGCGGTCGCGCCTACGCCGGCCGGACGGGCGTGCCGTGCCTGCGTCAGCACCCCATTGTCCGGGTAAGCTCCGGACGCAGAGCTATTTCGATTGCTTCAGCTGATCAATCCAAGCAAGTTCCGACGAGGTGAATCTTTGTCTGTACGCACCCTTGTCCTGATCAAGCCCGATGGTGTAAAGCGTGGCCTGATTGGTGACGTTGTCTCCCGTATTGAACGCAAAGGTTTGCGGATCGTGGCGTTGGAGCTGCGGACCCTGGATCCGGACGCGGCACGGCAGCACTACGCGGAGCACGCGGACAAGCCGTTTTTCGGCTCGCTCGTGGAGTTCATCACATCGGCGCCGCTTGTCGCCATGGTCGTGGCGGGGCCGCGGGCCATCGAGGCCGTGCGCGCTCTAGCGGGGGCGACCGATCCGGTCGAGGCGTCGCCGGGTACAATTCGGGGCGACCATGCGCTCGAAGTGCAACAGAACATCGTGCACGGCTCCGATTCGCCCGACTCCGCAGAACGGGAAATCAAGATCTTCTTTCCGGAGCTTGTTTAACCCGTTTCGCGCCGGTCGATGAATGACACGTTGCCGCGTTCCCCGCGCGCGACATCGGCATTGAACGTAATGAGCACATCACAGCTCAGCAAATCAAAGTAAAGTATTGGGAAGGCTCTCGTCTCTCATGAGTAACACGCTGGCGTTCCTTGGCCGCGACATGGCGGTCGATCTCGGCACCGCGAACACCCTGGTCTACGTGCGCGGACGCGGGATCGTGCTGAACGAGCCTTCGGTCGTCGCGCTCAATACCAACAGTGGCAAGATCGTCGCAGTCGGTGTTGAGGCGAAACGGATGATCGGCCGGACACCCGGCAACATCGTCGCGGTCCGGCCACTGAAAGACGGGGTTATTGCCGATTTCGACGTGACCGAGCGGATGCTGCGGTATTTCATCCAGAAGGTTCACCGCCGCAGGCACCTGGCCAAACCCCGGCTCGTCGTCGCCGTGCCGAGCGGCATCACCGGGGTCGAGCAGAGCGCAGTCAAGGAGGCCGGGCACCAAGCGGGCGCGCGCCGCGTTTACATCATCGAGGAGCCGATGGCGGCGGCAATCGGCGCCGGCCTGCCGGTGTACGAGCCGACAGGAAACATGGTGGTGGACGTGGGCGGCGGGACCACGGAGGTAGCGGTGATCTCACTCGGCGGGATCGTCACGTCCCAATCCATCCGGGTCGGCGGCGACGAACTCGATCAGGCCATCATCACGTTCGCGAAGAAGGAGTACTCGATGATGCTCGGCGAGCGGACGGCTGAGGAGATCAAGATGGCGATCGGTTCCGGCTACCCCTCGCCCGATGAGCAGCACGCCGAGATTCGCGGCAGGGATCTGGTGAGCGGGTTGCCAAAGACCATCGTGATCTCTGCCGAGGAGGTAAGGCACGCCATCGAAGAGCCGGTCTCCACCATCGTGGATGCCGTCAAGACCACGCTCGACAAGTGCCCGCCCGAGCTCGCAGGTGACGTCATGGACCGTGGCATCGCGCTGACCGGTGGCGGGGCGCTGCTGCGGGGCATGGATGAACGGTTGCGGGAGGAGACCGGCATGCCGATCCATCTCGCCGACAATCCGCTGGATTCTGTCGTTCTCGGGACTGGCAAGTGCGTCGAGGACTTTGACGCCCTGCAGCAGGTGCTCGTGCCGGAGACGCGCCGCTAGCTGCGCGCCGACGACACCTTGGGGGTGGCTGAGTGCACGACACCCGGCGGACGCGGCTTGTCCTTGGCGTCCTGCTGATCGTCGCCATCGGGCTGATCACGCTCGACCACCGGGGATTCACAACGGTCGGCGGCATGCGCGGAATCTCCGCTGCCTTCTTCGGGCCGGTCGAGCGGGTCACCGCCGACGTCACCCGGCCGGTTACCGGATTCTTCGAGGCGGTCGCCGGCGCGCCGTCGGCGCGTCGCAAGATCCAGGCGCTGGAACAGGAGGATCAGCGGCTGCGCGCCGAAGTGAGCGCAGCGCAGCTCAACAAGGCCGATGCCGCCGAACTCAACCGGCTGTTGCAGGTCGGAGGGCTGGGAGGCTACCGGCTGGTCGCGGCCCATGTGATCGGGATTGGCCAAGGCTATGAGGACACGGTGACCATCGACGCGGGCACCAGCGACGGGGTCAAAACGGATCAGACCGTGCTGAACGATGCGGGCCTGGTCGGCAGGGTGATCCAGGCGACCACGGACACCAGTACGGTGCTGCTCGCCACGGACGCTTCCTCCGCGGTCGGCTGCAGGCTCGAGGGTACGCAGGAGATCGGCGTGGTCCAGGGCACAGGCAAGAGCCTGTCCGCCCAGGGCGGGCTGCGGGTGGAACTGCTCGACGCCAATGCGGTCCTGCAGGCTGGCCAGCGCCTCGTCACGCTCGGTTCGGTGAGTGGTCATCCCTACGTGCCCGGCGTCCCGATCGGCACAGTCAGCCAGGTGGCAAGCACGCCGGGTGCACTGACCCGCACCGCGATCGTGCGCCCGTTCGTGCAGTTCACGGCGCTGGACGTGGTGGGGGTGGTGATCGTGGCACCGCGCCACGACCCGCGGGACTCCGTGCTACCGCCCAGGCCGTCACCGAGCCCGTCACCGAGCCCGTCAGCCGGCCGGTCCCACGCGGGGCGGGCGAGCCCGTCACCCGGAGTATCACCTGCGGCCACCCCGGCCACCCCGGCCACCACGCCAGCTGCCCAAGCCGCCATGGTCACAGGCGGCTCTCCCCCCCGCCGTGCCACCATGCCCGCCGCGCGACCGGCCATCCAACTGGCCGTCCAGCGCGCCATCCAGCCGGCAGCCGCCGGCAGCATAGGGAGATAAGGTGGCGCGGGTACTGATCTACGGCGCGCTAGTCGTGAGCGCGCTGGTGCTCCAGTTGACCGTGCTCGACCTGCTGCCACTGCCCAGCGGGATCGCGCCCAACCTGGTTCTGCTCGTGGTCGTCGCGCTCGCGCTGAGCGGCGGTCCGCTGCCCGGCCTTGTCACCGGGTTCGGGGCGGGCCTGGCCCTGGACCTGGCGCCACCGGCTAGTCACGCGATCGGCGCGTACGCCCTTGTCTTCTGCGTGATCGGATATCTCGCCGGCCTGGCGGCCGGCGAGATCAACAGGTCCGCCTCACTGCCCATCGCCGCGATGGCTCTCGGCGCGCTCGGCGGTTCGATCCTTTACGCGGTGGTCGGCGTGACGTTCGGTGAGCCAGGTGTCACCTGGGCGGCGGCGCGGAATGTGCTTCCGCTTTCCGTCGCATACGACCTGCTGCTCAGCCCGTTCGTGCTCTATCTGGTACTGAGGATCACCACGTGGGCAGGGCAACAGGCGGACGCCCCAGCCGCGGCGCTTGCGCGAGCGGGCTCGCCGGTCGCCCCGGCGCGCCGGGCAGGTGTGCAGCCGAGGGAGCCCAGGCTCAGGCTGGGCGCGGCCAGGCCGCCGGAGCGCATCGGTGTGGGGACCCGCGGTGGCGTGCTCGCGGCGAGCGGCAGTGCAGCAGACGGGTGGGGTGGCGGAACGGGCGCTGCGGCCGGGCCCGGAGGGCGGCGGCAACCGCTGCCACGGCTGCGGTTCGGGCCGTCGAAGCCGCCTGGGAAGTCTGGCAGCGTCCGGCCGTCGCCGTCGCCACGGCTGCGGTTTGGCGCGCCGAGATTGACTGGCACGACGGGCGGCGGTAAGCGGGGCATCTTCTCCAGCGGCAGCCTGGTCGGCGGGGCGCCGGTCCGGTTGCGCTTCGGCACCGGCCGCGTATCGCGGCTTGGGTCGCGAACCGGCCGCGCGCTCGGGCTGCGATCGCGTGACCGTCGGCCTGCCAGCCCACGGTTCACCGCGGCGCGGTCAAGCACCGGGCGGGCCACTGCGGGGATCGGCACCCGATCGGGCCGGACGCGATCCGCTGGCGTCCGGTTCCGCGGCAGCACATCGCTGCGCGGCTCCTCGTTTCGCGGCGGTTCAGCTTCTGGGCTACAGGGTCGCAGCGCGTTCCGCGGCCGATCCTCCGTCCGCAGCGGTTCGGCCGCTGGCCTCCGCGGCGGCTGGTCACGCCGCGGCGGCTCGTCGTTCCGCGGCTCCTCGTTCCGCGGCGGCAGCGCGTTCCGTGGCGGCAGCGCGTTCCGTGGCGGCAGCGCGTTCCGCGGCGGCGGCGCGTTCCGCGGCGGCGCCCGAACCGGGCTGCGTGGTGGCGGCCTGCGGGCCGGATCGCGTCGCGGCGGCTGGCTCGCCGATATGCGACCGCGCAACGGCTGGCAGGCGATCTGGAGAATCGGCGGCAGGCGAAGGGGAGGCTTGCGATGAACGTGGCGTCGCGCCGTCGGCTACTGGTGCTCTATGTGCTGGTCGCGGCGTTGCTTAGCACACTCGTCGGCCGGGTATGGGATATCCAGGTGATGAGCGGAACCGCCTACGCGAAGCTCGCGGCGGACAACCAGACGCGCGACGTGATCATTCCATCGGTGCGTGGGCAGATCCTGGACGACGTCGGGCGTCCCCTGGTGAGCAACCAAACCTCGCTTGTCGTCTCGGTCCAGCCAACCGTGCTCGCCACGCTCAGCGACGGCGGAGCCAGCGTGCTCAAGCGGCTCGCGGGGGTGCTCGGCGTGCCGCTGCGGCGTATCGAGGAGCAGACGCGGATGTGCACGACCGGCGTGTCACAGCCATGCTGGCCCGGTTCGCCTTATCAGCCGATCCCGGTCGACCAGAACGTAACCGACCGCGTCGCACTTCAGATCATGGAGAACCAGCAGGAGTTCCCCGGGGTGAGCGCGCAGGTCCAGCCGGTCGTGGATTACACCGGGGTCGACGGGGTCAACGCGGCGCAGGTGCTCGGCTACCTGCAGCCGATCACCCAGCAGGAGATGCGGACCCGTCACCTGCCCATTACGGGGTTCTCCGGGGTCGATCTCGTGGGCCAGGCGGGGCTTGAGGAGCAGTACGACGCGCAGCTTCGCGGCAGCCCAGGTAGCCGCGTGGTATCGGTGAACGCCGCGGGAGATGTCACGGGGACCGTACGCGAGACATCGCCGCAACCAGGTGATGATCTGGTCACGAGCCTCGACGCACGGATTCAGGCGGCCACCGAGCAGGCGCTCGCGCAGGCGATAGACAAGGCCCGCGCTGAAGGCAACGACACGGACTCGGGTTCGGCCGTGGTGATGACGACGACCGGCCGGGTGGTCGCCATGGCGAGTTATCCGACCTACAACCCGAGCGTCTGGACCGGCGGCATCTCGCAGCAGGAATTCAACCGCCTCTTCGGTTCGGCGGACGGCGAGCCGGTACTCGACCGCGCCACCCAGGGCCAGTACGCGCCCGGATCGACCTGGAAGGTCACCTCCACCGCGGCCGCGTTCGCGGACGGCTACGGGCCGGGCAGCTTGATCAGCTGCCCGGGATCGGTGAACATCGCCGGCCGGACCTTCAACAACTGGACCAGCGCCTCGATGGGCGACATGGACCTGCACGAAGCGCTCGTGGAGTCGTGTGACACGGTCTTCTACCAGATCGCCTACCAGATGTGGCTCAAGGACGACCCGAACGGCACGCCGGCCGCACACCCCAAGGATCCGATGCAGAAGATGGAGCTTGACTGGGGCTTTGGCGAGCCGACCGGCGTCGATCTGCCGGAGGAAAATCCCGGTGTGGTGCCGGACCGGGCGTGGAAGGTCCAGTACTGGGATGCCACAAAGAACTACGACTGCAAGTACGGGAACGCCAACGGATCTTACGTGCAACAGATCGAGGCCGACGACTGCCAGACCGGTTACATCTGGCTGCCCGGTGACGCGGTGAACGCTGCCATCGGCCAGGGCGATGTGCTGGTGACCCCGCTGCAGCTTGCCCGTGCGTACGCCGCACTCGCGAACGGCGGTACCCTCTATAGCCCGCGGGTCGGGGAAGCGCTGATCTCACCGACCGGCAAGGTCGAGCAGCAGATCACGCCGCCTGTGGTTGGACACCTACCCGTCTCCCAGAGCGTGCTCGCGTATATCAGGACCGCGCTCGGTGCCGTGACGACGCAGGGCACCGCCGCGGGGGCGTTCGCTGGTTTCCCGCTCAGCAAGGTGTTCGTCGCGGGCAAGACGGGCACCGCCGAGGTCGCCGGGGGCCAGGCAACCTCGGTGTACGCCTCATTCGGGCCGCTCGGCAAACCCAAGTACGTCGTGATCGTCATGGTCCCGCAGTCGGGTGAGGGGGCGGACGTTTCCGCGCCTGCCGCACGGCAGATCTGGGATGGGATCTACGGTCTCGAGGGACACCAGGGCGCGTTTCCGAATGGCACGCGTCCCTCGGCTCTGCCCACGTTCCAACCTGACGGGATGATCTCCCCGCCACGGGGGTACCAGGGTGGTGGTTCGTAATGCTGCCGGGCTTCAGGTCAGCGGGCGCGGCGCGCGGCCACCGCCTGCCGGCCGCGGACTACCGCAGGCTTCAGGCCGTGCGACCCGTGGTCCGCACGCCAGGCACCGGCTCTTTCGGTGGCCGCCGCCGTTCGCTGCTCGGCCGCGCCACCGCGCGCGGGTCGCCGGTGCGGAGCCTGGACTGGGTCCTGATCGGCGCCGTACTTGCCTTGACCGTGCTGTCCACCCTGCTCATTTGGTCCGCTACCAGGCCGCAGTTGCTGCAATCGGGTGGCGATCCCCAGGCGTTCCTGAAGAAGCAACTGCTCAACGTGGCCATCGGGCTCGCGCTGCTCGGCGGGGTCAGCATGCTCGACTACCGTGCGCTGCGCGCGTACGGCCCGATCGGCTACGTGCTCGCTTGCCTCGGCCTGCTCGCGGTGCTGACGCCGTTCGGCACGACGATCAACGGTGCGCGTTCGTGGATCGTGATCGGCGGCGGTTTCGAGATCGAGCCCTCGGAGTTCGCGAAGGTGACGCTCATCCTGGTGCTCGCCCTCGTGCTCGGCGAGTTGCGCGAGGGCGACCGTGCACCCCGCGGGCGTGATCTAGCACTCGCGGTCGCCGTGTCACTCCCCGCGCTCGGCCTGGTGCTGCTGCAACCCGACCTCAGCGTCGCCATCATCATGTCCGTTGTGATCTTCGGCATGGTGGTCGTCTCCGGCGCGCGGCTGCGCTGGATCGCGGCGCTGCTGTTCATCACGGTCGGGACGATCCTGGTCGTCTGGCGGCTGCACCTGCTCAAGGAGTACCAGATCCAGCGGATCACGGCGTTCGTGCACCCGACGGCCAACCCCAACGGCACCGGCTACGACGCGAGCCAGGCGCTGATCACCATCGGCTCCGGCGGGGTGTTCGGGAAGGGCCTGTTCCACGGCGCCCAGACCGCCGGTCATTTCGTACCTGAGCAACAGACGGACTTCATTTTCACGGTCGCCGGCGAAGAACTCGGCTTCATCGGCGCCATCGCTGTCATCGCCTTGCTCGGCGTGGTGCTCACGCGGTCGCTACGGATCGCGGCGCACGCGGACAGCCAGTTCGGCGCCCTCGTCGCCGCCGGTGTGACCTGCTGGTTCGCGGTACAGGCTTTCATCAACATCGGCATGACGGTCGGCATAATGCCGGTCAGCGGCCTGCCGCTACCCTTCGTCTCCTACGGCGGAACCGCGATGTTCGCCAACATGATCGCCATCGGCCTGCTTCAGGCCGTCCACCGGCGCCATACCATCTTCAGCTGACGGCGCGGTGGCTCCCGCACGCCCGGCGGCAACACCCCTGATGCTTAACGGACGGCGCGGTGCGAATCAGGGCATTGTCTTCGGGGGGATCCCGGGGGGCGTCCCGGGGAAGCAGGCGGGCGGCACGCGATAGCCGGCGCGAGAATATTTACGGTGTCTGCCTGTCGATCCCGGCTTGTGCGACTCGTCGGAAGTAGTGAAGCCGGGCAGGAGCCCGGCGCGCGGGCACGCACACACAGGCGCAGGCGCGCAGGGACAGGCGCGCAGGGACAGGCGCGCAGGGACAGGCGCGCACGGACAGGCCCGCACGGACAGGCCCGCACGGACAGGCCCGCACGGACAGGCCCGCACGGACAGGCCCGCACGGACAGGCCCGCACGG
>DATIYI010000112.1:0-4374 GCA_035517695.1 Streptosporangiaceae bacterium
GACGCAGCAGCGTCATCGCCCGCTCGATCCGGCGCGTCATCAGGTAGCTGTACGGCGACTCGCCGTAGGCGAGCTTGAACTCGCGGCTGAGGTGCCCGGCCGACATGTGCGCGCCACGGGCGAGCGCCTCCACGTCCAGCGGCTGCGCGTACTCCCGGTCGATCCGGTCGCGGACGCGGCGCAGCCGCGCCAGGTCGCGCAGGTGCTGCGCCGAGGCGGGTCTGCTGGTCACAGGCAAGATCGTACGTCGCGCCGCAATCGATGCCGCCGTGGTCGAGCTCGCGGACTTCGCCAGCGCCCTGGACGCCGGCTCGGTCGCCCGCACCGCCTACGACCGCGTGTCCAACAGCCGCAAGCGGGAGCACATGCTCGCTATCCAGAGCGCGAAGGCCGAGACGCGCGCACGGCGGATCGAGAAGGCCGCGGCAATGCTATGGGACCAGGAGCCCGGCAGGGGGCGCGAGCAGCGGCGCGGCGGGCCGATGAACGGCGTGACACGAGATTCTGGGACGCAGTACGGCGATCGCACAGCGGGCAGCGGAAACTACCTGGAAGGCAGGCTTGCGACCGGGGCGGCACGCTGCGGGAACGGTCCCTAGCGATCTCGCCTGCGAGCCCAGGATTCGAAGCTGCAGATCGACCGGCTCCTGTCCCGCTACGACTATTGGTTGGCGCACGCTGGCGTCTTCCGGGTCCGGCCGAGACGTGCTACCGGGCGGCTCGCGGCCTTGACCTGCTGCGCCGCCCCGGTCGCCCGGACACTGCTCGGCCTCACATCGCTGCCGCGGCATCTCGCGGATCGGCTAACCACGCAGCGCGACACGACGCCCGCCGCGGCCGCGCCGCGCACCGGCGGCCAGGCAAACCCGAGGCGACACCAGTTCCTCAAGTCCGGGGTCGGAGATGACCGCGGCGACTACGCCGGCCCGGCGGCGGCGACGGCTGCGCGATCATAAAATGGCAGGTGCCGTCGTCGCGCTCGGCGCTGGCAAGCTCCCTGTCCGGTGGCCCGGCACCGGGCACGTATGTCGTTGTCGATTGCGTCGCTGGCGTCCGTGAGCAGTTCCGGCGTCGTCCCCTCGGCTGTCTCGGCGAGCCGCCGGCTGCGACAGCGCGGAAATACGCGAAAAGGGCCCACTAGGTCACCCAGTCCACGTCTTGGCTGCACTTGGCATCTGGCGGGCCGCGGCCGCGCTCAGCACTATGCGACATCTTGTCCTCGTTCATCAGCCTGCACGGCAAGCTTCAGCGTTCCAAAGCGAGACAGATCACAGCTAGTTCCTGAGGCAGGCTTGAGGTACTCCGCGGGTGCCGCTTGCGAGCTACTGGGGGCATTCAGCATAATCAGGCCGTGCGCGGCCAGAAAGGTAGGTCGCCATGGGCAGGACGGCGGCAGCCGAGTTAGCCAGGATCAAGATCACGTATCCTAGGTGGACGATACGCTCCGTCGCGCGCGGTGTTGGATTCACTGCCCAGCACAAGAGCACGGGCAAGGGCGGAAAGCCGCTGAGCATTCATGCGTTTACGGTCTCGGAGCTTGGCGTGAAGCTGGCGGAATTGGGGGAGCGAAGAGGGTCTAAGCGGGGAGGGCGTCATGAGTGACGGGATCTTCATGCCGCTGTCCTAACACGCTCACTTCGTCAGAAACTCGTGGCTAATCGCGGAAGATCACGCGACCCGTGCGGCCGGCAAGACCTGTCCGCGGTCACGCGCGGCCAGCAAGATGATCTGGGCGCGCGGCCGTTCGCGGTGCGCCGTCTTGTGGTCGCCTACACGAGGAATTCCCCGAGCGACCGGGTCCATGGGCCGGCGCCACCGGATGCCCGGCGGGAGAAGTATCTGCGACACGTTGTCGAGGTACGCCGAGCTGAACACGTTCTCCCCGTACAGCCCCGCGTTGCTGGCCAGGGCGGGATCGTCCGGTGACGCCGTGGCCGTGACCGGCACATGCCGTTGGATGCTCCGCCCTGCCAGCGCGGGCTCCACGCCCGCCCGCGCGGGAAACCAGCGCTTCAACCCGCAATGCCTCGGACCTCACGTCGCAGCGATGGGCCATCATGTGCCAGCGGAGGCGAGAGCACGATCGGCCGACACCGTCGGCGCCACAGCGGCACAGGCGGCGCTCCGTGGCTGTTGATGCGAAGCGCATGAGGGCCTTTACCCGCCGTGGGCGCGCCTTACAGCCCGGCCGCTGCTGGCCTAAAGGCCGCGCGCCTGCAGCCAGTTCAGCGACGCCTCGGCGATCTCACGCCAGCCGCTGTCGACGGTCAGCGAGTGCCCGCGATCGAACTGCTTGAGCTCGGTGAGGGCGCTGGAGTGCCGGTAAAGCTTGTACGCGGCGCGGGTGACGGCGTCGGGCACAGTGTGATCCTCCGTGCCCGAAATGAGCAGCAGCGGCCCCCGGCTCGAGTTCTTCGTGTCGACCTTCGCGGGCGAGTTGGGTGTGAAGTTCGCGATCGAGGCCTCGAACAACGGCCGCGCTGGCGACGGAATAGTCCACTTATCATGCAATTCGTCCGATTCGTGCGCCGAGATCGCGTTACCGAAACCGTACCTGAACTGCTTCTTGTTCGGCGCCACCGATCGCCTGTAGTTGAGCGGGTCGCCAAGGAACGGCAGCACGGACCGCACCTGCGCCACCGGGAGCGGGAGGACGCCCTTCATCTGCGCTGGGTCGATCGCGACGGCCGCCGCCGCGAGATCCTGGCCGAGCAGGCTCTGTGCGATCAGGCCGCCGAACGAGTGCCCGATCAGGATCGGTTTGGTGTCCAGCGAGCCCACGACGTCGGCGTGGTGCCCGATGATCTCCGCTAGTCCCTTGCCAGCCTGGGACTCCGGGTGCGCGCGCGTTTCCTTGATCGTGTCAGCGACTCCAGGCCATTCCGGCGTCGCGGTCTCATAGCCCGCTTGGCTGAACAATTCGGCCCAGTTCCGCCAGCTCTTGGAGTGCAGCCACAGCCCATGGATGAACAGGACTGGGGTTCCGGCTGTGGTCATCACTTGGCTCCAATCGTCGGCGCTACCGGGTTCCGTGGGGTTGCCCGCCGGGCTGGCACTCCACCGTGGTCGTGACGCTGCGCGCGTGATCACGTTAGCTTGAGCCGGAGCACGGTGTCGATGGCCCCGCTTCGCAACTGCCCGCAGATCGCCCTAATGATCCTGATACGTGAATCGGCGGATTCTGATCCAGCAGTGAGCGGGCCGCTACAGGCCGCGGGGGATCCCGGGGTACGTCCCCCCGGGGCAATACAGTCTTAACGGCGTGCCGGCTGGCACCGCTGCGTCAGTGGCTCAGCCGTTCAGACAAAAGCCGTTGCCACTGGCGCGGCTGCGGCGGCGGACGGGTGCAGACTGTTTACCGTGGGCCCTCGGTGTGAGCGGGCCGCGTGGACAATCTCGGCTTCGCCGCCAGATGGGAACGTGAAAATGTTCGAGAGGTTCACCGATCGCGCGCGGCGGATTGTCGTCCTGGCCCAGGACGAGGCCAGGATGCTCAATCACAACTACATCGGCACCGAACACCTCCTCCTTGGCCTCATCCACGAGGGCGAAGGGGTAGCAGCGAAGGCGCTCGAGTCGCTTGGGATCAGCCTGGAGGCGGTGCGTCAGCAGGTCGAGGGGAGAATCGGCCGGGGCCAGCACTCCCAGTCTGGCCACATCCCGTTCACGCCACGCGCCAAGAGGGTGCTCGAGCTTTCGCTGCGCGAGGCGCAGCGGCTTGGTCACAACTACATCGGCACCGAGCACATCCTGCTCGGCCTGATCCGTGAGGGCGAGGGCGTGGGCGCGCAGGTGCTGGTGACGCTTGGCGCGGACCTGGACCGGGTCCGGGAGGCGGTGGTCCAGCTGCTGCACGGATACCAGGGTGAAAAGCATGGGAGGCGCCGCGCCGACCCCGACTTCCCCGACGACATTATCGATCGGCTCGACTCGATTGCCGGGCGCCTGACGGCGATCGAGCGGCGTCTCGGCATAGAGCCGGAGCTGGTGTCCAGCGAGCTCGGCGAATATGACGCGCAGATCGCCGGGTTGCGCAGGGAGAAAGAGCTTGCGATCGACGCTCAGGACTTCTCTAAGGCCGCCGCCCTGCGCGATAAGGAAAAAGAGTTGCTTGCGCGCAGGTTGGCCAAGAGGCATGAGCTGGGGAGGGCTGCCGGGCAGCGCGCGTACGGTCAGGCGGGTTCCGGTCAGGCGGGTTCCGGTCCCGCGGGTTCCGGTCCCGCGGGTTCCGGCCAGGCGGGTTCCGGCCAGGCGGGTTCCGGCGAGGCCGACATCGTATCGGGAGGCAACGAGGCGGAGCGGCTGCGCGCCGAGGTCAGTCGCCTGCGGGCCCTGCTCCGCGAGCATGACGTCGATCCCGGAAACAGCGCCGCC
>DATIYI010000113.1:0-16962 GCA_035517695.1 Streptosporangiaceae bacterium
CGCTTTGCCCGTCAAGCAACGACTCCAGCAGCTCAGAACCTGGCCGAGCCGCCAACGGCCCTTCTCGTGAGCACGGCCTGGCAGGATCTGGATCAGCTTGGGGGCGCGCACTATCATCGGCGCCGACCGCAGAGCGCCGGGATTGATGGAGTGCCGCTGACCAGTCCGTGGAGATCCAATGGTGCTATGCACATGGGCGGTGGTGGCAGCCAGTACACGGATGGCGACGGTCTGGCCAGCAAGACCACCGACCTTGCGCGGCGAGCGCTTGACGACCTCACATCAGTCATGCAGCGCTTGCTCGTACAAGTCCAGACGGTTGTGGATGGTATGACGAAAGCGTGAGCAATGCGGGCTGAGTGCTTGGCGTACCCAGGTCTGCTGTTACTGGCCCTCCACCGCCCCGAAGTCCGCCGACACGCATACTGCTGGCGTCGTCCGAACGTTGTCAGGCGGAAGTACCCAGGTAATCGCGATCTTCGGCCTCAACACAAGAGCAACACAAGTCCGGGTTCGGAAGGCGTCCAACTGAAAAGCGGAAGGTCGACAGTTCGATCCTGTCCCTGACCACCGGTTCCACGTTGCCTGATCAGCCCGCTCACCTGCGTATACGGCAGGAAGAGAGGGATTTCAATGGCGCTGAGCGCGCTGATTCTTAAGTTCTCTGACCTGCGGAAACGCTCCCGAGCGGAAGCGTGCGCAACTGCGGAACCGCAGGAAGAGAGAAAAACAATGACCGTCCCGCAACCCCGCCGGCGGCGGCGCAAGCCGCTGAACGCCGGGCCGTTCGCCCCGGAGATCGGCTCGTTCCGGCTGCACCTGGCCGCCGAGGGCAAGGCGCCCAAGACGGTGCGGACCTACACCGAGGCCGTGGCCTGGTTCGCCGCCGCCCACCTGATCCCCCGCACCAGCTGCACCCGGTGGGACCAGGTCAGCGGTCACGATGTGCAGCGGTGGCTGGTCCACCTGCTGACCCTCTACAGCGACGCCTACGCCAGCAACCAGTTCCGGGCGCTGCAGCAGTTCTTCCGCTGGCTGGCCGAGGAAGAGCAGCTCCCGGACCCGATGACCCGGCTACGCGCCCCCAAGGTAAGCGAAAAGCTGGTGCCGGTATTCACCAGCGAAGAACTATCGGCCCTGGAGAAGACCTGCCAGGGCCGCGGCTTCGTCCAGAGGCGCGACGCCGCGATCATCGCCGTGCTCACGGCCACCGGTATCCGGGCCGGGGAGCTGGCCGGGATCCGCTATGACGCAGACGACCTGCGGCGCAGCGACCTCGACCTGTGGCGCCGGGAGATCAGGGTCCGCGGCAAGGGCGGCAGGCCGCGGGTGGTCCGGATCGGCCATGAGGCCGCCCGCGCCCTGGACCGTTACCTTCGCGTTCGGCCCAAGCATGCGCAGGCCTGGCGGAGGGAGTTGTGGCTGGGCGTGAACAACCGGGGGCCGATGACGGCGAACGGGATCTACCAGATGATCGCCCGCCGCGGCCGGCAGGCCGGGGTGGATGCGTGGACGCACCGGTTCCGGCATCACTTCAGCCACACCTGGCTCGACCGGGGAGGAGCGGAGGGAGACCTGATGGAGCTGAACGGCTGGTCATCCCCGCAGATGCTGCGACGCTACGGCGCCAGCGCCCGCAGCGCCAGGGCATGCCGCACTTACGACCGCATCATGCAGCACAGCCCATGAATCCCCATCAAGGCGGTTACAAGTAGCGGCAGTCGGCCCGGCGCCGGGATCATGCTGGTTTGATCCCACCACGCAGGGCGGAGGGTAGCAAGAGGGCTACAAGGATGCATAGTTGTGACATGCTGATCGCCTTATCTGTCAGATGTTGACGCAGAACGGGGTAAGCATGCATCCTGACAGCTAGGAGGAGAGGATGCTGCTCAGGTTCGAGGCTGCCAATTACCGGTCGATCCTGGAACCGGTCGAGCTGTCCATGATCGCTGTTGATAAGGACAGGCCGTCGACCCGGGCCTTTGACCTGCTTGCCGAGCACGTGCTTACCATCGCCGGAATCTACGGCCCGAACGCGTCGGGGAAGTCGAACGTCGTTGAGGCCCTCGCCTGGCTGTCAATAGCGGTCGGGCGATCGCTTCGGTCGTGGGATCAGTTCGTGCCGCGTGAGCCATTCAAGTTCGGCCGGGGACCGGAAACCCCCTCGACCTTCGAGGTCGAGATGGTTGTCCGGGATGTGCGGTACGCCTACCGCGTCGAGGTTGATGATTCGGCAGTGCTGTTCGAGGGCCTGTACAGCTATCCGGAACGGCGGCGTCGCGTGCTGTTCGAGCGGGACGGCATGGAACTCCACTTCCGGCGCGGGCTCGGGACGCTGGCCGGCACCAGGGAACTGCTGACTCCTACGACGCTGGCGCTGTCGGCTGCGATGCGGTTCGACGACCCGGATGTCGGGCCCTTCGGGCGCCATCTGTCCGGGATCCGGGTCCTGGGTGCGCGGCGCCGCGCGCTGTGGCGGAGGCTTCCGCCGGGTGCCGCATATGCACCGGGCCTGTCTTTGACAGAGCGCCTGTTCGACAGTCCCGGGTCGTCCAGCCAGCCGTCTCTGTTCGATGACGCGGACATTGCTCCCGTAGATGGACGGGGATCAGCCCTGGCGCTGCTCCGGTTTGCTGACCTCGGCATCGATGATGTGCAGGTGGTGGAGGAAGGTGCAGACGACGCTGGCATACCGGCACAGCCGCGGCGCCGGCTGCGGTTCATCCACCGCGTCGAAGGGCAGGAGGTGCCCTTCGATCTCGCTGAGGAATCGGGAGGGACGCAGACCTGGTTCGCGCTCATCGGGCCGGCGCTGACCGCGCTGCGACGTGGCCAGGTCCTGCTGTTCGATGAAATCGACGCGAGCTTGCACCCGAAGCTGTCGGCGCGGCTGCTTGAGCTGTTCCAGGATCCGGCGACGAACCCCTGCGGCGCCCAGCTCATCTTTACCACCCACGACACCAGCCTGCTCAACTCCCTCAACCGGGACGAAGTGTGGCTGACCGAGAAAGGGGACAATGGCGCGACTACGCTGACCGCGCTGGCGGAGTACGGCGGGGACAAGGTGCGGCGATCGCTGAACCTGGAACGGGCCTATCTCCAGGGGAGATTCGGCGCTGTTCCTGAGCTTGACCAGTTCACGCTGCGCCGCGCACTCGGACTGGAGCCCAGCGACGCATGACGAGCCGCAAGGACCGCAGGGCTGGCGCACGTTCGCTCAAGCGGAAGGTAGCCACGCGTAGGCCCCGCAAGACGCTCGTGGTCTTCTGCGAAGGCGAGCGAACCGAGCCGGAGTATCTCGACGCCCTCAAGCGGCAGCCATCGGTGCGGGACGTAGCAGCTGTAGATCTCCGGGTCGAGACCGGGCATGGCGGGTCCGTGCCGCGGACGCTGGTGGCCATGGCCACCGAGGCCCGCATCAGAGCCATGGATGAGGAGGCGGAGATTGATGAGTTCTGGTGCGTCTTCGACGTCGAGTGGCCCAGAAACCATCCTGGCCTTGGGGAGGCCGTTCAGCAGGCCCGCGTGAACGGTATCAAGCTCGCCGTGTCCAACCCATGCTTCGAACTGTGGCTGATCCTGCACTTTCAAGATCACGGATCATGGCTGGACAACAACCAGGCACGCCGTCTCCGCCGTCAGCTTGACGGTTCCGGCGACAAGGGCCTTGAAGCTGCGAAATACATGCCCCTCACCGCTGATGCTGCCCGCCGTGCCGCCGAACTCGACCGGCGTCACCTCCAGGACGGCACGGTCTTCCCGCATGACAACCCCTCCTCCGGCATGCACCGCCTCCTCGGCGCAGTTGAGCCACCGAGCAAGTGAGGCAGGTAACCGCGACCCTCACCCGCTGGCGCAGACAGTCGCGACATCTGATACGAGGTCTCTTCGTCGGCCACCGCAGACCTGCTGAGTCGTCAGCAGAACGCCAGGTAGGTCAAAGCAGGGCAAAATATCCGCCGTTATGGTCGGCAACGTGGTCGCCGAGGTGGCCACCCGGTGTCGTGCCGAACCGGCTGATCTGTGTGCCGTTACGCTCTTGGCAGGGTCCGGCGGCCGGCCGACGCCCGTTGCCGAACTCGGCGTGGGCTGGCCCGACGCTGCCGCCGGTTCCCTCCGGCAGGTCTTCGATGTCTACCCCGGCCACAGCGGGTGGAGCCGGCCCGGTGGGACCGGACGTTCTCGGAGGTTGCTTGTGACCTTCAGCGCTGACTGGCGTCATAAGACGCCGCTGACGAGGGCTTGCCGGGCTGTCTCGATGACGGCTTGGTGACGGCGGTCAGCTGGCTGATCTCCAGGATGCCTTCGATGTGGACGGCCGGTGCGCCGGCGCAATGCCGTGGCTTTACTGGGCGGGTGGCGGGCCGGTGAGGGCGTCCAGTTCGGCGAGCAGGTCCGCGGCCTCGGCTGGGCCGATCCGCTGGAATATCTCCAGTGCCTGCTGCAGGAGGGCCGCGGCAAGCGTGGCGTGGCCGGCGGCCCGGGCGCAGCGGCCCGGGCCCGGCCAGCGCGTGCGCCTCGTCCGAGGAGCTGGCGATGGCGCGGGCCAGGTCCAGGGCCTGCCGGTGGCACCCCTCGGCCTGCATGAGGTCACCGCTGACCCGGTGCAGCGCCCGCTCTCGTTGAGCGCCGTGACCTCACCGCCCCGGCCACCGAGGCCGCGGAAGATGCACAGCGCATGCTCCAGGGCCTGGGCCGCGGCCGGGTAACCACCCGTCCGCCGCACGGCCCCCAGGTAGGGGGGCGTTGGCCTGGCCGAGCCGGCCGCCGAGGTCGCGGTAGATGCCCAGGGCCTGGACCGCGCCGGGAGCGGAAGCGCCCGGACCTGTCATACTCCGACTTTTGCCGGGTCGGAGCCGAGTACCAGCTGCCCGGTCTCCGCGTCGTATTCGAACAGCTCGCCGTAGCGGCCCCAGTCGATGGCGATGTCGAGCTGGCGGCGGGCCTCCTCGGCGGAGAAGCCGCGGCGCAGCAGGTCCAGGAAGAAGCCGTCGCGCAGGGTCCCGTCGTTGGTGGCGCGCAGCGCGCGCAGGATCGCCTTGATCAGCGGGGCGCGCTCGGAGATCAGTGTGCCGAACAGGGTCTTGCTGGGGTCGATGTCCGCGGTGGCGAACTCGCGTCCCAGCTCGGTGATCTCCAGCTGCGCGTCGTGCACCTCGGCCAGGCCGAGCATGACCGCCGCGTCGACCAGCGGCAGCAGGTCGTCGATCTCGAAGCTGAGTTCGTCGGCCAGCTCGGCCAGGCCGTCCCGCCCGCCGCGGGCGGCCAGGATCTCCAGCAGCCCGGACAGCCCGGGAGCCGAGACCTCGGGGAGCGGCAGGTCGGCCGGGGTGAGGGGCGGCGCCTCCGGGGTCCCCTCGGCGGCGCCGGCCGCGGCGCGCTCGGCGGCCTCCTCGCGGCCGGTCAGGATGCCGTAGACCGTGTCCACGAGTTGCTCGAACCCGGCTTCGTGCCGGTCCCGGGGGCGGGGCAACGTGACGGGCAGCTCGGCGCGGATCCGCCCCGGGTTGGAGGACAGCACCAGGATGCGGTCGGCGAGCTGGACTGCTTCCTCGATGTTGTGCGTGACGATCAGCACCGCCTTGGTGGGGAACTCCCTGTTGTCCCACAGCCGGGTCAGCTCGCCGCGCAGGTTGGCCGCGGTGAGCACGTCCAGCGCGGAGAACGGCTCGTCCATCAGCAGCGCGTCCGGCTCGACGGCCAGCGCGCGGGCGAAGCCGACCCGCTGGCGCATGCCGCCGGACAGCTCCTTGGGGTAGGCGGACTCGAACCCGTCCAGGCCGATCAGGTCGATCACACGCAGCGCCTTGTCGCGCCGCTCCTCCTCCGGTACCTCGCGGGCCTGCATGGCCAGCTCCACGTTCTGCTGCACGGTGAGCCAGGGCAGCAGGGCGAAGGACTGGAAGACCATGGCGACGCCCGGGTTCGCGCCGTTCAGCGGGGTGCCCCGGTAGGCCACGGTGCCGGCCGAGGGGGCGATCAGGCCGGCGATGCACCGCAGCATGGTCGATTTCCCCGACCCGGACTTGCCGAGCAGCGCCACGATCTCGCCCTCGCGCAGGGTGAGCGAAATGTCATCCAGGACCGGCAGGGCCCGCCCGTCGGGCGTGGTGAACGTCTTGGTGACGCCGGTGGCCTCCACGATCACCGGGCCCGGAGAGGCGGCTGGCGCCGAAGGACCGGGCGAAGCCGCGCGCCCGGCCGTGGTCGCGGGTTCGGTGCTCACAGCGAATACCTCGTTTCTGCCAGGCGGTACAGCCGGCGCCATACCAGCCGGTTGAGCCCGACCACGTACACGCTCATCACCGCCACGCCGATCAGCACCTGGGGGAAGTCCCCGACTTTGGCCGCCTGCGCGATGTAGGCCCCCAGGCCCTTCGCGACCAGCTGGTGGTGGCCGTACTCCACTATCTCGGCCACGATCGAGGCGTTCCAGGCGCCGCCCGCCGCGGTGATCCCGCCGGTGACGTAGGCGGGGAAGATGGCGGGCAGGATGAACTTCGTCCAGCGCAGCCTGCCGCGCACGCCCATCAGGCGCATCGCCTCGCGCAGGTCGCTCGGGATGGCCGACGCGCCGGCGATCACGTTGAACAGGATGTACCACTGCGCGCCCAGCGCCATCAGGAAGATGCCGCCGATGTTCAGGGACAGGCCGGTGTACACGAAGAACGCCGCGGCGAACGGGAACACGAAGTTCGCCGGGAACGAGGCCAGGACCTGCACCACCGGCTGCGCCAGCCGGGACACCCGCGGGTTCATCCCGATCCACACCCCGATCGGCACCCAGATGATGCTCGCGATGATCAGCAGCACCACGACCCGGCTGAACGTCACGGCCCCGTCCACGAAGGCCGGGCCGAACGCGCTCAGCCCGGGGGGGTGCTCGTTCACGTACTCCAGGGCCTTCCAGGCGCCGAACACCACCACCACGGTGACCGCGCCGGCGAAGAACACGTCCCCGGTCCGGGCCCGCAGCGCCGGCCGCTGCAGCGGATGCTCGGCCAGCCCGAACGGCCGGGTGACCCGGTCCAGGAGCCGGCCGACCGGGCGGGCCGGCCGGGCCACCAGGTCCGGGACCGAGGAGCGGCGCAACACGTCGAGCACGTAGCTGCGGGGGCGTTCGGCCGCGGCGGATTCCTCCACGCGGAACCGCTCAGCCCAGGCGACCATCGGGCGCCAGAACACGAAGTTGACCCCGATCACCATGACGATCATGACCACGATGGCGATGCCGACGTGGCTCAGGCTGCTCTGCTGGATCGCCGCGGCCACGTAGGAGCCGATCCCGGGCAGCGCGTAGGTATGGTTCAGCACGCTGATCGATTCCGAGGCGGCCAGGAAGAACCAGGCCCCGCCGAAGCTCATCATCCCGTTCCACACCAGCGGGATCATCCCGCTGGGCACGTCCAGCTTCCAGAACCGCTGCCATTTGGTCAGCCGCATGATGCGCGCGGCCTCGTCCAGGTCACGCGGCTGGGAGATCAGCGAGTGGTAGAACGCGAACGTCATGTTCCACGCCATCGAGGTGAAGATGGCGAAGATCGACGCGAACTCCAGGCCGAGCTCGGAGCCGGGGAACAGGTCGATGAACGCGGTGACGGTCACCGCGAGGAAGCCCAGCACCGGGACCGACTGCAGGATGTCCAGCACCGGGATCAGCACCTTCTCCGCGCGGGGCAGCCGGGCGGCCGCCGTGGCGTAGACGAAGGTGAACACCAGGGAGATGCCCAGCGCGATGAACATGCGGAACAGCGACCGCACCGCGTAGTACGGCAGGTTGGCCGGATCGGTGGACACGGCGGCCGGCGCTGCCTTGGGCAGGAACGGCGCGTTCAGCGCCGGGGCCAGCCGCAGCAGCCCGAACAGCAGGGCCAGCAGCGCGGCGAACACCACCAGGTCCACCGGGCGCAGGCCGGGGCGGCGCCACACGTCGCGTGACGGGAACGTGCCAAGCACCGGCACCGGTCACCTCCAGGCTGGCTGCCGCCACCATGCCGATCGCTAAGAGAGTCTCACGCGCGTCCAACGCCCGGCCATCACCCGGTTAACCTGCGGCAACGAACGGGTGAACACTTGCCCTCGCCCCGGTGCCGGAACGCCATCCGCGCCAGCCCTGCCGTTTCAGGGTGGTAACCGACCCGTGCCCTGCCATGCGATGCCTCCTACACAGACGTCGCTGACAAGAGGTAGGAGGCCTGGCTCTCCCACGGGCCGCCGGGCGCACTATGGTGCGCGATGGCGTCATGCCCCGGCGCAGCAACCGCGCGTAAGCCAGCACCACAATAAGCGAGCTAGCGCTGGCGGCGAGCAGGACCGCGCCGTAGGCGTGAGCCGCTGACCGCGGAAGCAGCGCAGTGGTCAGCAGGCTGGCAACCGAGACCGCCCACGCCGTCAGTAGCGGCCAACGAGGGCGTCGCCGGCAGCCCCTGGCAGGCCCTGGAAACGGCATCTCCAGCCTCCCCTACCGGCGCGGAAGTGATGCGGCGGCGCGGCATGCAGCAGCTGACCGACGCGCAGCCTACTGTAGCATGAAAGATCATTCATGTAACAGCAGGCGCGTGAGCTCGCTTTACAGCCCGACGATCAGCCGTATCACCTTGACGATTACCACGACGGTAGCCAGGAGCAGGTAGACGCGCAGGGCAACTAGGCCGGACGTGCGGGCCCACGAGGACCGCGGCGGCGGCAGGGTTTCGATGGACGGCATGGTCCAGGCCGATGTGACCGCTACGGAGACGCCACGGGCGCCGGCTGGCCTTGCCGGGGAGAGGCGCAGGCCGAAGGCCCCGCCGGTTACCGCTGCCCCGATCAGGGGGAGGATGGTCACCAGCCAGCCGATCTTCAGGCCGGGGAAGAGGGTCCCGCAGACCAAGAGCCCGGATAGCACGAGGAAGATCGCGACGACTGACCCGGCTATCACGTTGAGCCACCGGGGATTGACCCGCGGCCCGAGCACATCGGCGTCGTTGCAGAGCAGGAGCAGGAACACCAGCGCGCTGGGCAGCAGCACGCCGGCGATGACCTGCGCGCCCGTGGTGACGATCCCGAGCGGAACGCCGGGGATGAGCACGATCGCGGCGCCGAGCGCCACGAACGCGGCGTAACTGCCGTGAAAGGTTCGCGCGGCGCGCCACGGCCGGTGCAGGGAGTGCCTGGTGCCGGCCACGTCGCCGATGGCATAGGACGTTGAGAGGGTGACTGCTCCCGCGCCGAGTACCGAGCCGTTGATCAGGGCCACGGCGAAGAATGCTCCTGCCCACTCGCCCGCCCGGCGGCGGAGGTCGTCAGCGACCGTGCCCGCGTCGAGGAAGGCGCCGTGGAGCACGGTCCCGGAGAAGGCCAGTGCGCAGGCGGCGAGCACCGCGACGGCGCCTACGGCGAAGAGCAGGGTGCCGATGATGGTGTCAGCCCGTTCATAGGGCAGCCAGCGGGCGGTGATCCGCTTATCGACCACGTTGGACTGCTGGAAGAACAGCTGCCAGGGGGCCACGGTGGT
Source organism: Streptosporangiaceae bacterium (assembly GCA_035517695.1). Classification (GTDB taxonomy): domain Bacteria; phylum Actinomycetota; class Actinomycetes; order Streptosporangiales; family Streptosporangiaceae; genus DATFVJ01. The sequence continues at coordinate 9,497 of DATIYI010000113.1, forward strand.
GCCGATGAGGGCGATGACGACCAGGACGGTGCTCTCCGCCGGCGGATGAAACTGCGCCGCAGGGACGGCTCGCAGCGCCCGGTGCTGGCCGGCGATGACCACCAGCGGGATGGCGGCGAGACTGGCGGCGACCAGCACGTACATGGCTCGTTCCCAGCGGCTGAAGCTTCCGGTGACGGGCAGGGCGATCAGCGTCAGCGCGGCCAGCGGTACCGATAGGTACCGGCTCACCCCGAAGTAGCCGAGGCCGAGCGCGATTCCGGTGAACTCGGTGACGATCACCAGGAAATTGACCATGAGCAGGTCGCCGAGCGCGAAGGCGCCCCATCTCCGGCCGAACCGCTCATAGATCAGGCGGGCATGGCCGGCGCCGGTCACGGCACCCAGACGGCCCACCATCTCCTGGTTGACGAACAGGGCGCCGGCCAGGATCAGCAGCAGCCACAGGAACCGCAGCCCGTAGTCCTGGCCGGCCTGCGCGTACGTGGAAATGCCGCCGGCGTCGTTGTCCGCGACCAGGACAACCACGCCCGGACCCGCGATCGCGAGCAGTGTCGTGATCCTGCGGCGCAGCGTGCGCCGCGGGCCGGTGTCGCCGGACGGCACCCGGCCAAGCGCCCCCATGATGTCTCCCCGATGGGCCCGGTCCAGGAGCGAGCGCCGGTCCGCGGAGGGAGCAAACCAGGCTGGCGTGATAGTCCTGCTGCCCGCGCTGTGACCCCGCTCGGGAGACGGCGTCACGGCGCTCCTCCCAGTCCCTCCTCGCCCACCGGTCCGACGGCGCCCGCCGGCCCGGACCACGCCGGGTCGACGTGACGCAGTCCGGCATACAACAGCACGCTGACGTGGTCATCGAAGATTGCATACAGCCTTCGCCTGCCGGCCCGCTCGGCCCGCACCAGACTATGCTCCCGCAGCACCCGCAGCTGATGGGAGACGGCTGACTGCTCCATCCCGAGCATCTCGGTGATGTCGCCCACCGAACGGGGTCCTCCCAGCAGGCACCCGAGGATGAGCACGCGGCTCGGCGTCGACAACGCGAACATCGTGTCCGCCAGTCTCTCGGCCAAGGCCTCATCAGGGCGGGCGCCGCGGCCCTCCTGGCCGGTACGCGCGAGGCCCTCTCTTGGTCGCGTCATCCAGTCACGATCCTTGTCCTACCAGCCACCCGGCTGAATGGACCACAGGATACGGCTCCTCACGGTGGCGTGGTCGCTGCGATGCGCGTGGCCGGACTTGCGGTCTACAGCTGGCCCGCAACGACATCCCAGTGATCCGGTTCGACTTCCACCACACCACAGCCGGCCCGGATGGCCGCCGAGGGCGCCGCGTAGTGGTCTGGGAACTGCGCGGCCGGGCAGGCGACAGGCAGGCCCGAGCGGCGCGGGTCATCGGCGCCACGTTCTTCGTCCTGGCCGCCCACCTTACCGCCGAGAGCATCCGCGACGTGGCCGGGCACGCTCGTCCCAGGCAGGCGGATAAAGGACTCCAGCGTGCTCAGCGTCTGCATGCAGGCACCTTCTCTTCCGGTGGGCCTCGCCGCCTGCCCGGGGCGACCGGGCGGGCGGGCAGGCAGCCGGTGGCAGCGGTGGTCAGTGACCGAGCGCGACCTGGACGATCTTGAGGATGACCAGGATCATCGCGGCGGCGAGATACAGACGCAGCGCGCCCGGCCCGATCCGTCGTCCCAGCGAGATGCGGGAGCGGCCGAGTTCGGCCAGCGGCGGCATCCGCCAGTTCGCCGGCCCGGCCCGGTCGATGGGTGCACGTGCGATCCGCCGACGGGAGATGAGGGCATAGCCGAGCGCGGCCACCGCCGCCGCCCCGCACCCGACCGTGATCCAGCCGATCTGGGCCGCGGTCATGGCGGGGAACAGCACCCACGCGGTCAAGATGACTGACAGCGTAACCAGGACCGCGACTACGGTGCTGGTGAAGGCGTTCAGGACGCGGCCGTTGACCCAGGGCCGAGCACGTCCCGGTCGTTGGACAGCAGCAGCAAGAACACCGGCGCCGACGGCAGCAGCACCCCGGCCAGCACCTGCACCCCCTCGGTCAGCAGGCCAAGCGGCACACCTGGGATCAGCACCGGGGCCGCGGCCCCGGCGATCAGCAGCGAGCAGACCGCGTAGAACCCCTTGGCCTGCGTCACGCCGCGGTGCAGGGAGTGCTTCAGGCCCAGCACGTCACCGAGTGCATGGGAAGTGGCCGGCGCCACGGCGAACGCGCCGATTACCGCGCCGTCATCCGCAGCGACTGGTCGTGCAGGTAGGCGTACAGGTCGCGCTGCCCGGACAAGAACCGGATGACCTTGTCGTGCCCCAGGTCGGCCAGTGGTGCGAGGCGAACGCGACATCGGCCCGGTCACCGAACAGCACGATGACCTTATGCAGGTAGCGGGCCCGGTCCGGCTGGCAGCGGAACCACCCAAACTCGCCCGGCGGCACTTTGCGGTGCCTGAGGACAGCTGTCGTCCCAGAACCCGGCGGCCTCCGCCTGCGGCCGCAGGCTATTCCTCGTCGGGTGCTCCGGATTCCTCACCGGATACGGCTAGCGCCGGCGCCAGGTCGGGCTCGTCGGCGCTATGCCAGTGCACGCCGTAGATCCCCGGCTCCAGCGACAGGCGGGAGACCAGTTGCTCCAGGCGCGCGGCCGCGTCCCCGCCGACCAGCAGGTCCGCGGTCAGCCGGGTCTGGCTGCCCTCTTCGTTCCGGGTGGTATCCATCCCGCGCAAGATCACCTCGCTGCTGCTGGTGTCCTGTACCAGCAGAGCGCGGATGCGCGGCTCGCTCTTCGGCTTGCAGCTGATGTGCAGCTGGTACGGAACCAGGTCCTCGTTTTCCCCGGCCGCGTCGTCCTGGTCGATCAGGCGGCCCAGCGGCCGGCCCAGCACGTGCACGGCCAGCACCGTGACGGTGCCGATCACGGCGAAGGCCAGGTGCCCGGAGGCGGCCAGCACCCCGACCGCCGCCGAGCACCACAAGGTCGCGGCCGTGTTCAGGCCCCGCACGTGGAACCCGTCCCGCAGGATCACCCCGCCGCCTAGGAACCCGACGCCCGACACGACGTAGGCGGCGACCTGGGTGGAGTTGGCGCTGCCGTCGATGTCGGAGTACAAGACGAACAAGGTCGCGCCGGCCGCTACCAGCGCGTTGGTCCGTAGCCCCGCCATGCGGGCGCGCCGCTGCCGCTCGGCGCCGATCAAGGCACCGCAGCCCAGGCCCACCGCCAGCCGGGTAAAGAACTCCAGCGTGCTCAGCGTCTGCATCCGGGCACCTTCCCTTCCCGAAAGCCTCGCCGACCCGCCCGCGCACCCTGTGCGGCCGGGACGGCGTCGCGACGGCAGGCGGCGCGGTCAGTGCCCGAGCGCGACCTGGGCGATCTTGATGATGACCAGGATCATCGCGACGGCCAGGTAGGCGCGCAGGGCGGTCAGGCCCATCTTGCGGCCCGCCGACATCACCGGCGCGGGCAGCGTGTCGAGCGGCGGCATCCGCCAGGTGTCCCGGCCGGTGCGGCCGGCCGGCTCGGCGTGGCCGCGGCGGGCGCGCAGCAGCAGGTAACCGCCGGTGATCGCGGACGCGGCGGCGCAGCCGGTCATGATCTCGAAGATCTGGCGGGCGGTGATCGAGGGGAACATCACCGACGCCGTCAGCACGATCGACAGCGTGATCAAGATCGCGACCACGGTCGCGGTGAAGACGTTGGTCTTCGCGCGGTTGACCCACGGCCCCAGGACGGCCTTGTCGTTGCACAGCAGCAGCAGGAACACCGTCGCGCTGGGCAGCAGCACCCCGGCCAGGACCTGCACGCCCAGGGTGAGCAGGCCGAGCGGGGAGCCGGGGATCAGCACGATAGCGGCCCCGCCGGCGATCAGGACGGCGTAGACGGCGTAGAAGCCCTTGGCCTGCCGCACGCCGCGGTGCAGGGAGTGCTTCAGGCCCAGCACGTCACCGATGGCGTAGGCGGTGGACAGCGACACGGCGAATGCGCCGATGACCGCGGCGTCCAGCAGCGCGACCGCAAACACCGCGCCGGCGGCCTTGCCGGCGTAGGCGGCCAGGCCGGCCGCCAGCCCGGCGGAGTCGGTGAAGTTCCCGAAGGCCCTGGTGCCGGCGAACGCGGCCGTGGTCGCGCCCATGATGGCCGCGCCGCCGATGATCACGATGACGATGCCGATCCGCAGGTCGGCCTTCTCATACCGCATGAACCGCGGGGTGATCCGCTTGTCGATCACGTAGGACTGCTGGAAGAACAGCTGCCAGGGGGCGACCGTGGTGCCGACGATTCCGATGATCAGCAGCATCACGGTGGCCAGCTGCCCGGACCCGCCCGGCATGGCCGGGATGACGAAGTCGCGGGCCATCTGCCCGGCGGCCGGGTGGGCCATCAGGTACAGGGGGATCAGCAGCAGCGACCCGGCGCAGAACGCCACCGCGATCCGCTCGAAGGCCCGGAAGCTGCCGGTGAACGCGGCCGCGATGACCACCATGGCGGCGAGCGCCACCGCGGCGATCTTCGGGACGCCCAGGTAGCCGGCGGCCAGGCTGATGCCGATGAACTCGGTCACGATTGTCAGCGCGTTCAAGATGAACAAGTCGATCACGCTGAACGCGCCCCAGAACTTGCCGAACCGCTCCAGGATCAGCCGGGCGTGCCCGACCCCGGTCACGGCGCCCAGGCGCAACACCATCTCCTGGTTCACGTACAGCACCGGGGCCAGCAGCAGCAGCGTCCACAGCAGCCGGGTGCCGTAGTCCTGGCCAGCCTGCCCGTAGGTGGAGAACGCGCCGGCGTCGTTGTCGCCGACCATCACGATCAGCCCAGGGCCGAGGATCGCCAGCAGCGTCTTCCACTTCGACGACAGCGTCGGCCGGGCCGCGACGTCGCCGTAGCGGATCGTGCCGAGCGCGCCGCGGATGTCACCGACATGCGCCTCGTCCAGCACCGCGGTGCGGGTGATGTTGGTCGTGGTCATAGCAGAACACCCCTCTCCCCGCCACAAGCAGGCGGGATCGGGGGGCACGCGCGCAGGCTGCCGCTGCGCCAGGGCGCAGGTCAGGCCAGCTCAGCGCGGCAGGGTCAGCGCGTGCCCGGAACAGGAAAGGACAATTGCGAGCAGGGCCTACTTCGGCCCGGACTATCAGCGTCCATCACTCGCCTCCCTCCCGCCGGGCACAAAGATGCCAGGCCAATAGTCCCGTGAGAGGCACCACACAGCCGCGGTAAGGATCCCGGCCGCACCTCTCTCGTAAGAGCTTTGGCACTCCACGGCGTAGCGCGGCCATCAGGTCGCCTGCGCAGCCACTTGGCCTCACCCCTTATGCCGGGGAGAGGTGTCCTGATCCGGAGGGTCTCTCGACCGGTGGGATCAGTGGCCTGTGTCCGTGGAGACGCCTCACCGAACGAGGTGTCTCATGAATAACCTTTCATATGTTATGCGGGCTGGAACAGGAAGTCAAACCCGCGCGGGGCGCGGGCCGCCGCGGTCAGACGGCTGGTTATCGCCGCCGCGATCATCGCGGCGCTGGTCGCCTGGGACCTGGCCGGGCACCTGCCGCTGCCGCTCGGCGTGGCCGGCCACGAGGGCTCCACCGTCATCGTCGGCCTCAACGGGCTGCGGCTGCTACGCGGCTCCGCCTGGCGCAAAGCCCTCAACTGAGGGCAGACACAGTGAGCCAGGCCGCGAAGGCCAGCGCCGGCGGCGGGGCGACGGCCAGGGCCGCGGGCTGCACGGTGACCGTGTGCCGCGGCTGCTTGTACGCGGCGACGCCGTTGGCCGCCGGGCAGCCCAGCCAGGCCGCGCCCGGCTTTACCAGGTGAGTGCTGTGTCCTCAGCGACGAGGACCGCGTGCAGGCGCTCAAGGCTCTGGCGCCGGCGAAGTACCAGCTCCGCGCCATCTCGCCGCGCCGGTGAGACCGATACCCGGCTCGCGCACCACTGGGACAGCAAGAGCAGCGACTGCCGCTCGTCCCGGTCCAGGGCCAGCAGCAGAGTGGCCGCCCGCTGCGGATGCGCCGGCCAGTCCACATCCAGCAGGACCATAGACTGCTCATCGGGCTGGGCCACGACCGCGTTCAGGTGAAGTTCTGGCCAGTCCAGCGCCGACACGGGCGCTGGCGTGGCAAGTTTGTCCGCAAGGTCCTGCGCGTCCAGGTTGCCGACATGCACCAGGCGGGCGGTCCAGGCCAGCCCGGCCAAGAGGAGCAAGGTTACGCCCGCGAGCATCACATACCGACAGTAACTCGCCGTGGTGTCACCGTCATCGGCAATCCGCGGGACGCTCACCGCCCTCGCCCGCCGCGCGGCGGAATCCTTGAGGTCAAGACATCGCGTCCTGCTGATCAGGGGCGGAACCAGGACCAGGCCAAGCAGCCTGCGCGGTAGGCACCCCCGCCTGCCCTCGCCGGCTGGGTGTTGACTGCCGGCGGGCGACGGGCAGCATCAGGCCATGCCCGGACGAGTACAGTGAGAGCCGCGATGACCACGCAGATGATCCGCACTGTGCGCCTGCGACCGGCCTGGCCGAACGCGACAAGACAGCCCCAAAACTACGTGAGCAGCCCAATCGGCGAACGGCCCCGCAATCCGGTTCACCAGCCGGTGCCTGGTCGAAGCCCTTGGAGTGCACTGCTGTGGACGCCGATCGCCACCCAGATGAGGATGATCCGCATGCGGCCTCGCCGCGCCGGCCCGCCGATGTCAGGCACAGCGCACGTTTCGTCCGTTACGGTGCGTCATTCCCGGCCTAGCCGGAGGGGTAGCTGGATGAGTGGCTGACCAAGTGAATGGCCGCCGGCGGGCTGGGCCGGGTACAGGCACGGTGGGATCGAAACGCAGGCGCGGCAGCTGACCAGGGCAGCTCTGGCCAACACAAGAGCAACACAAGCCTGAGTCCGGGAGGGGTCTAACACGCCGATAACACGGACGAAACGGCATTCCCTGGCACACGTCGGCACGCCTGCTAAACTGCTGCCGCAACCTCTTGATAGGCCCGTATGCAGGTCAATCGGGCTCTCAAGCGCATGAAGCGGATGGTCCTGCGATCGGCGACAGACCTTCTGAAAAGCGGAAGGTCGGCAGTTCGACCCTGCCCCTGACCACCACCTTGAGGACGATCAGTCAGCCCTCCTACCTGCGCAGACAGCAGGAGGAGAGGGATTCCCATGGCACTGGCAGCGCTCATCGTTAAGTTCTCTGACCTGCGGAAACGCTCACGCGCAGATGCATGCGTGACAGCGGAACCGCAGGAAGAGAGAAAAATGATGACCGTCCCGCCACCGCGCCCGAGGCGGCGCAAGCCGCTGGAGGCCGGGCCGTTCGCCCCGGAGATCGGCTCGTTCCGGCTGCACCTGGCCGCCGAGGGCAAAGCCGCCAAGACGGTGCGGACCTACACCGAGGCCGTGGCCTGGTTCGCCGGCGCCCACCTGCTCCCCCGCACCGGGTGTACGAGGTGGGAGCAGGT
>DATIYI010000114.1:0-3694 GCA_035517695.1 Streptosporangiaceae bacterium
GGTTGGAGAGGCTAGGTGGCGGCCCGTCGGGAAACGACATCGGTGGAGCATCGATGCTGTTTGAGTCTGCGCCAGGCCCTGAGCAGAGCGCCTCGGTGTTGACAAACCGGCTCACTGCGCTTACATCATTGACTTGAACTATCAAGTAACTGAAGGAGGAGACCGGTATGAGTACGACCTCTCCCCCACGCTCAGGGTGAGCCTTCACCGCGGCGCGGATCGGGCATCAGACCCGGATCGAGGTCCCCGTGGCCGTCCTGCGCGCACAGCCCGAGCACCCCGACCGGCGCCATCAGCAACGGAGAAGGCAGGCTCATCCCGAACAGCTCTACCGACAAGTCGCGCCGGGTCGCGCCGACCATCATCCGCGGCACCAGCCCCCACTGCAGGAACGCTGCGACATTGGCTCGCTGGGTGGACTCGTCCCCCGCGCCGCCGGCGACGTACGACAGCACTGACGGCAACAACGCCGGCTGCGCTCGCGCCTCCAGCTCGGCAAAGGCCATCGGCATTGTGGGCAGCACGCCGGCCAGCCCGCCGAGGTAGATCTCATTCTGGTAGTCCCCGAACTGCCCGCCGGACCCGAGGTTCATCCCGATCACCGTCCTAGCTTCACCGGTCCAGGACCATCCGGAACCAGTGTCCCTCCTACCGTGCAAACCAGACGGGACGGCGGCCACGTCCTGACCGCACGAATCCCCGGCACGAGATCGTGGCCAGCACACAATCAGGACGCGCGTGTCCGGGACTAGTTGATCTCCGAGGTGTCGATGTGCGACATGATGCGGTCTGCGGCGAGGCCAAGGCGTCGCAGCTGCTCGGGCGACAGGACGTCGATGACGAGCGATCGCACATGGGCCACGTGCCCGGGCGCGGCGTCAGCCAGGGTCCGAAAGCCCTTGTCGGTCAGGATCGCATTGGTGAACCGCCCGTCTGCGGGGTCGGGCTCGCGGCGCACCAGCCCTCGCCCCTCGAGGCGCTTGACCAGGTGCGACAGCCGGGACAGCGACGCGTTGGTGACCTCGGCCAGCGAGCTCATCCGCATGGTCCGCTCGGGCCGCTCAGACAGCATGGCCAGGACCTGGTACTCCACCATCCCCAGGTTCGAGTCGCGCTGCAGCTGCTGGTCGATCGACCAGGGCAGCCAGGTCATCAACCGGACTACGGACAGCCAGGAGTGCACTTCCTCGGCGGTCAGCCACTGCACCGGCGGCTCCCCCGCACCGCGGTCGGCTCCTTGTGTCATAGACCCAAGCATAGCGATCACTGGATGATTCAAGTGGTCATTGTGCGTGCTGCCCAAGATCAGGCCTGGAAGGCTCGGCGCCGGGTTGGTCTGGACCGTCCAGGAGCCGTGCTCCGAGGCGGTGTCCGACCCAACCCATTCACCGTCGATCCAGTGCTTGGCGATCTCGCTCATAGGGCCTCCTTCGATGATACTTGGGTAGTGTTGACTTGATTGTTCAAGTCATAATGGGTTACAGTCCGCTTTAACGAACAAGTCCAGGCCGTGAAAGGCAGGAGGCTGTCTAGCCATGAAAGTAGTACTCACCGGAGCAACAGGGTTCGTCGGATCTCATGTACTGGCGGATCTGCACAAACACGGCCACGAGGTGACCGCGCTCGTCCGCGACGACGCCCAGGCGGAGACCGTGGCCGCCCGCGGCGCCACGCCGGCCGTCGTCGACCTCTACGACCGGCCCGCGGTCACCAAGCTGCTCGGCGACGCGGACGGGGCCATCCACACGGCCAGTCCCGGCGACGCCACCAGCGCGAACCTGGACTCCGCGGTGGTCGATGCGGTGACCGGCGCGTTCGCCGGCACCGGCAGGCCCTACCTCCAGATCAGCGGCCTGTGGATCTACGGGTCCAACCTCTCCGTCACCGAGGCGTCCGGATTCAACGCGCCCGCGATGGTGTCATGGAAGGTACCGATCGAACGCCGGGTACTCGGCACGCCCGGCATGCGCGGAGTCGTGATCGTCTCCAGCGTCGCCTACGGCGACGGCGGGGGCGGGATTCCCGGGCTGCTTCTCGGCTCGCCCCGGGACGACGCAGGCAACCTGATCATGCTCGGCACCGGCCAGCAGCACTGGTCCACCGTGCACGCCGCCGACCTGGCGGATTTCTTCCGGCGCGTCCTGGAGGACGACTCGGCGCGCGGCCGCTACGTCATCGGCAACGGGCTGCACCCGGCCGTGGCCGAACTGACCGAGGCGGCAGCCGTCGCGGCTGGCGCCCCAGGAGCGGTCCCCGGCTCCGACGCTGAGGCCCGCGCCCGCCTAGGCGACTACTTCGCCGAGGTCCTGCTGCTCGATCAGGGCACCGACGCGGCCAGGGCCCGGGCCGAGCTCGGCTGGAGCCCGTCCCATCCATCACTCAGCGACGAGTTCCGTCACGGCAGCTACCGTAAGTAACGGACGCGCGCTATTAGCTGCCTCTCGGCATGCGCAGCGGAATGTGCGAGAATCCGCAGGTGGACATGGATGGCGCCGCACTGGGCGAGCTCGTGGCTGACGTCGCGGCGGCGGTGAGCCGCCGTGTCGCCGCGGTGTCAGCGGATGTCTATGAGGTGATCCTGCGGGAGATCCCGGAGCTGCACGACGACAAGGCCGTGCTCACCCTGCTCGCCTCCAGCGTCCAGAGCAACGTGGGCACGTGCCTGCAGATCATGCAGCACACAATCGATCTGAGCGCCGTGCAGGCCCCGGCCGCGTCGCTGGAATACGCGCGGCGGCGGGCGCAGCGCGGGACGCCGCTGACCGCGCTGCTGCGCGCCTACCGGCTCGGGCACACCTGCTTCTCCGGCTGGCTCCTCAACGAACTGGCCCGGCGGGCAGATGACGCCCAGATGATCACCGCCGCCACGCTGAGCATGTCCAAGATCGTGGCCGGGTACGTCGACCAGACCTCCGAGGAGATCGTCGCGGCCTACACCCAGGAACGGGAGATGTGGCTGCGGAACCGCGGCGCCGCGCGAGCCGCCCGGATCCGGGAATTGTTGTCGGGCCAGCGGATCGACGTGACCGCGACGGAGGCCACCTTGGGCTACCGGCTGCGCCAGTACCACCTGGGCGTGGTGTGCTGGGCAGGCGATACGGCGGCCGCCGTAGATAACATCACCCGGCTCGAGCACGCGGTCAGCCATGTCGCGGGGAAGGTGGCCTGCCCGGGTGAGCCTGTCTTCCTGCCCCGCGACGTATCCAGTGCCTGGGCCTGGCTGCCGCTAGGGATCCGGGACAGGTTCGACGCCGCGGCAGCCAGCACGGCAGGCCTGGACAGCGACCTGTGTTTCGCGTTCGGCGACGCGGCCAAGGGCGCGACCGGGTTCCGCCTCACCCACCAGCAGGCCATCGCCGCCCAGGCGGTGGCGCTCGCCGGAGAATCTCCCCCGCCGCGGGCGGTCGCGTTCAGCGAAGTCGCGCCCGTGGCGATGATGCTCGCCTCCCCCGGCCTGCTGCGCGCCTGGGTGCTGGCCACGCTGGCGGGACTGGCCGCCGACGACGAGCACCACGCCCGGCTGCGCGGGACCCTGCTGGTCTTCCTCGAAACCGGGGGCAGCTACAAGGCCACCGGCGAACAGCTGGTGCTGCACAAGAACACGGTCCAATACCGGATCCGCAAGGCCGAGGAGAGCCTCGGCCGACCAGTGGGCGAGAACCGCCACGACGTGGAACTCGCGCTGCGCGCCAGC
>DATIYI010000115.1:0-19251 GCA_035517695.1 Streptosporangiaceae bacterium
TTATCGACATCGGCCCGCACCCGAACCCGGCCAAGGCCGCGGATGGCAAGCGCCTGCACGCGCTGGCGATCGACGAACCAGCGGCAGCCGTGATACAGCGGATCTTCGCCGAGTTCCTCGCCGGTTACGGGATCTTCGCCATTGCCGAGCGGCTGACCCGCGACGGGATCCCGTGCCCGTCCGCCCACGACCGGCACCGCTGCGGCCTGGCCTGGTCCAAGAGCGCCGTCCGCGCGATCCTCGCCAACCCCCGCTACACCGGCCGCCAGGTCTGGAACCGCCAGCGCAAGGACGAGGTCCTCATCGACGTCACCGACGTCGCTCTCGGCCATATGACCAAGATGCGGTGGAACGACCAGGACAAGTGGATCTTCTCCGAGCAGATCGTGCACCCGCCGATCATCGATGACCAGACCTTCGGCCAGGCTCATCAGCTCCTCGCCGCCAAGAACGCCCGCCAGGTGATCCGCCGCCCGCGCACCAGCCCCCGTCCCTACGTACTGCGCGGCCTGCTGTGCTGCGGCATCTGCACGCGGCGCATGCAAGGAAGCCGGAACAACGACCAGGCCTACTACCGGTGCACCTACCCCAGCGAGTACACGCGCACCAACCACGTTCGTCATTCCCGCGGGGTGTACCTGCGCGAAGCCGAAATCCTGCCCGAGCTGGACGTCTGGCTCAGCACCTCACTCGACCCCGCTCACCTGTCCGGCACGATCGAAGACCTTGCCGCGAGCCAGGAGCAGGCCATCCCGCACGAACTGGTGACCCTCCGGGAAGAAATCGGCACGTGCGACCAGAAACTCGCCCAGTACCGCGCGGCGCTCGACTCCGGAGCTGACCCCGCGGTGGTCGGCCAGTGGATCACCGAGACCCAAGCCCTCAAGCTCGCCGCCGACGCCCGCCTGCGCGCCGCGACCGGCACCACCCGCCCCGGCCCGGCCAGGATGACCAAAGAGCAGATAGCCGCGACCGTCACCGCAATCAGGGACCTCACCCAGGCACTGCGCGACGCCAGCACCGAAGACAAGGCCGAAATCTACGCGGGCCTCAACCTGCACCTGACCTATAACCCGGGCGAACGAACGGTCGCCGTCCGGGCCGAAGTTGGCCAGACATGTACGAAAGGGTCGTGTCCGAGGGGGGACTTGAACCCCCATGCCCTTTACGGGCACTAGCACCTCAAGCTAGCGCGTCTGCCTATTCCGCCACCCGGACCTGTGCCGCAGCGCTGCCCATGGCGCGTCGGCCGCATCACGATAGCAAATCTTGGGCTTTCCGGCGAAGGCCAGGGTGATCCCACCGGCTGGCCGGGGGACCCTGAGGTGAGATCGTGGCCGGAGGAGTCTCAAGACGGCGGCGAGGCATTCATACCGCAGTAGCCGCAGGCGACAGTCATGGAGGGACCGTGTCCGGACATCCGACGGCCGAGGACGAGGTAACCCAGCTGTGCAGCGATCTGATTCGCATTGATACCACCAATCCGGGCGACCACTCCGGACCTGGCGAGCGCACGGCCGCAGAGTACGTCGCCGCCCGGCTTGCCGAGGTCGGCCTTGAGTCCCAGATCTTCGAGTCCCATCCGAAGCGCGCCAGCGTTGTCGCGAGGGTCGAGGGCACTGACGCCATCCGGCCAGCGTTGCTTGTGCACGGCCACATCGACGTGGTCCCCGCCGACCCTGGTGACTGGCAAGTGCACCCGTTTTCCGGCGAGGTCACCGGTGGCTGCGTCTGGGGCCGCGGCGCGGTGGACATGAAGGATATGGACGCGATGATCCTGGCGGTGATCCGCCAACGGCTGCGCGAGGGCCGTCGTCCACCGCGCGGTGTCGTGCTGGCCTTCCTTGCCGACGAGGAGGCGGGGGGCTCGTGGGGCGCCCGCTGGCTTGTTGACAACCATCCGGACCTCTTCGCGGGCTGCACGGAGGCCATCGGTGAAGTCGGCGGCTTCAGCTACACCCTGCAAGGCCCGTCCGGACCGCAGCGGCTCTACCTGCTTCAGACGGCAGAGAAGGGGATGGCATGGTTGCGGCTAACAGCGCGCGGAACCGCCGGCCACGGTTCCATGCTTAACGATCACAACGCGGTCACCGAGCTGGCCGAGGCGATCGCGCGCTTGGGCAGGCACGAGTTCGGAGTCCGCCTCACACCGAGCGTGCAGGCGTTCCTCGAGCAGGCCGCGGATGTTCTCGAGGTCGAGTTCAGCGCTGACCGTTGTCAGGAAATACTGGATAAATTGGGACCGATTTCACGCATCACGGGTGCGACCCTACGAAATACAATTAATCCGACAGTGTTGCGCGCTGGGTATAAAGTAAACGTTATACCGCAGATTGCCTCAGCGGAGGTGGACGGACGTTTCCTGCCAGGGTATGAGGAGGAGTTCCTGGCCGAGCTCGATGGCCTCCTTGGTCCCGGCATTCAACGTGAGTTCGTCCATCGCGACATTGCGTTGGAGACCACTCCTGACGGCGAGCTCGTCACGGCGATGAGCCGGGCGCTGCTGGCTGAGGACCCCGCAGCCAGGGTAGTCCCGTACTGCCTGTCTGGGGGAACCGACGCAAAATCGTTTGCCAGGATCGGTATCCGGTGCTTTGGGTTCGCGCCACTCAGGCTTCCATCTGATCTGGATTTTTCCGGAATGTTCCATGGCGTAGATGAGCGCGTACCGGTTGAAGCGCTGCGTTTCGGGGTTCGTGTTCTCGACCAATTCCTTGATCAATGCTAGCCCTTCGTATGAGGTCGGCGCACTAGCGCCTACTCGTGCGCGAAAATCACCACACGACGATTTTTTGAATTTCTCGACTGTGTGTACCTAACCGTGTTATGGTGACGCTCTGTACAGGATCGGTTACGCCAACGAACCCCCAGGGTTGGCTACCGGAGATTTCCCAGGAGGGTCGCACGTGGGAGCTCTACCGACGCAGGGACTGTCGAACGGGTCCTCCGGCGCACGCTGATGCCCGCCGCCTTCGGCGCGATATCAGCACTCCGAACCGCCGGAAGCCGCGCGCGCATCGCGCGCCGCTGACTTGCGGCCAGCAGGCACATCCCAAACCCCTACACGAACGCAGGTATCTACATGAGTAAATTCGCCTGGCCCGGACGCATGGCCAAGATCGCCATGCTGACGACCGTGTTCGCCGCGGGCGGCACGGGTATTGCGCTCGCCAGTGGCAGTGTGGCGAGCAGTGCCGGCTCCGCCGGTAACCACGCCACTACGCGGGTGTCGGTTCCCGCGGATCATGTCGGCGCCGCTCTTCAAGGCAACGAGGGCCGCCGATCGAGTGGCAGCAGTGAGCTCGGTCGCACGCCCGACGGCAATGGCGGGTCGCCTGGCGGTCAGTACAAAGTGGTGATCAGCCTCGGCCATCACAGCAGCAACCCGTGCCGCAAGGCTCACGGCCAGTCGTCAGGCGGCCGTGAGACCGTGGTGATCAGAGTCGCCCAGCACAACACCAAGCCGTGCTGCACGGATTACGGCAGCAGCTATCGCCGCACGGTGATCACCGCTTATCACCACAGCACCAAGCCGTGCCGCAAGGACTACGGGCGCACGATCGCGACCACGGTGCGCCGGGCCAGCAAGCCGTGCCGCAAGGGCTACGGCAACAGCCATAGCGCCGTGGTGGTCAGCACGTATCACCACAGCAGCAAGCCCTGCCGCAAGGGGCACGAGGCTGGCCAGTCACGCGACTACAACCTCACCGCGACCGGTGGTCTCAAGACCGGAATTAAGCCCCAGCTTCAGCTGACGAATGCCTCGTATACCGTGAGCAACGGACTTCCGACCACCGGCGCCGACATCACCGGCCTGGTGGCGGTGGCCGGTCTTGCCACGGCGTTCGGCTCAGGCGCGCTCTTCTTGGCCAGGCGCCGGAGGACGTCCAAGTCCTCGCTCCGCTAGCTGCGCCGCACGTCTGCGGACGCGCGAGTCTGCAGACGCGCAAGGCTGCAGGCACTTTGCTCGTCCCCTGTGGTGGTGGAGTCGCGGGCTGACTCGCCGCGCTGCGGTGGCCGGCTGGTGTCGCTGCAAGTAAACGCTTTGCCCGTCCCGGTGTGCGCGGCCAGGGACGGGCAAAGCCCTATCTAGGGCCTCCCGGTCCTGGATGGCTGACGAGGATGGCTGACGAGGGCAGGGGCGCCGCGCGGCGCACTCGGATGGCGAGATCCTGCAGCAGAGAGCCGCCGCGGCACCGTTGATCCGGACCGGCGCCGGAGAAGTCACCGCCAGGCGGGAGACGCGGCCCCACCGGGCATGTCACAGTGGCCGAAGAGTAGCCATGTCCGAGCCGCCGCGAAGTCACATGGTGCGGACCGGGCGTATGATCCTGCGCCGCAGGGTCGCTTTCCTGCTGCCGTCCGCGAACAGCAGGAGACGGGTTAGTTCCCAATCGCCGTACTCCGCGTGATCCGTCAGGATCTGCCGTGCGGCATCGCGGGACAGGCTGCGCGGCAGGTAAACGACGACGTAGGAGTACTGGTTCATCGAATCTCATTCTGCGCAGTTGGCGCGGTCGCGCAAACCTCTGCCGCAATGCGGGTAACGTCACCTCGTCTGGACTGCGGCAGCCACGGTCGCTGGCGGTGGGCGCGGGCCGGGACGTACGCTGCAGCGCGGAAAGGTTACCGGACCATAACAAGAACAGCGGCAGAGGTGAACCGGGCCGTCCGGTGGGGACACTGTGACGGCGTGCTGGATGTGAGGATTAGCGAGGGTGCCAGATAGTAAACGGGGTGCCACGGGCAGCGCCAGGCGCGGAACCCGGCTTGTCATCGTCGAGTCGCCGGCCAAGGCCAGAACGATCGCCGGGTATCTCGGCCGGGGTTACGTGGTGGAGTCGAGCATCGGCCACATTCGTGACTTGCCCGACAAGGCGGCCGACATACCGGCGAAGTACAAGAAGGAGCCATGGGCCCGGCTCGGCGTCAACGTGGACGCCGGGTTCGAACCGCTGTACGTGGTAAACCCCGACAAGAAGCAACAGGTGGGCAAGCTGCGGAAACTGCTCGGAGAGGCGGACGAGCTGCTGCTCGCCACTGACGAGGACCGCGAAGGCGAGGCGATCGCGTGGCATCTGCTCGAGGTGCTCAAGCCGAAGGTGCCCGCCCGCAGGATGGTCTTTCACGAGATCACTCCCGAGGCAATCGCCACCGCCGTCGCCAGCCCGCGCGAGCTCAACCAGGGTCTCGTGGACGCGCAGGAGACCCGGCGCATCCTGGACCGGCTTTACGGCTACGAGGTCTCACCCGTGCTGTGGAAGAAGGTCATGCCCAGGCTGTCGGCGGGCCGCGTTCAGTCGGTCGCCACCCGCCTCGTTGTGGAGCGTGAGCGGGACCGGATCGCATTCCGGTCGGCGAGTTACTGGGATCTTGAGGCGGTTTTCGGCAGCCGTCGCAGCGACGCGGAGCCGCCGGAGTTCCCGGCCACTCTCGTCGCCCTCGACGGCCGCCGGGTAGCTCAGGGCCGCGACTTCTCCCCGGCCGCGCAACTAAAGACCGCCGAAGCCGTGCAGCTCGACGAAGCGGACGCGGCGGGACTCGCACAGCGGCTAACGCAGGCGGATTTCACCGTCCGCTCGGTGGAAAGGAAGCCGTACCGGCGCTCGCCCTATGCGCCCTTCAGGACGACGACGCTTCAGCAGGAGGCGTCGCGCAAGCTCGGCTTCTCCGCCAAGTACACAATGTCCGTCGCCCAGCGGCTCTACGAGAACGGGCACATCACGTACATGCGGACCGACAGCATCCAGCTGTCCGAGACGGCGATCGCTGCTGCCCGCGCGCAGGCGAGGCACCTTTTCGGCGCCGAATACATACCGGACGCACCGCGCGTCTACACGAGCAAGGTCAAAAACGCCCAGGAGGCTCATGAGGCTGTCCGCCCCGCCGGCGACGAGTTCGCGACCCCCTCGGCCAGCGGCCTGGCCGGCGACGAGTTCCGGCTGTACGAGCTGGTCTGGAAGCGCACGGTTGCCTCGCAGATGAAGGACGCGGTCGGTGAGTCGGTGTCCGTCCGGGTCGCCGGGCGGTCGAGCGCGGGCGAGGATGCCGAGTTCGGTGCGTCGGGGAAGGTCATCACCTTCCATGGATTTCTGAAGGCATATGTCGAGGATGCCGACGATCCCGAGACCGACCGCGAGGACACACAGCACCGCCTGCCGCTGCTAGCGGAGAACGACCCGCTGGCCGTCGTCAGCCTCGCCCCCGCCGGGCACAGCACCCGCCCGCCAGCGAGGTACACGGAGGCGACGCTGGTCAAGGAACTCGAGGACAGGGAGATCGGCAGGCCATCAACCTACGCATCCATCATCGGCACCGTCCTTGATCGCGGTTACGTGTTCCGCAAGGGCACCGCACTCGTCCCCTCGTTCCTCGCGTTCGCCGTGGTCACGCTTCTCGAACGGCATTTCGGGCACCTCGTCGACTACGATTTCACCGCACGCATGGAGGACGTCCTCGACGAGATCGCCCGTGGCGAGGCGGCCCGGGTACCGTGGCTGCGCCGCTTCTATTTCGGCGAGAACGGCACCAGCGGCGAAGAAGGGTTGAAGGATCTCGTCAGCGACCTCGGTGACATCGACGCGAGGGATGTGAGCTCGTTCCCGCTGGAGGGAACCCCCATCGTCGTTCGGGTCGGCAGGTACGGTCCCTACCTGGAGCGTGACGGGGAGCGGGTGAACGTCCCCGAGGGCACGGCACCCGACGAGCTGACCCAGGAGCGGGCCGAGGAGCTTTTCGCGCAGCCGAGCGGCGAACGGCAATTGGGGACCGATCCGCAGACCGGGCGGGCCATCGTGGCCAAGGTGGGCCGTTACGGGCCCTACGTGACCGAGGTGCTCGAGCCGGAGAGTAACGGGGACGCGCAGAAGCCTGCCAAGGCCAAGGGTGCCAAGCAGCGGCCGGGCAAGGCGACGGCAGCGAAACCGCGGGCGGCTTCGCTGCTGAAGACCATGACGCTCGATACGGTGACGCTGCAGGACGCACTGCGCCTGCTCACGCTGCCCCGGGTGCTCGGCGAATTGGATGGCGAGCAGGTCACCGTGCAGAACGGGCGTTACGGGCCCTACGTGAAGAAGGGCTCGGACAGCCGGTCACTTGACAGCGAGGAGCAGCTGTTCACGTTGACTCTCACCGCGGCGAAGGACCTGTTCGCCCAGCCGAAGGCGCGCGGACGTCGCAGCGCCGCCACAGCGCCGCCGCTGCGTGAGCTTGGCGATGATCCGGTGACAGGAACGGCGCTTGTGATCAAGTCAGGCCGCTTCGGCCCGTACGTGACGGACGGGCACACCAATGCTTCGCTGCGGAAGGGCGACGAGGTCGAGTCGATCACACTTCAGCGCGCCGCGGAGTTGCTGGCAGATCGGCGGGCCGCGGGCCCGGCCGCACGTCGCGGTAGGTCGCGGGCCGCTTCGGGATAGCGGAAGGTACGCTCTCACCCGAACACCCGTGCTCGTTTGATCTCACCGATACGGTGGCGCAATGATCCTCCGCGCTCCAGCCAACCGAGAACGGCGCGGTGTGCTGTCCATCAAGCCGTTCCGTCGATTGTGGATCGCCCTGGCGCTGTCCAGCCTGGGTGACTGGCTTAGCATCCTCGCGCTTACCGCGCTGGCTTTCCAGATCACCCAAGGCAGAGGTGTCGCGACGCAGAGTTATGCGGTTGGCGGGGTCTGGATCGCTACCCTGCTTCCCGCACTGCTGCTCGGGCCGCTCGCGGGGGCTGCGGCCGATCGGCTGGATCGCCGGATGACCATGATCGTCGGCGACGTGATCCGGGGCGTGCTGTTCCTCTCCATTCCGCTCTTCCCCAACTTGACCTGGATCTTCGTCGCTAAGTTTCTGGCTGGATGCGCTTCGGTCTTCTGGACCCCGGCGAAGGACGCCTCGGTACCGAACCTGGTACCACCGGACCGGCTCGAACGGGCCAACCAGCTCAGCCTCTTCACCACCTACGGCAGCGCGGTCGTCGCCGGGGTCCTGTTCAGCCTGCTCGCGCTCGTCAGCAAGGCACTCGGCTCGATCTCGCCCTACTTCAACACCAACCAGGTGAACCTGGCGCTGTACTTCAACGCGGCGACTTTTGGTGTCTCTGCGGTTACGGTGTTCTTTCTCCGCATCCCGAAACGCCAGCCGCGCGGCTACACCTCGGCTCCGTCCGTGGCGAGGATGATCTGGGAGGGCTGGCGATTCCTGGGCTACACGCCGGTCGTTCGCGGCCTGGTCATCGGCATGGTAGGTGCGTTCGCCGCGGCCGGCGTGATCATCGGGATCGGCAAGCCATACATCACGGACACACTGCACGGCGGAAACGCCGGCTGGGGCACCGTCTTCGTCGCGATCTTCATCGGGCTCGCTCTCGGAATGTTCCTTGGCTCACGCGTCCTGAAGGAGTTCAGCCGGCGAAGGCTCTTCGGGCTGTCGATCGCTGCGGCGGGAATCCCGCTCGCACTGATGGCGCTGATACCGAACCTGGTCGTGCTCACGTTCCTTGTCGTCGTCCTCGGCGGGCTGGCCGGTATCGCCTACGCGACCGGTTACACGATCGTCGGGCTCGAGGTGGAGGACAGCCTGCGAGGCCGGACGTTCGCGTTCCTGCAGTCCGCGATCCAGGTCATCCTGCTCACCGTGGTGGCGGCCTCGACCTTTGTGTCGGCGGCCATTACCAAGCTGGTGCACGGCGCGACCGGATCCGACGCCCTGCGGGTGGGCGGCGTGGCCTACAACAACACAGGAGACAACATCCTGCTGCTGCTGGCGGCGGCGGTCGCCGTGCTGCTCGGGGTGGTCTCCTACCAGCGGATGGACGACCGCCGTGGCATCCCGCTCGTCGCCGACCTGCTCGCCGCGATCCGGGGCGAGCCGATCAGCCTGGCCGAGCCAAAGCGCCCGCGGGGCTTGCTGCTCGCGCTCGAAGGTGGCGAGGGCGCGGGTAAGACCACACAGGCGCGCTTGCTCGGCATCTGGCTCAGAGATCAGGGATACGAGGTTGTCGCCACCCAGGAGCCAGGTGCAACCAAAGTCGGCATGCGCCTGCGCGCGCTGCTGCTCGACAAATCACACACCGGTCTTTCGGCGCGGGCGGAGACGCTCATGTACGCGGCGGACCGCGCCGAGCATGTCGCCTCGGTGATCCAGCCGGCCCTCGACCGCGGCGCGATCGTCATTACCGACCGGTATGTCGACTCCTCCCTCGCCTACCAGGGCGCGGGCCGCCAGTTGCCCGTTGAGGATGTCGCGCGCCTCAACCGCTGGGCGACCGGCGGCATGATGCCGGACCTCACCATCTTGCTCGACCTGCCACCGTCAGCGGGCCTGTCCCGCCGCGCCCCTTCGGCCGACCGGCTCGAATCCGAGCCCATCGCATTCCACGAGCGGGTCCGCCGTGGGTTCCGTGCGCTCGCGGCCGCCCAACCCGATCGCTACCTGGTTGCCGACGCCACGTTGCCACCCGAGCAGATCAGCCGCCAGCTCCAGGAACGGATCAGGGAAATTCTGCCGGATCCCGTGCCCGCCGTGGCGGAGGCCGTCACCGGCAGCTTTCCGGCCGTGCGGGACTGATCGCCATGTCCCGGTTGATGGAAAGAGAGGCCGTGATAACCGTCTTTGACGACTTGGCGGGCCAGGAGCGGGTGGTCGAGGAGCTTCGGCACGCCGCGGTTGCCGCCGCTGCGGCGCTCGACAGCTCAGGCACCTCGCCGGTTACCGAGAGCGCGAGCGGCACGGACCCCGCGCAGCGCGCGAGCGGCGCGGGAAGCGGCGCCGGGGCAGCCGCTGCGGCGAGCGAGCACCGAGCCGGGATGACCCACGCCTGGCTGTTCACCGGCCCGGCAGGCTCAGGCCGCTCGGTCGCGGCTCGGGCCTTCGCGGCCGCCCTGCTTTGCCCCGATCTTGGCTGCGGGCAGTGCCCGTCCTGCCATCAGGTGCTCGCGGGGACGCACGCAGACGTGCTGCTCGTCCGGCCAGATGGGCTCTCCTACGGCGTCAAGCAGACCAGGGACCTCGTGCTCCGTGCCGCGACTGCGCCATTCGGCGGGCGGTGGAAAGCGATCTTGTTCGAGGATGCCGATCGCGCGACAGAGCAGGCCGCGAACGCGCTGCTCAAGGCCATCGAGGAACCGTCGCCGCGAACGGTGTGGCTGCTATGCGCGCCATCAGCCGATGATCTGGTACCGACGATCCGATCCAGGTGCCGATTGGTCACGCTACGCACACCGCCCGCGAGCGCGATCGCAACGATGCTGGCGGCCAGGGACGGCATTGATCCGGACCGGGCATTGCAGGCGGCGCGCGCGGCGCAGGGTCACATCGGCCGGGCGCGCAGGCTAGCCACGGATCCTGAGGCGGCCAGCCGCCGCGCCGAGGTGCTGCGCGTGCCCGTCAGCGTCGATGGCCTCGGCCCCGCGATCGCCGCCGCGGCGCGTCTCGTCGAGGCGGCGGCCGCTGAGGCAGCCGCCGTCACGGCCGAACTCGACGAGCCGGAGCAGGCTGACCTCCGCCGTGCGTTCGGTGAAGGCTCGACGGGCAAGGGTGTGACCAAGGCGTTGCGTGGCGGCGCCGGTGCGCTGAAGGAACTCACCGACAGGCAGAAGTCCCGTGCTACCCGGCTGAAGCGGGATTCGCTCGACCGGGCGCTGCTCGACCTGGCCGGCTTCTACCGGGACGTGCTCGCTGTCCAGTTCGGGGCCCCGGTCGAACTGGCCAACGCGGACATCGAGGCCGACATCAGGCGCATTGCCGCGGCCAACACCGCCGAGTCGACGCTGCGCCGGATGCAGGCCATCATGCAGTGCCGTGAGCGGATCGAGGCCAACGCGCACCCATTGCTCGCCGCAGAGGCCATGACGCTCGCCCTGCTCGCCGGCTGACGGGCGGGTCCACCCGCCATCTCCGGCCAGCGCAACAGCCGCCAGGGCGTATCGAGGGGTGCCGCAGCCACTCGTTCCCACCTGGTGATCACTGGTTGGCTTCCCGCGGCGCAGAGGTGGCACGTGCCCGGGGTGTGTCACCGCGCGGCGGCCGTTCAGGAGAGGGGTCGTCGCTCGTGGCGGAAGCGATCTCACCGGCCCGCGCCGTAGGCTGGGCAGATGGGCATGATGATGGCGGTCAGCTTTGAGCGGTATGGCCGGCTCTACTATCTAGATCCGGGCCCACATGCGCCGAAGGTCGGGGACAAGGTACTTGTGCCCACGGACGCGGGTCCTGAGGTGGCCGAATGCATCTGGGCGCCGCAATGGGTGTCGGAAGATGTCGGCGGCCTGCCGGAGTGCGCCGGGCCCGCCGATGCGGAGGACGTGGCGCGGGACGAGGCCTGCCGGACGAGGCGGGCGGAGGCGCGCCAGCTGAGCAAGCGGCTTGTGCGCAGGCACGGGCTGCCGATGAAGGTGACCGCGGTCGACTACCTGGACCGCGACAACGTATTCGTCATCTATTTCTCCGCGCCGCACCGGGTGGACTTCCGCGACCTTGTCCGTGACCTTGCCAGTAGCCTGCGCGCGCGGGTTGAGCTGCGCCAGGTCGGGCCGCGAGACGAGGCCAGGCTGCAGGGCGGCATCGGGCCGTGCGGTCGTGACCTGTGCTGCGCCACGTTCCTGAAGGACTTCGAGCCCGTCTCCGTCCGGATGGCCAAGGACCAGGATCTGCCGGTGAACCCGATGCGGATCGCGGGCGCCTGCGGGCGGCTGATGTGCTGCCTTAAGTACGAGCATCCCTTGTATGCCGAGTTCCGCGAACGGGCGCCGCGGCTCGGCGCGCAGGTGGATTCGCCGCAGGGGACCGGGTCCGTTGTCGGCTACAACGTGCCGTCCGACCGGGTCCTCGTGAAGCTCAGCGAGGACGGCCGCAGGTGCGCATGCAGCAGGGCGAGCGTCTGCGGGCCCCGGCAGGCGTATGAGCACTCCAGCGCGGCACACGGCGCACGCCGCGCTGATCCGGCGGTTACGTGAGCAACACGCGCTACCGCCTCGGCCGCATGCCCGGTGCCGTTGCTGCGCTCGTCGCCGCTGTCGCCCTCGTGATGGCGGGCTGCACGGGTGAGGGTCGTGCCTCGCAGCGCGCCACGTCTGGTTCTGCCGCTAGCCCTGCCGCGCAGGAGGCCGTGCCGCCCGCGCCGGTGACGATTGCCGGCTACTACAAACAGAAGCTCGACTGGCGGCCCTGCTCGGGCGGCTTCCAGTGCGCGCGCCTGCTCGTGCCTGTCGATTACAGGCATCCAGCAGGCAGCCGGTTCTCGCTGCCGGTAGTGCGATTGCCTGCGGCCGATCCGGCTCGCCGAATCGGATCGATCGTGCTTAATCCCGGCGGGCCTGGCGGCTCGGGCGTCGAGTACGCCAGGCAGGCAAGCAAGGTGCTGTCTGCAGCTGTGCTCGCGCGGTTTGAGGTGGTTGGCTTTGATCCACGTGGAGTCGGGGGCAGCCAGCCTGCGATCCGATGCATGACCGGGCCACAGCTTGACCGGTACCTCGATACTGACGACAACCCAGCCAACTCGGCCGAGCTCTCCACAGTGATCGCGGAAAGCAGGTTCTTCGCGCAGGCGTGCGCGCGTGCGGACGGCCCGTTGCTGCCCTACGTCGGCACAGCCGAGGCCGCCAGGGACATGGACATCCTGCGCGCCGCGCTGGGGGACCGCAAGCTCACCTATCTCGGCAAGTCATACGGGACCTATCTGGGCACCTACTACGCCCAGCTGTTCCCGCGCAATGTCCGCGCCCTTGTCCTCGACGGCGCTATCGATCCAGCAGATACGGCGATCGACCAGAACATCGTGCAGGCACAGGGCTTCCAGGTCGCGTTCAGGTCGTTTGCAGCGGACTGTGTGAAGCGCCCTGACTGCCCACTTGGTTCCGCTGCCACAGCTAGTTCAGGTGACACTAGTTCAGGTGATGCGGCGGATTCCGGTGGCTCTGGCGCTGCGGTGGACGCCGCCGTCGCGCGGCTCCAGGCCTTGCTGAACCGGGCAGGACAGACTCCACTCGCCAACGATCTGGGCGATGGCCGCCCGGGGAACGAGGCGCTTGTCACCGCCGGCGTGCTATCCGCGCTTTACAGCAAGGCGTACTGGCCGCTGCTGCGGACAGGACTGCAGGATGCGATCGCCGGTGACGGGACGGTGCTGATCGAACTCGCAGACGCGCTGATGGAGCGCAAGGCCAACGGGACATATTCGAACCTTGCCGAATCCAACATGGCGATCAACTGTGTGGACCGTCCCTGGCCTCGTGCGCTGAGCACGTGGCGTGCGGCAGCGTTGACGGCACAGCGTGACGCGCCACAGTTCGGAGAGGCGATCATGTGGGGGAGCCTGCCGTGCGCCTACTGGCAGGTGCGCGGCGCGCGAGTACCTTCGATGCACGCGGCCGGTGCGCCGCCGATCCTGGTCGTGGGTACCACCCGGGATCCCGCGACGCCCTACCACTGGGCGCAGGCCCTCGCCGCCGACCTGTCGTCGGGCGTCCTACTCGGCTGGAACGGTGACGGACACACCGCTTACAAGATGGGCAGTTCGTGCGTGGACACGATCGTGGACCGCTACCTGATAGACGGCGGGGTGCCGAAGAGCGGAACTGTGTGCAGCTAAGCGTGGCTTGCACTTGCGGCGCGGGTCTGGGACTTGTGCCGCACGTCGTGGCTCTGTGCTGGAGGCCCGTTCGCTCCGTGCCGCAGCCCGCCGTGGTGGCTCTGGGCTAGTGGCCCGGCTCCTGGGCCTGCCCGTGGCCGACGTCGTGGGCGCCCGGCCGCCCTCAGCCGGTACACTCGTGTGGCGCTGCCGGTGCGGTTCACCAGCAGTCGCGCCGCCTTAGCTCAGACGGATAGAGCGACGCACTCGTAATGCGTAGGTCCAGGGTTCGATTCCCTGAGGCGGCTCCCACGTCAGAGGCCCCTTCCGATCAAGGAAGAGGCCTCTTTGCTAACGCGGGTGCTAACAGCCCGCTGGCCGGACGGAGCCGTCCCCGACTATGCGGCCTTCACGGCCTGGGCGAAGATCTCGGCGGCTGCGGCCCCGGCGGTGCGGATGACGTGCGCGTACACGCGGAGGGTGATGGCTGGGTCCGAATGGCCCAGCCAGGCGGCGACCACATGCATTGGCACGCCCGAAAGCAACAGGGTCGTGGCGTGCAGATGCCGCAAATCATGCAGCCGGGCGTGCGGTAGCTGGTCCTTTGGCCGGGGACCCTGTTCTGGCTCGTTGTGGCTGCGGACGAGCTTGGTCATGAGCGAAGTGACGGTATCGGGGTAGATCGGTTCGCCCCATCCAGTTGTGAAGACGTAGCCGTCTTTGAATCCGCGCCATGTGTCACCGGCCAGAAGCTGCTCGGCTGCCTGGTCCGCCTTGTGCTGGCGGAGGACTGCGACTGTTTCGTCGTCGATGGAGACGACGCGGGTCCGGCCGCTCTTGGTCGTACCGTTGACCCGCTCGCCGCCGATAACGGCCGTTGAACCGGTAATGGTGATCTCCTTGGCCTCCAGGTCGATGTCTGGCCAGCGGAGGTTGAGCAGCTCGCCGCGCCGGGCTCCCGTCCCGGGCAGTCCGAGGCCGGCACCGACCCGCTTACCGCCTTGGCGTTCCCCGAGCGGCCCGCCCTGCCATCACAGCCAGACGGGCAACCGCGGGATCTCCCGGTTCTCGCACCTGAAGACTCAACGCATGCGCAGGCTCTTTGACCGCGCGGTCCGCCAGCTCAAAGACACCCGCGTCGTGTCCTTCACCGATGCACCACTGGACCGAGCACAACATCCGCGTGCACGCGCCAGGGACGAGCCCGGGCCGGGGGTTCTTCGGCTGTATGCCGTAGCGGAGCCAGTTCGCACACGTCGGCGAGCACGGCTCATACCGCAGGGCCTCAGCGAGCCGGTCGGCGTGCGCCCGCTGCGCGTCGGTCTCCGGCAGGTGGCAGTCGGCGACCTGCTTGGTCAGGTACTTGGTGAGGTAGCCTCGCATCCTTGCTCCCGGCCAGCACCCCCTGGGCGTTGAACTTGGGGCCGAACCGGGCCACATGCCGCGGCGCATCGTGCGGGCCGATCGCGTCCAGCGCGTCGTCCCAGGTCTGGAGGACTTCGCCGGTGGCGGGATCGAGGTAGTTGCCGGAATCCTTATCCCACGGTTCCCGGTGAACCGGACGGTATCGGCTGCGGGCCACCAGACCTGGTGGTAAGTGGCGTCCAGCACCTGGCGCAGCAGCGGCCGCGGCACGCATAGTCGCTGGTGTCCCCGCCGCTGGCGGCGGCGATATCGCGGCGCAGCTGGGCCTCGGCGCGCAAGATGAGGCAGAACTCCTGCATCTCATCGGGCGCGGCCGGGGTCAGGTCGGGCTCGTCCTCGAAGTGCCAGCCGTCCCGGCACGGTCCTGATGGGCCTGGCCCTGGCCAACCTGCGCAGGTTCGACGTCCCGGCCCGGCGGCCGTTCTTCGAGACCCTGGCCCAGCTGACCATCGGCGTCTTGTTCGTGTCGATCTCGGCCACGGTCACGCCGGCCTCCCTGGATCACCTGGTCCTGCCCACGCTGGGCCTGGTCGCCGTCCTGGTCCTGGTAACCCGGCCGCTGGTCGCATTCCTGACCACCGCGCGCAGCGATCTGACCCGGGGGGAACGCCAGTTCACCGGGTGGATGGCGCCCAGGGGCATCGTCGCCGCCGCCACCGCGACAACCTTCTCAACCGGGCTGGTGTCCCATCACGTCGGCGGCGCAGCCAAGATCCTCCCGGCGACGTTCCTGGTGATCGTCGCGACGGTAGCCATCTACGGGCTGACGGCCGTGCCGGTGGCGCATCGCCTCGGGGTGAGCCGGCCGGCCCGCACCCGGCCCCTGCTGGTCGGCGGGGAAGGATGGGCCATCGACCTGGGCGGCGCGCTGGACCCCAGCCGGGCTTGAGGTGCTGATGTGGGCCCGGCCCGACCAGCAGCGCGAAGCGATCAGACAGGCCGGCCTGAAGCTCTCCACCGGAGAGCTGATGGAGACCGCGACCGGCCGGGGCGCCCAGGTCGAAGGCGTGACCATGGTGCTGCTGCTCACCGGCCGGGACGACTTCAACGCCCTCGGCTCGATGGTCCTGAGCAGCAGCATGGAAGGCGGCGTCTACCGGCTCGCCCCGGCCACACCCGGCCGCGGCGTCATCGCCACGCCCACCGGCGGCCAGATCATCTTCGGCCCGCAACTGACCGGACCAGAGCTGGCCCGCCGCTTCGGTGCCGGATCCCGCGTGCAGTCCCTTGCCGCCGACGGCGGCGTCCCGGCCGGGCACGACCTGCTCTTCCCCCTCCGCGCCGACGGGCAACTGGTGTCAGCCACCAGCACAAGCAAGCCGGTCACCCGCACCGGCGACACTCTAATCCTCCTCGCCCCCGCGCCCGCACAACATGGTGCCGGACCGGGCCCGGACTCCGACGTTGGGTAGCAGGGGTCGCGAACAGGGCCACCAGCCCGACTGTGAGCGGCGACTGTGCTCCAGGTCGACCAGGATCGGCCGACAGGAGGGCTGTCTTGGATCGCGTTCCGGCTGCAACTCTCGTTGCGGCCAATCTGCTGATGCGCTCACGTGATCACAGGCTGCGGAACATCCTTAGGGGACAGCCACGGGGAAGGTCGCAGCACAGGCGAGGATGTCTACCGCCCGGGAAGATCCAGCGCACCTCCAGACTACGGACACCTTCGGCAGCCGGGCTGCCCGGCCGTCACACCGTATGCTCCTGAACCGTCATCGGCCTGCTCCTCCCGGAAAGTGCTGGCCGTCGTCGACGGTACATCCGTGCTTGTACCTGCGTGAGGCGAGCCGGGCCCGGTCTGCTGATGCTGCGCCACAGGCCCGCCACGCGCCCGCGCCGTGCCGCTTCCCTGTCAGACGCCTTCGGTTGCTTCCAGCCGCCCGGAGTGGATTGCGTTGACGAACTCCTTGTAGTCCCGCTCGTTCTGGTCGGCGTAGCGGTGGGCGAAGCCGGTGATCGAGGTATCGAATGCGTCGCTGCCGCCCAGGTAGGCGGCGATGGCGATCGGATCTCCGGAGCGGGCGTGGGCCCGGGCCAGCGTCCACCCGCACATGCGCGCGTAGAAGGTGAGCGCGAGCGGTGCCATCGTCTCGATCTCAGCCGAGCCCTTCATGTCGCGCAGCTGGCGCCAGTAAAAGTGTCGGCGCACATCCATCCCCTTGGTCCAGCCCAGGTAGATGTCGCTGGCCGCCTGCATCATGCGCTGTCCCTGGACCACCCGCTCACCGTGCTGCCGGTACTGGCTCTTGCCCACGTACGGCTCATACACGGACGCAGTAGCCTCCTTGACCTGCAAGAACAGCGGGTCCTGCGCGTCGCGGCCCAGCAGCAGCACGATGAAACACCGGGTGCCGACGCTGCCCACCCCGACCACCTTGCGGGCCGCGTCCACGATCTGGTAGCGCTCCAGCAGGCGGCGCCGGTCGTCTGGCAAGGTGGCCCGGTAGGCACGGAACTGCTCGTGAAGCACCGGCATGACCTGGTCGGGGGACAGGCCGTAGGTGGCGGCCAGGTCCCGGCCCGGGACGATGAGCGGCGGCTGGCTGACGATCCGGTAGCTGCCATTCACCTGCTCGCCGAGCTTGGACAGCGCCTGCAGGCTGTCCCGCGTGCGCGCCTTGGCCAGGTTCTTCTCCGCCCGCTGCTCCGCCTTCCTCGCCGTCTTCTCCTGCCCCGCGGCTTGCCGCTCGTCCTTCCTTGCCGCCTTCTCCTGCTTCTTCGGTGCCTTGTCCCGCCGGTCCGCCCTCTCCTGCTTCTTCGCCGTCTTCTCCTGCTTGGCCGTCCCCGCCACCGTGGTGCGCATCACGGCCTGGAGCTCGTCCTCATCCAGCCGGGAGTACCAGATGTCCATGGCGCCCATCTGCGCGAAGGAGGCCATCGCCTCCCGGTAGGCCCGCACCGACGCCTGCGCCGCCGCACCCGAGTCGGCCGCCGAGAATCCGTTGTTCCGGCCGGCGACCACGAAGCTCGCCGCCATCCGCTCCACGTCGTACTCAAACGGCCCCGGCAGCGTCTCGTCGAAGTCGTTCACGTCGAACAGCAGAATCCGCTCGGGCGAGGCGAACAGGCCGAAGTTCGACAGGTGCGCATCCCCGCACAGCTGGACCTGCAGCCCGGCCACCGGCGTGTCCTTCAGATCCGCCGCCATGACCTTGGCCGCGCCCCGGTAGAAGGTAAACGGCGACACCATCATCCGGCCATGACGGACCGGCACCAGGTCCGGCTCACGGGTGGCGTCCTGCTCCTGCAGCAGGGCGACCGGGTCCGGCCGGTCCGCAGCCGGGCGCCACTTGGCATGGCTCGACGGCGGCACCAGGTCCCGGGCCGCCCGGCCCGCCGCTTCGCGCTCGTCGATACCCGGATGCGCGATCTTCTCTGCGGTCATTTGGCCTTCCTCCACGTTCTGAGTTCCCGGGCAGCCTCAACCACCGCCATTACCTACCGACCCGCTCACGCACGGTATGAGTGCCACAATTGCCAGAAGCCGACAGGAGAGCCAGAGGACCTAAGTACTTATTCCAATGACCCAGGTCCCCGGCGGCCGGGCTCGCCGGGACCGGCCCTGAGCTCCTGCGCGGATCGCGCCTACGCGGCGGGCCGCCCGGGCCACGCTAGGGTCGGTGGACGACACGACCAGCTGACCGCACAGCTCAGCGAGCCGACCGCGGTAATCGAGCAGCTGCTGGCCCCGTGCGAGGAACAGCTCCAGCAGGCCAAGTCGACGCCCGGCTGTGCTACGGCGTGCGGCTTGGCGCTGGGCTTCCGTTCGGAGGGTCAGTGCGGGGCTGGACGGGTTCTGAACGCGGAGCGTGCGGTGTCGGCGGCGCGGGGAGAAACGGCTGGACGCCCATCCGGACGACCAGCTGGCATGGAACCTCCTCCCGCAGCCGCGAGATCGCGTGCGAACGGCCGCCGCAGCGTCGCACTTGACGGTTTCGGTGGCACCTTCCCGGGGAGCCACCGCGACCAGCCGTTGGTGAGGCGAAATCAAATGACCCAAGTGGTATCAAATCAGGACATCAGATCGACAAAGCTACCACGATGCCGCGGCTACTTACCATAAATGGCGTGGACGCTGCAATACTGCCTGGATGGCTGGTCTCAGCATCGCCCTGGTGAACCTGAAGCCAGGCACGGGCAAGACCACCTCGGCGGTATGGCTGGCGCACGTGTTCGCCGAGGCGGGGAACACCGTGCTGCTGGTGGACGCGGACCCGTCGGGTAGTGCGCTGGAATGGTCCGATCTGGCGGCCATGTACCCGGGGCTGCCG
>DATIYI010000116.1:0-3079 GCA_035517695.1 Streptosporangiaceae bacterium
CTGCTCGATCACGTCTCGGCCGGCCGGTTCCGGCTCGGCGTCGGGCGCGGCGGCCCGTGGGTGGACCTGGAAGTCTTCGGCACCGGGCTGGAACGCTACGAAACCGGTTTCGCCGAGAGCCTCGACCTGCTGCTCGCCGCGCTGACCCGAGACCACATCTCCGCAGCCGGTGACATGTTCAGCTTCCGGGAAGTCACCGTAGTCCCCCGGCCCCACACCCGCCCCCATCCGCCGGTGGTGGTGGCATGCACCTCACCCGCCACCGCAGAACTCGCCGCCGCCCGCGGACTGCCGATGCTGCTTGGAATGCACACCGGCGACGACGGAAAGAAGGAAATGATCACCCACTATGCCACCGCGGCAGCCCGGCACGGACACTCGCCTGCCAGCCACATCGGCGCCGTCGTCGCCTACGTCGCAGACACCCGAGCCGAAGCACGCCACATGCTGAAGACCCAGCTGCCACGCTGGCTCGGGCCAGGGCTCGCCGGCTACATGGCCATCGACGGCCGACCCCGCCCGCACCGCGACCCCGTCGACTACGCCAACCTGCTGTGCCGGATCCATCCCGTCGGCACCGCCGCTGACTGCATCCATACCATGGCTACCACTATCGCTCGCACCGGCCTCCGGCATCTCGTGCTGATGGTCGAGGGTGCGGGCGACCCCGCCCGCACCGCGGAGAACATCGCCCGCCTCGGTGCCGAGGTGCTGCCCGCCCTACGTGGAACGCCCAGCCTATGACTTCGCCGGAAACCGCAGCTCGATCTGCGGCGGCTACGCGCGCGAATCCACCAAGGCTGTCGAGCACAGCGCCATCGCCATCCCGGGCACCTTCTGCGAGCACATCGCCACCGCAGGCCTCCGCGCCCGCGTCAGCACGGCGAGCCGCCGCACTGGCCAGCTCGCACCGGATCAAGCCGCCACCAGGCGCCGACGCCGGCGAACCACGCCGAGCACCGGATCCGCCGGCGACAGATCCTCGGCGGACTCATCTACGAGTACCAAATCGCAGCATGACCGTCCCGCCCCGCGTCCAAGGGACGCAGGGTCACGCCGCGATCGAGTATTCGAACCCCACAGGTCTAGAAGGGTCTGGGAGGAAGGCGCTCAGGGCGCGATGCTAAAGCCGCCACCGGGTTCGGACCCAGCTAAGGCACTTGCTTCGCGCGTTCCAGCGCCCAGGCGATTCTCGCGGATGAAATCAGCAGGATATTCATCTCTTCGCTGGTTCTGCCGGTTGCCATACCGAGCACCTCCCCGCCTGCGTTGAGCACCGGCGCGTCCGAGTCGCCCAGGGCAGTCTTCGGCAGCTGGGCTTCTAGTTCCCCGCGATCGCCTAGGTCGTCAAGCACTGGCCCCACGCTCATTAGCACTCCGGAATTAACGGTACCATTGCCAGCGCGGCAGACTCAGATGAACCAATTCGTACCCGCCTCGATCAAGCTCTTAATCCGCGCGTTGAAGAAGCAGCAGCCCAATCGACCGTGAAGGTGCCTGGCGCCGGTGGATTAGCTATGGTGTGGGCTCGAATTATTCGATCGCGCCTGGCCAGGCCTGCGGGCTGAGATCATCGCTGAGTGATCATCTCGGTGGTCTACCTGCTAGTGCGCTGCCTGCTCGACGGTCTGATGGTGCTGACCGGGCGTGAGCTGTCCAAGGATGCCGAACTTCCGGTGCTCCGGCACGAGACTACGGTACTGGGCCGCCAGATCAGCCGGGTCCGCTACCAGCCGGGCGACCAGTTGTGGCTCGCGGCACTGTCCCGGCTGATCCCCCCGGCGGCGATGGGGCGAGGTGTTCGCGGTGACCCCGACGACGCTCCTGGCCTGACACCGCCGGCTGGTCACACGCAAGTGGGACTACACGAACCGGCGGCGTCCCGGGCAGCCGTTCACGGCACCCGCAATCCGAAAGCTCGTGATCCGCACGGCCACGGACAATCCGACATGGGGCATCGGCGCGCGCAGGGCGAACTCGTCAGGCTCGGTCACCGGATCGCTGCTTCTACGGTGTGGCAGATTCTGCACGCGGCCGGGATCGATCCCGCGCCCCCCGCACGGGCCCGACCTGGAAGCAGTTCCTGACCGCCCAGGCCCGCAGCATCCTGGCGGTCGACTTCGTCCACGTGGACACCGTGCTGCTGCGGCGCCTCTACGCCCTGATCGTCATCGAGCACGGCACCCGCCGCGTCCATCTGGCCGGCATCACCGCGAACCCCGACGGCGCCTGGACGGCACAAGCGGCGCGTAACTACCTGATGGACCTCGGCGCACGCGTGACTCTGGTCAAGTTCTTGATCAGGGATCGCGCAGGCCAGTTCACCAGATCCTCCGACGCCGCGTTCACGGCGGCAGGGATCAGGATTCTTGCTAGCCCACCGCAGGCGCCGAGAGCGAACGCGATCTGCGAACGGATGATCGGCACCCTGCGCCGCGAGCTTTTCGATCGGTCGCTGATCGTCAATGAGCGCCACCTGCGCCAGGTGCTCACTGAATACCCGCGCCACTACAACGCAGCCCGGCCGCACCGTGCCCTCGGCCAGTTCGCACCGGCTCAAGCTCACGCCCCGCCGCCGCAGATCAACCTCGCTGAACACCGGATCCGCCGGAAACAAGTCCTCGGCGGACTCACGAACGAGTACCAGATCGCCGCCTGACAGCCTCACGCTGCTGCAAGAAGAGAGCAGGTCACCTCCACGATCGTGTATTCGACTCCCACAGGATAGGTTCTCATTTCCTCGCCGGGCCGATCTCGCTCAAAGGGCGCCTGGTCCCGTACGCCGGGCGGATCCTGCGCCCCTACCCCGGCAAAGCCACCGCCGAAATCCACGACTACCACGACACCGCCACCGGCGTTCTCGCCGCATCCCTCGCCAAACGCGCCGCCGGATACACCAGCCTCGGATTCCCCGACCCCCGCCGCATCCCGCACCCACCCAGTTCGCGCGCAGCCCGGGAAATAACTGACTCACTCGCTTGATAACCAATGCGCCATTGCCCGGAACCCAGGTCTCGCGCCCCCTGGAACCCAACCACTGCTCAACCACGCGCGACAGCGGCGCGCCGAGTGCCGCCGA
>DATIYI010000117.1:0-11172 GCA_035517695.1 Streptosporangiaceae bacterium
AGGCGCGCCTCGCCGTGGATGTCCGCGGCCAGGCTGAGCCGGCGGACTACGCTCAGTTGCCGTTCTACCGCAGGACCAAGTGAGAACACAGGAGAGGCACCGGTCATGACTGTTCCGGACGGGCTGCGCTACACGCCAGAACACGAATGGGTGGCCATCGACGGCGCCATCGCGACCGTCGGCATCACGGCCTACGCTACCGAGGCGCTCGGCGACATCGTCTACGTTTCGGCCCCGGCACCCGGGACACAGGTCACGGCGAGCGAGCCGTGCGGTGAGGTCGAATCGGTCAAGTCGGTGAGCGACATCTACTCGCCCGTTGACGGCGAAGTAATACAGACCAACGACGGGATCGAGGATGACCCGGCGGTGGTGAACGCCGATCCGTACGGAGAGGGCTGGCTGTTTCGTGTCCGGCTCGCAGCCGAGGACGACGCCGAATCGTCCGGCCTCCTCTCCCCTGAGGAGTACGCGGCACTTACGCAGGACGGATAAGGGCGTACGCGAAGGGCCCAGCCGACGATCTACGGGACAAGCGCTGACGGCTGCGCGCGTGATCTGCCGCCAGTGACTGCCTGGCCCGACTATACCCTGATCCCTGGCGCCGGGAATCCAGCGGTCAGTTCGAGCACCTGCCCGCGAACCTTCTCGATGATCTGGTCGTCGCCGGCGCTGACGGCTTGGACCGCTTCGTCGATCCAGCCCGCGATCACCCGCATTTCCGCCGGTCCCATGCCCCTGCTCGTCACTGCGGGCGTTCCGATCCGTAGCCCGCTCGGATTGAACGGCTTACGCGGATCGAACGGGACCGTGTTGTAATTGGTCACAATCCCGGCCCGGTCAAGGGCCCTGGCCGCGGGCTTGCCGGGGACGTTCCTGTTGGTCAGGTCCAGCAGGATCAGGTGGTTGTCAGTCCCGCCTGAAACGAGTTCGAAGCCACGGGCGAGCAACTCGCCAGCCAGCGTTTGGGCGTTCACGACAATCTGGTTCGCATATTCGCGGAAGGACGGCTGCGCGGCCTCATGCAACGCCACGGCGATAGCCGCTGTCGTGTGGTTGTGCGGCCCGCCCTGCAGCCCTGGGAAGACGGCCTTGTCGAGCGCCGTTCCCAGGTCGGGCCTGGCCGCCAGCAGCATGGCGCCGCGCGGCCCTCGCAAGGTTTTGTGCGTCGTGGTGCTGATGATGTCGGCGTGGCCCACCGGCGACGGGTGAGCGCCGCCGACCACGAGCCCCGCCACGTGCGCGATGTCCGCGACGAGCAGGGCGTCGACCTCGCGCGCGATCTCGGCGAAGCCGGCAAAGTCGACGATCCGCGGGATCGCGGTGCCGCCGCAGAAGATAACCTTCGGCCGCTCAGCCCTGGCGAGATCGCGGACCTCGTCGAGGTCCACCCGGCCTGTCTCCTTCCGCACCGCGTACCGTACGGGCCTGAACCAGCGTCCGGTGACCGACACGTTCCAGCCGTGGGTCAAGTGCCCGCCCATGGGCAGGGCCATTCCCATCACGGTATCGCCAGGCTGCATGAAGGCGAGAAAAATTGCCAGGTTCGCCGGGGAACCCGAATACGGCTGAACGTTCGCGTGCCCGGTGCCGAACAGGCTCCTGGCTCGTTCGACGGCGAGCCTCTCGACCTGGTCCACCACCTGCTGGCCCTCGTAATAGCGGCGTTCTGGATAGCCCTCTGAGTATTTGTTCGTCAGCACGGACGCCGTCGCCTCGAGCACGGCCTGAGACGCGTAATTCTCCGAAGGAATCAGCCTGATCGTCTGGTCCTGCAGGCGGGACTCCTCGACAAGGAGGCGCTCAAGTTCTGGATCTGCCTCAGGCAAAGCAACACGCCGCCACACATCCGTCATCCCACCGCACCGCCCTCGAACATCAGATCGCGCCCCTCGCCGTGCGTGAAAGCCTACTATGGCAGCCTGCACGCATGGATGACCGGCAGCGATATGACGCAGCCACGGCGGGCTCGCAGCCTCCGTTCGCGATCGTCGACCTCGCGGCATTCAGGCGAAACGCCGCTGAGCCGACCCGCAAGGCAGCGGGCAAGCCCATCAGGGTCGCGAGCAAGTCGCTGCGCTGCCGCGCGCTGCTCGACGAGGTGCTGCGGATCCGGGGTTTCAAGGGGATCATGGCGTTCACCTTGCCGGAGGCCCTGTGGCTGGCGCGTAGCCGGGCAGCAGCGGAGATCAGGAGCGGAACTCGCGCTGCGGCGGGCCACGATAGTCGCCAGGGTGCGCGAGGTAGCGCCGCTGGAGTTCGTCAAGGGCGGCGGCACCGGATCGGTGAAGAAGACCGCCGCTGAGGACGCGGTTCGAGATCGCGGCGGGCTCTGGGCTTTACCACCCGGCGCTGTTCGACAGTTACCGCAGCTTTCGCGGCCAGCCGACGGCGCTTTTCGCGCAGCCCATCGTCCGGCGGCCCGGCGCTGGAGTGGTCACCGCGCTTGGCGGCGGCTACCTCGCGTCCGGGCCGGGCAACGTGAGCAGGCTGCCGCTGCCATTCCTGCCCGCGGGACTGCGCCTCGATAAGGACGAGGCGCGGGGGAAGTGCAGACTCCGCTGCTCGGCAGGCCCGCAAGCGCCCTGTTGAACGGTGTGCGGGTTCATGGGCGATTCAGCTTGGGTGATACCAGGGAGGTACTTATCGGCCCTCCTGGAGCTCTCATGGGCAGCTCCTACCTCGGTCCGAGAGAAGAGGCCGGCCGGTCGCAAGCGAACGAACGTTCTTGTGAGCTAGCGCCGCCGCCTGCGCCAGACGACGACGGCCGCTATGCCCGCAACGATTACCGCAGCACCGACCCCGGCGACGACCGGATCGAGCCGGGCCGCCTCTTGGCGCAGCCGGTCCGCCTCCTGGCGCAGGCGGTCCGCCGAACGCTGAGCCACCTTCGCCGGGTTTACCCGGTCCGCGATGGCGTCGATGGTGCGCGCAAGCTCCTCGCGCGTCCGCTCGATCTCCTTCTCAAGTGCACCCGGATTGCGTACCGCGAGCGACGTGTCCGCATCAGCCACCGTGGCCCTCCTTCCTGCCTCGCCCACGTCATGATCAGTGTGTCAGGTCGGCAGCGACTTTCGTGCCATTGGGGCCCTCCTGTTCGCTCCGAAGATGACGGACGTCCCAGCCGGCGCAGCGGCTGGGAGCTCCGTCACTGCCAGGCGCTTGATCAGCCTGCCGGGCCGGCCCCCGCAGTTACCCAACCGGCGGGCCACGCGGCAGTCCGTCAAGGATCTCAGCGCACGCCGTACAGATGCTCCAAGGCGAGCTGATCGAGCCGCTCGTACGCCATGCCACGGGCGGCGAGCACGTCAACATCGGGGGTGAAGCCGCGGATGTCCCGCCATGTCTCCCCGTCGCCCAGTGTCGGCAAGGCGAGCTCGGGCACCCGCGCGGCGCCCAGTGCCTTCGTCACCTCGGGATCGGCGCGGAACGCACGGGACTTCTCCCGCAGGATCAGGTAATTGCGCATGCAGGCGGCGGCCGACTCCCAGACGCCATCATCGTCCTCGGTACGCGGCGGCTTGAAGTCGAAGTGGATCGGACCGGCATAGTCGCTGCCCGCCAGCAGGTCAACAACCCAGAACGCACCCCGCACGTTGCCCGCGCCGAAGCGCAGGTCCTGGTCGAATCGCGGGCCGTTCTGCCCGTTGAGATCGATGTGGAACAGCTTGCCGTGCCACAGCGCTTGCGCGATCCCGTGCGTGTAGTTGAGCCCGGCCATCTCCTCGTGACCGACCTCCGGGTTAAGCCCGAAAAGGTCCGGCCGGTCAAGTTCGTTGATAAAAGCTAGCGCGTGCCCTGCGGTCGGAAGCAGGATGTCGCCGCGCGGCTCGTTGGGTTTGGGCTCGATCGCGAACCTGAGGCTGTACCCCTGGTCGATGACGTACTGGCCGAGTACGTCCAGGGCTTCCTTATACCTGTTCAAGGCGACCCTGATGTCCTTGGCGGCTCCCGACTCCGCACCCTCACGGCCGCCCCAGCACACATAGGTCTGCGCGCCGAACTCGGCGGCGACGTCCAGGTTGCGCATCACCTTCGACATCGCGAACCTGCGCACGTCCCTTTCGTTGGCGGTGAAGGCCCCGTCCTTGAAGATCGGATGGCCGAACAGGTTGGTCGTCGCCGTGGTCACGACCAGCCCGGTTTCTGCCAGGGCGGTGCGGAACGAAGCTAGATAAGCGGCACGTTCGGCTGGCGTCGCGTCGAAGGGGAAGACGTCGTTGTCGTGGAAGTTGACGCCGTAGGCACCGATCTCGGCGAGCTTGCGGACGGCACGGTCGGCAGGCATCGGCGGGCGGATCGGGCCGCCGAAAACGTCCACGCCCTGCCAGCCAACCGTCCAGATCCCGAACGAGAACCTGTCCTGCGGACGCGGCACGTACGCATCATCGGCCACGGCGAGCGCTCCTTCCTCCGGGCTCAGGCGTAAACCGGATCGTCGTCAGGGGGCAATCGGCACGCGTCCGCCGGGATCACCCGGCACGGTGACGCTCATCGAGTGCCTTGCGGTACTCCGCGATGACGATGTCGTTCAGTTCCTGCACCGACGTGTCCTTGCTGAGTCTGTCAAAGGTGATCTCCCCATGCTGGAGCAGGTTGACCCGGTCACAGATTTCAAGCACCTGTCCGTAGTTGTGCGCGATGATGATGACCGAGACGTCGCCCTTGCGCTTGAGGTCCCGGATCAGGTCCAGGATGATCGCCGCTTCCTTGGCGCCCATGGCGGCCAGCGGCTCGTCGAGGAGCAGGATCCTCGCGTCCGAGTACACCGATCGCGCCACCGCGATCGCCTGGCGCTGCCCGCCGGAGAGCCTGGCGACGAGGAGGTCGACCGATTTGAGGCCAATGCCCATTTCATCCAGGCGCTGCCTGGCCGCCTTTCGCATGGCCCGGTTGTTCAGCAGCGGCCACCGGACCTGCTCACGGTTGAGGAACATGTTGTGGTACACGGTGAGCTCGTTGATCAGCGCAAGATCCTGGTAGACCACGTCAATTCCCAGCGAGCGTGCATGGTCGACCGACTTGAGCGTCACCTCCTCGCCGTTGATCAGGATCCGTCCCTTGTCGGGTGACTGGAAGCCGCAGAGGATCTTGAGCAGCGTCGACTTGCCCGCGCCGTTGTCGCCAAGCAGGGCGAGCACCTCGCCGCGCGCCAGGTGGAGGTTGATATCGACCAGCGCGGTCACCGCGCCGAACCGCTTTGCGATGTGCTCGGCGCGCAGGACATCATCGCCCGTCCCGCCGGATGCCGCCTGGCCTTCCGGTGCCACGGTGGTCATGGGGTCTTCCCCTCTCCGCGCAAGCGCGCCAGCCGGACGTTGGCGATCATCGCGACCAGGATGGCGCCACCGAAGATGATGCCCAGCGGGTTGGCGCTGACCCCGGCGATGTTCAAACCGTCGATCAGGGTGGAGAGCACGATCGCACCGAGGAAGGCGCCCAGGATCGTGCCAACGCCGCCGAGCATCGCGGTGCCGCCGATGACCGCGGCGGTCACGGAGTAGAACATCGGCGTGTAGCCGCCGGCGCTCGGGTCGATGGTGTTGGTGTAGAAGGCGACCTGCAGGCCGACAAGCGCGCCTAGCACGCCGGTGATCATGAAGTTGCCGTAGGTGATCCTGGCGGTGTTGATCCCGGACTCCCGTGCGCCCAGCTGGTTCCCGCCCACCGAGATCGTGTGCAGGCCCCACCGGGTCCTGGTGAGCACGACGTGGAAGATGGCGACGAGCACGACCGCCCAGATGAACTGGGACCACGGGGCGGCGCCGATCCAGCGCCCAATGCTCGTTGCGCTCTTCGGGATATCCACCGGTTCGGCGTGCGAGGTGGTGAGCACGAGGCCCTCCAGGACGAACCCGGTGCCGAGCGTGGTGATGAACGAGGGGACCCCGAGCGTGACGGTGATGAAGCCGTTCACCCAGCCAACCACGAGCCCCATCAGCAGGGAGAGGAGGATCGCCAGGAACGCCGGCACGCCGTAGTAGGTGATCAAGAAGTACATCACGAACGGCGAGAACGTATAGATGAAGCCGACCGACAGGTCGATCTGGCCGCAGATCAGCAGCAGCACCTCGCCGATCGCGATGATGGCGATGGGTGCCGTGATCTCCGACAGCAGGTCGATGGCGTTCGACCTGCTGACGAACGTCGAGTTGTACCTGATGCCGAAGTAGAGCAGCAGCACGACCGCGACGACGAAGACCGTGGCCTCGCGCTGCCTGCCGAAGACGCCGAGACCCCGCAGGATAACTGCCCCGGCCCCGGCCCCGTTCCGGGTACCGGGCCCGCCGCCCGGCGGGCCCAGGGCGTCCGGGCTGCGCTCGGTCGTCTCGCTCACGTCGCCCTCCACTTCACGTGCGCCGCCGGGTGCACCGACACGCCGGCGGCGGGCGGACCGCCGCTAGGGCCAGTCTGCCGCCGCCGGCGCACCCATCCAAGCCCAAGGGATCCGGGCTGATCCGTCAGGTGCTGGTGGTCGCGACCGGGTTCTTGATCGCGCCGGACGGTCGCGGAACGTACTTCTGCGCGGAAGTCGAGCCCTGGTACCTGCTGCTCACCGTGAAGGGAGCGGCATTGCTGCTGGTAATGAACGTCAGGCCGGTGTCGGTGTCCGGCGGGCTGAGCGTGCCGCCGGACAGGTTGAACAGGTACAGGTAGAGCGTCGGCAGGAAGCCCTGCAGGTACGGATCCTGGTAGATGGTGAAGTTGGTGATGCCTTTCTGGATGTTGCTGAGCGTCGTCGGGGTGGTGTCGAAGCCGCCGTTCGGGATCTTGAGGCCGGCCGCGGTCAGCGCCTGGCCGAGGAACTCGGTCGAGCCAGCGTCCACCGCGAACGCGCCCTTGACGCTCTTGTGCCCGAGCAGGTAAGATTGCTCGGCCGCGAGTTCCCCTGATGTCGCCGCTCCCGTCGCGACCTCGGCCACCGTGTAGCCCGCCGGGGTGAGGATCGACGCGGCACCGTCGAAGCGGGGCTGGATGTTCCCCGTGCCCGGGGTGGCGATGAAGATGACGACGTCGCCCGGGGTGGGGATGAGCGATTTGATCCGTTGCCCGAGCTGCTGGCCGGACAGGTAGAGCGCCTGGCCGACGTAGCAGAGCCGGTTGGTGCCGATGTCGGGGACACCCTTGGAGTTGACCGTCCCGTCCGCGTTGTAGCTGATCACCGGGATGCCCGCGTTCATCGCGTTGGCCACCGGCGCGGTGAACGCGGTGGAGTTGATCACTGTCGTCGCGATCCCGGCCGCTTTCGCGGCGATCGCACTGTCCAGGTAGCTCACCATCTGGGAGGCGACCGAGGTCGTCGATCCGCCCCACTTCGGCGTCGGCAGGCCGACCAGCGCCGCCGCGTCCGCGAGCCCGTACTGGGTGGGGGTGAAGAACGTGTTCGTGGTGACATGGTTGACGAACCAGAACTGCCACGCCGGAGTTTTCGGGAAGTTCCCCGCGACGGATGCGCTGCTACTGCTGGTGCCCGAAGACGATGAGCAAGCGCTCAGTAGCGCCGCGGCCGCCGCCGAAGCGCTGAAGAGCCCGGTACCTGCCAGCAATTTCCGGCGCGATGGCCCGTCCTTCATGTTGAGAGTTTCGATTGCCTCGTCGACCTTAGGGTCGATCTCTTTCATCACGGACCTCCAGGGATATTTCCGTGGGTCAGGGCCGGACGCTGATCCACGACGGACCGGCCTGCGAGCGAAAAGGGCGGGGCCCCGCGGACCTCTTCTGGTCGGCGGCACCATCGGACAGTGGATACGCCGCGCCTGATGCGAGCGGCGCGAATGCCACGCCTGCGGCAGGGCTCAGGTGACGACGGGAATACCCACGCGACTTCGTGCAGGGCGCGGGCTCCGCCGGCGCCCGATGTGCCGAGATCCTGCCGGAATCGGTATCGCCGATATCCATCACAGGCCTCGTGGGGCGCCGAGCGACCGCGGTCCGGTTCGCTTGCCCCGAGATCCTCGCCAGCCGTGTCGGCGCCTTCGCCCCAGCAAACCACGGGTGGCGGCGCCAGGCTCCGCCTCCGCTGCACGGTCCCCTGGTCACGACTCGCTGCATCGCCTGCCCTCGTGTTGAGGTTTGGTAGTTCGGGTGGCCTTTTGACAAATCGCCGCCCGACGTTAAGTCTGAAGATGTTCGGATGTCAAGGCAATGACCTTGGTCTGGGCGCGTGCCCACCCTCCTCGACAGTCGCGCACAGCATCGCGCCACGCCCGTGAGCAGCACAGCCCGCACGTCGCCTGACGCCAGTTGATCATCTAATCACCGGACTTCCGCCGTCAATAGATCAACATGTTAGCGCTAACAAAGGCTGTGTCCGCAACGGTCCTGGGCCACACTGAGACCGCACTGAGACCGCACTGAAACCACACTGAAACCACACTGAAACCACAGCGATGCTTTGGCAGCCCGTCGCCTGCCGGAAACCGTTACGAACATAACGGCTGGCGCGACGCCGAGGCGACGGCGCACCTCGCGGGCGCCCTGACGGTCACGCTCACCCCCTTGAACTGGCCGACGGGACGTGACCGACGGCACCAGCGGCAGCTTGATTGTTAAGGATGCGACCGGACCGGCGACGCGCACAGGGTCGAAGGTCCCAAAGGTCATTCTCGCCGGCTGATCGATAGAGGCTGCGGCTTATTGGCGTTGTGAGCGGTAACAGCGACGCATCAATTAATGGCTACTTTCCGTACACGACTGGCGACTTCAAGGAGTCGGTTGCGCCGCGCCTTGTCCGCGCCTTGTCCGCGCCTTGTCCAGGGGCCGGCCGCTACATTTATGGTGGGTGACTCGATTCGCGAGGGAGTGCTCCGCAATGGAAGGTGGCGCGCCGACGGAACGGCCCGTCATGTTCGACGCACGCGATCGGAAGTCTGGGCGTCGCGGTAACCCCCCCGCCGGCCCTCGGGTTGTCGCCGCGAAGCATCTGGGTGGGTATGGCGGCGGGCTCGCGCTGAAAAGGCTACTGCTGCGGCTGGAGGGCGCACTGGCCGAGCAGCTCAGCCTGCTCGGTGACCATTGGGGCGTCTAGGCGGCGAACGCGAGAACGCTTCGGCGACTAGGCTCGGCGGTCGTCCGCCGGTAGGTGGTCACTTACCGCGATCGATCCACTCCTGTAGGTGCGGCGCCTCCGCCGCGATGGTCGTGCTGGGGCCGTGCCCGGTGTGGACCACCGTGGCCGGAGGCAGCGTGAGCAGCCGGTCGCGGATCGAGGTAACGATCTGGCCGAAGTCGGAGTAGGCCCGGCCGGTCGCACCGGGCCCTCCGGCGAACAGCGTGTCACCGGTGAACACCACGCCGATGTCCGGCAGGTAGAAGCAGCATGCGCCGGGCGCATGACCGGGCGTGTGGAGCACCTCGGCCCCGATGCCCGCCACCTCGATCACCTGGCCGTCGCGCAGATCGCCGTCCGGCCTGATGCCACGGTGCACCATCCGCCAGAGCACGAGGTCGGCGGGGTGCAGCAGCACCGGCGCGTCGGTGGCATCGGCAAGCTCCAGCGCAACCCGCACGTGGTCGTCGTGCGCGTGGGTGAGTAGCACCGCCACCACCCGACGCCCTGCGACCAGGTCCAGGATGGCCGCGACGTCATGCGGGGCATCGATTACCACGCACTCGTCCTCGTCACCCGCCACCCAGACGTTGTTGTCGACCTCGAAGGTCTGCCCGTCGAGGGAGAAGGTGCCCGACGTGACCGCATGCCCAACGCGTACCGTCATCAGAAGGTCACCACGGAGCGCAGCACGTCACCCGCGTGCATCCGCGCGAAGGCTTCCTCGACCTGGTCCAGCCGGATCTCCTCGGACACGAAACTGTCGAGGTCGAGCCGCCCCTGCTGGTACAGGTCGACGAGCATGGGGAAGTCACGGCTCGGCAGGCAGTCGCCATACCAGCTTGACGTGAGCGCGCCGCCGCGGCCGAAGAGGTCCAGGAGCGGCAGCTCGATGCGCATGTCGGGTGTCGGCACCCCGACGAGCACTACGGTGCCCGCGAGGTCGCGCGCGTAGAACGCCTGCTTCCAGGTTTCCGGCCTGCCCACGGCGTCGATCACGACGTCGGCGCCGAACCCGCCGGTAAGCTCCCTGATCGCCGCGACGACATCCGCCTCGCGGGCGTTGACCACGTGCGTTGCGCCGAACCCGCGTGCCCACTCAAGCTTGCGCGGATCGGTGTCCACGGCAATGATCCTCGCTGCACCCGCCAGCCTGGATCCGGCTACCGCGCCGTCACCGACCCCACCGCAACCGATCACCGCGACCGAGTCGCCCCTGGTCACACCGCCGGTATTGATCGCCGCGCCGAGGCCGGCCATGACGCCGCAGCCGAGCAGGCCCACCGCGGCAGGGTTCGCGCCCGGGTCGACCTTGGTGCACTGGCCGGCGTGCACCAAGGTCTTGTCGGCGAAGGCGCCGATGCCGAGCGCCGCAGACAGCCCGGTCCCGTCGGTCAGGGTCATCGGCTGCCTGGCGTTATGGCTGTTGAAGCAGTGCCAGGGCCTGCCCCGGCGGCAGGCGCGGCAGTCGCCGCAGACGGCGCGCCAGTTCATGACCACGAAATCGCCAGGCGCGACGTCCGTGACGCCGTCGCCCACCTCCTCCACAACGCCGGCGGCCTCGTGCCCCAGCAGGAAGGGAAAGTCATCGCTGATGCCGCCCTCGCGGTAGTGCAGATCGGTGTGGCACACGCCGCATGCCTGCACTCGTACCACCGCCTCGCCGGGTCCAGGGTCCGGAACCACGATCGTGGTGACCTCGACCGGCGAGCCCTTGGCGGTAGAGATCACTCCCCGGACTTGTTGCGGCATGGCGCGCTCCCTACGAGTGGCTGTTGCTGGTGACCCTTCATGGGACCACTAGCACGTACCAGGCCTAAGTTAGTGCCTGTCGATGAATAACACGCCGGGTTACGGACCGCGAGCGGGGATCAGGTCGTAGTTCCATTCGCCGTGGAACTGGTGACGCCGGAGCGCTCGCTGCTCCAGGTCCTTCATCTGGCGGTCGGAGATCTTGATGCCCTTTGGATACTCGCCCGGGTCGAGCTCGGCGGCGACGGTCAGCCCGGTGCGGGTGGTGGTGGCCGCTATCGTCTGCACGATGACTTCGTGGCTGGTCAGCGGCCGTCCGCGCCAGTTCATCGAAATGTGGCTGAACAGCCGGTGCTCGATTTTGTTCCACT
>DATIYI010000118.1:0-47734 GCA_035517695.1 Streptosporangiaceae bacterium
GGCGCCGACGGGATCATCGTGGACGTCCAC
The DNA here is from genome assembly GCA_035517695.1 of Streptosporangiaceae bacterium. Classification (GTDB taxonomy): domain Bacteria; phylum Actinomycetota; class Actinomycetes; order Streptosporangiales; family Streptosporangiaceae; genus DATFVJ01. The sequence continues at coordinate 31 of DATIYI010000118.1, forward strand.
CCCTACCCGGAAACCGCGCTCTGCGACGGCCCGCAGGCACTCGTCGACAGCGACATCCGCGAGCTTGCCAGCGTCGCGCAGCACCTGCCCCCGATCGTCGGGCGCACCCTCGCGCCCGCGCCCGAGCGGGTTCCCGCTGGCTGAGCCGCGAGCCGGCCGCCTTGGTCCGGACCGGCCGGCGTCAGCCCGCCTGGCACACCCGAACGGGCCGATACTCCTGGGCCGCCGAGACCAGGCCGTCGACGAGTTCGTCCGCACCGAGCCTGCGCTCGATCACGCGCAGGTCGGCCGCATTCGCTTTGGTCTCGACCCGGTGTGGCGTGAGCAGCGTGCAGCAGTCCTCGTCGGGTAGCTCCGAGACGGCAAGCGTGCGGATGCGGCGCGCCTCCGCCATGATCTCGGTCTTGTCCCAGCCGATCAGCGGGCGCAGGATCGGCAGCGCCACCGCGTCGTCGAGCGCGGTGATGTTCGCCAGGGTCTGGCTGCTCACCTGGCCGAGCGAATCACCAGTGACCAGTGCGGCAGCACCGAGCTTTGCGGCAAGCGCCTCGCCCGTCTTGAGCATGAGCCTGCGCTGCGCCATAATCTGCAGGCGTTCGGCGCCACTGGCCGCGAGCCGCTGCTGCGTCTTGCCGAACGCCACGACGTACAGCCGGGACCGGCCCTGGAACTGGTCAAGTTCCCTGATCAGGGCGTACGCCTTGTAGATCGACTCCGGCCCGGTCAACGGCATGCCGGAGAAGTGCAGGAAGTCACAGCGAAGGCCGCGCCGCATCATGCGGTAGGCGGCAACGGGCGAGTCGATGCCACCCGACATCAGCACAACCGCGCGGCCGCTCATCCCGACCGGCAGGCCGCCCTGCCCGGGCATGCCACCGGTGAAGACGAACACCTCCTGCTGGTCGACCTCAACGAACACCTCGGTATCCGGATGGCTCAGGTCCACGCCAAGGCCGTGCGCCTGCTGAACCTGGGTGCCGATGTGGGCCGCGAGCTCGATTGATCGCATGGGGAAGCGCTTGTCTCTGCGCCGGGCCCGCACGGCGAAGGTGCCCGCCGCTCCAGCGGTCAGTTGCACCGCCGCGGCAGCGGCTGCGTCCGGGTCCTTCCTTACCCGCACCGCGCGGTGAACCCGAACGATCCCCATGACCGAGCAGACCCGCCGCGCCACCGCGTCCACGGTCTCGACCAGGCCGGCCCGACCGGCCGCGCCGCCTCCCCCGGCCCTGGGCGCGGGCGGCTGGAAGGGCGCCGGACCGTCTTCATCTTCATCTTCGGGCCGGCGCCGCGCCTGGTCGACGCGCAGGACGAAGACACCTTCGCGGCGCCACACGTCGACATCCGCACCGGCGTCACCCAGCGCGGCCCGGATGTTGTCGAGCAGCATCCGCTCGAAGCGCTGGCGGTTGCGCCCCTTCAGAACTATCTCGCCGAGCTTGAGCAGGACGCACGGCTCGGCCAAGTCAGTGGCAGGCACGACCATAGTGTGCCAGGTGCTTGGCCATTGCCGGTCCACACGGGAGATTTGGCTCGTGCCTGCCCGCAGCGCAAGCAGCGGGAGGTTCCGCTGTGATCGGGCTGGTCCGTGGGGCGCGGCGCCGCACGGACCACGGCGCATCGGCGGCAGCCGTTATGGCTATGACCCGAAGAAAACCTCGGCCTCCTCGTACCGCTCGGGCGGCACGAGCTTGAGCTCCCTGACCGCCTCGGCAAGCGGCACACGGACGATGTCCGTGCCGCGCAGTGCGACCATGTTCCCGAAGTCGCCGTCGTGCACCGCGTCGATCGCATGCACACCGAACCGGGTGGCGAGCACACGGTCGTACGCCGTCGGCGTGCCGCCACGCTGGATGTGCCCGAGCACCGCGCAGCGCGCCTCCTTGCCCGTGCGCTTCTCGATCTGGTCGGCCAGATGCTGCCCGATGCCGCCGAGCCGTACGTGGCCGAACGAGTCGAGTTCCTGATCGACAAGCTCCAGGTCGGTTGCGGCCTGGTGGGCACCCTCCGCGACCACGACGATCGGCGCGTACCTGGTCTGGAACCTGCTCTCCACGTAGGCGACGACCTTGTTGATCTCGAACGGGCGCTCCGGGATGAGGATCACGTTGGCGCCGCCCGCGAGCCCGGCGTGCAGGGCGATCCATCCCGCGTGCCTGCCCATCACCTCGACGATCAGGGCCCGGTGATGGCTCTCCGCGGTGGTGTGCAGCCGGTCGATCGCCTCCATGCAGATGTTGACAGCGGTGTCGAAGCCGAATGTGTAATCGGTTGCACCAAGATCGTTGTCGATGGTCTTGGGTATCCCGATCACGTTCAGGCCCTGCTCGAACAGCTTGGCGGCAACACCGAGCGTGTCCTCGCCACCAATCGCGATCAGCGCGTCCACGCCGAGGCCCGCCATGTTGTCGGTGATCCGATCCACCCCGGAGCGGCCGTCGTCGCCAGGCTTGAGCGGGTTCGTCCGCGACGAGCCAAGGATCGTGCCGCCACGGGGCAGGATTCCGCGGACCGCCTGCACGTCGAGGGCGATGGTGTCACCCTCGAGCGGACCGCGCCACCCATCGCGGAAGCCGACGAATTCATAGCCGAACTGCTGTACGCCCTTGCGGACAATGGCACGGATAACGGCGTTCAGCCCAGGGCAGTCGCCGCCACCAGTAAGGACTCCCACTCGCATCTTGATTCCTCTTCTCGTCGCGCCCGGATGGCCGGAGACGTTCCCCCGGCCACACTAGTGGGTCGCATCGGGCGTTCTTTTGCCGATAGCGGTGTCCAGCTGGATGCGTCGCATGGTCGTGCTCGCTGTCGAGGAATGCCCAGCGGTGACCTGCGCGCCACGACGACAACGCCGCGAGGCGCCCGCTGGGCGCCGTTAGCGGCGCAGGCGGCCCTCGATGCGACACACTGGTGCCCATGAGCGTCCTTGCCATCGATGCCGGCACCACCGGAGTCACGGCTCTCGTGGTCTCCGCCGAGGGAAAGATCCGTGGCCGCGGTTATGCGGAGTTCCGTCAGCACTATCCAGAGCCGGGCCGGGTCGAGCACCTGCCAGAGGGGATCTGGCAGGCGACGCTGTCCGCGGGCAGGCAAGCCCTGGCTGGCGGCGCGACCGTGCAGGCGGTCGGCATCACGAACCAACGCGAAACGCTGGTGGTGTGGGACCGTCGCACGCTGGCCACCCCGCGCCGGGCGATCGTCTGTCAGGACCGCAGAACGGCTGCGCTGTGTGCCCGCCTGCGCGAGGCCGGGCACGAGCCGAGGCTGACGGAACTGACGGGATTGCGGCTCGACCCGTACTTCACGGCGACGAAGCTTTCCTGGATCGCGTCGAACGACGAGGCCACCTGGGCCGCGATCACCGACGGCGCCGCGGTGGCTGGCACGGTCGACTCCTACCTCATCGCACGGCTGACCGCGGGACGCCTGCACGTGACCGACGCCTCCAACGCGTCGAGGACCATGCTGTACGACATCAGGTCCGGGCAGTGGTCACCTGAGCTTTGCGAGCTTTTCGGCGTGCCGATGGGCGCGCTGCCCGAGGTGGTTCCGTCCTACGGGGTGGTGGGACAGGTCGATCCTGAGGCATTCCTCGGACTCGACGTGCCGGTCGCGGGCATCGCAGGTGACCAGCAAGCGGCGCTGTTCGGCCAGGCGTGCTTCGCGCCCGGCGACACCAAGTGCACGTACGGGACGGGCTCTTTCGTGCTCGTCAACACCGGCAAATCAATCGTCACACCCCGCTCGGGCCTGCTGTCCACGGTCGCATGGCAGGAACCGGGCGGCGAGTTGACCTACGCTTTCGAAGGAGCGATCTTCGTCACCGGCGCGGCCGTGCAATGGCTGCGCGACGGTCTGGGCATCATCGATGTCGCACCGCAGACAGAGGCGTTGGCCGGGACTGTCCCCAATAGTGGCGGTGTGGTATTCGTTCCGGCCCTGACCGGGCTCGGCGCGCCGGACTGGGATGCGGACGCGCGTGGCACGATCATCGGCATCACCCGCGGCACCACACGCGCCCACCTGGCCCGCGCCACCCTGGAGGCGATTGCTTTCGAAGTTCGGGACGTCTTCGACCTGATAACCGAGGTGACCGGGCACGTGCCGGCGATAGTGAAGGCTGACGGCGCCGCGAGCGCCAACAATCTGCTCATGCAGATGCAGGCCGACCAGTTGCAGATCCCGGTGGAGCGGCCGGTGGTTGCGGAGACCACGGCACTTGGCGCGGGCTTCCTCGCGGGCCTGGGTACCGGCATGTGGTCGTCGGCCGCGGAACTCGCGGGAACGTGGCAGCTCGACCGCAGCTTTGAGCCCGCACCACGGGACGAGACCGGACACGATCGCTGGCGGGATGCGGTGCGGCGCGCCAAGGGCTGGGCGAACCAATCACAGCGGCCGCTGCGCGGCTAACTGGGATTGGTTCGCGGCAGACGACCCCCCGGGATCCCCCCGCCGACTGTAGCGGCCCGCTCACCGCTGGATGATGAATCCGCTTCGTGACGGCCCAACCGGTCATGCGGTTCTTTCGATGGCGTGGCATCCGATTGGGCGAATCCCTCCGAATACCTGTTGACGGGACAGCGCGGGAGGGAGCAATGGATGGGACGGCGACGAGTCGCCGTCGTCGGCGGCGGCGTCGCGGGCCTGACGGCCGCGTATGTGCTGCGGCGCACGTGCGACGTGACACTTTTCGAGGCCGACGACCGGACCGGCGGGCACGCCCATACTCATGAGGTCGGCGGCCTGCGCGTGGATTCCGGCTTTATCGTGCACAATACGCGGACCTATCCACTGCTGAGCCGGCTCCTCGCTGAGCTCGGGGTGGCCACGCAGGACTGCCAGATGAGCATGTCGGTGCGGTGCGCCGGATGCGGCCTCCAATATGCCGGCGGGCGGGGGCCACTCGGATTGTTCGGGCGGCCGCGTTCGGCGCTCCGCGCCGGCTACCTGCGAATGCTCGCGGAGGTGCCGCGTTTCTACGGGGCGGCACGGCGAGTGCTCGCCGACTCCGGCGACGACGTCACGCTCTCCCGATTCCTCGCCGACGGCGGCTATTCGAGCTACTTCATTGACCACTTCACGACGCCGCTTGTGGCCACCGTGTGGTCGTGTGCGCCCGCCGAGGCTGGCCGCTACCCCGCGCGCTACTTGTTCGCCTTCCTCGCCAACCACGGCATGCTCGCGGTGCGCGGCTCGCCGCAATGGCGGACGGTCAAGGGTGGCAGCCGCGCCTACGTGGAGCGGGTCGAGAAAGAACTCACCGCGGTACAGACCGCGACGCCGGTCCTGGGCCTGCGCCGAACGGAAACTGGGGTGGAGGTCCGCGACGACGCGGACACGACGTACCGTTTCGACGCGGCCGTGATCGCCACCCACGCGGACCAGGCACTTCGGCTGCTTTCCGCACCGACCCCAGCCGAACGCAGCGTGCTTGGCGCCTTCGGTTACTCACGCAACGAGACCGTGCTGCATACCGACGCCTCCGTGCTTCCCAGTGCACGTAGCGTCCGCGCATCGTGGAACTACCTGCAGCCGTCGTGTACCGAAGGTGGCGAGCAGGTGCGCGTGAGCTATGACATGACCAGGCTGCAGCGGCTGCCCGGACCGACTCAGTACGTGGTGACCCTGAACGGCGGAGGGTCGATTGCCCCCGGACGGGTGCTTGCCCGGATGGTGTATGAGCATCCGATCTACACGCCGCAGGCGCTCGCGGCACAGCGCAGGCTGCCAGAACTCAACGTAGATCGGATCGCCTACGCGGGCGCGTATCACGGCTGGGGTTTTCACGAGGACGGCTGCCGATCGGGGGTCGCAGCAGCGCGTGCGCTTGGGGGCACGTGGTGACGGCGCCCACGCGGTACGAATGCCGTGTCACGCACGTGCGGGCCGAGCCGATCCGTAACGCCTTCACCTATCCGATGCATCTCTGGCTCGCCGATCTCGACGACCTGCCGCGTGGCCGGCCGCGTGGCCGGCCGCTCGGCGGAGCCTGCTTCGTGGCCCGGGATCATCTGGGCGATCCCAGCCTGAGCATCCGCGCCAACGTCGACCACTTCCTTGCCAGCCGCGGCGTGAGCCTGGGCGGCGGTCAGGTGCTCATGCTCACCCAGCCACGGGCGCTCGGTTATGTCTTCAACCCGCTGACCGTCTACTGGTGTCACGGCGCCGACGGCGCACTCGCCGCAGTCATCGCCGAGGTGTGCAACACCCACCGTGAACGGCACTGCTACCTGCTGCGCACCGATGAGCGGGGACAGGCACGGGTAGCCAAGGGGTTCTACGTCTCGCCGTTCTATCCGGTCGATGGGAGCTACCTGATGAGCCTGCCCGAGCCCAGTGACCGGCTGAACCTGGCTGTGACGCTGCATCGGGCGGGGCAACGGCCGTTCGTTGCGACCGTGCGCGGCCACGTCGTCCCCGGCCGGCGTGGGCGGCCCTGGTCCACCGCCGCCGTAATGGCACGCATCCGACGCCAGGGCATCGGGCTTTACCTACGCGGGCTGCCGGTGCTGCCCTGGCCAGCACCGGACTCGCGGCCCGACGCGCGGGAGGGACCGTCTTGACTCAAATCACTGGTTACGGAACTGGTCAGAGCGCGCAGCGGGCCCCCGGGCGCGACACGGGTCACGCTGCCGATACGTGCGCGAGCCGCGGCCAAGCCGATGGCGGTGCCTGGCACGCCGATGGCGCCGGGCACGTTAACGCGGCGCGCTGGCCAGATGTTGCGATGATCCCGGACAGCCGTGCGCGTGCCGCCGTAGCACGTGCGCTGTTCCGGCGGGTTACCGCACGGCTGCCAGTACGGGTGGTGACGGCGGTCGGGACGACCGGCGGTGGCGGCGAAGGCGCACCGCGACTGCTGCTGCATCGCCCCGGTGACTTCTATCGGCGCCTTGGCGCAGGTGGCTTGATCGGCTTCGGCGAGTCGTACATGGCGGGCGACTGGGACGCGGATAACCTGCCCGGCCTGCTCAGCGTGTTCGCGGCCCGGATGACGACGCTCGTGCCGCGGCCCGCGCAGGCGCTGAGGCGATGGTATATGCCCCGGATGCCTGCCGCCGAGGATGGAACCCCTGACGGGGCGCGAAGGAACATCCAGCGCCACTACGACCTGTCCAATGATCTGTTCGCGCTGTTCCTCGACGAGACCATGACCTACTCGGCGGCCGAGTTCGACGATCTCGACGGATCGCTCAGCCCGCCGCTCGCCGAAGCCAAGGAGGACAGCCTCGCCAAGGCACAGCGCCGGAAGGTCGACCGGATCCTCGACCTCGCAGCGGTCGGCCCCGGCAGCCGGGTCCTCGAGATCGGCACTGGCTGGGGCGAGCTGGCGATCAGGGCAGCCAGGCGTGGCGCACGCGTTGACTCGATCACGTTGTCGCAAGAGCAGCGTGAACTTGCGCGGGGCCGCGCCGCGCGGGCAGGTGTCGCGGGCCGGGTGTCGATCAACCTGCGAGACTACAGGGACGCCACCGGGAGCTACGACGCGATCGTCAGCGTCGAGATGATCGAGGCGGTCGGAGACACGTACTGGCCCGTATTCTTCGCCACCCTAGATCGCCTACTCGCGCCAGGCGGGCGCATCGGCCTGCAGGCGATCACCATGGCGCACGACAGAATGCTCGCCACCCGCAACAGCTACACGTGGATTCACAAGTACATCTTTCCTGGCGGCGTGATCCCGTCGGCGAGAGCCATCGAGCGTGAAGCCACCCGTGCGTCGCTGAGGGTGACCGCGCGGCGGGCATTCGGTCCGCACTACGCCCGGACGCTGCAACTGTGGCGGGCGCGTTTCTGCCAGCACGCCAGCGAGGTCGACGCGCTCGGTTTCGACGCGGTGTTCCGCCGCATGTGGACGCTCTACCTGGCCTACTCGGAGGCGGGTTTCCGGTCCGGATATCTCAATGTCCAGCAGTTCGCGCTGGAGCACGCACCGTAAGCGGCCGTCGCACCGCTCAGTCCAGCCAGTGCCGCAGCCGCGGTCCGCGCGAAAGAGCTCGAAGCAGGTCTGCTCCCCCAGGTACGTGACCGTGCCTGCGGCGGCATGACGGTGCGTGCCCGGGTACCGGCCGGTGCGTCCAGCCGCCCCGCCTCCCGGTACCGGGCGGGGTCGTGCGCCAGTAGCTGGGGCTTATATCCGACCATCGCGATACCGCTTGATGCCACGAGGGCCGCGGCTCGCAGCTAGCAACTCCTCAAGGCGCCGCAGCCCCCGCGCGGTCCTCGCCTTGATCGTACCCAGCGGGACATGCAGCGTCGCCGCGATCTCCCGTTGGGTGAGGTCACCGAAGTAGGCCAGCCTGATCGCCTGTTCCTGAGCCTGTGGCAGCACGGCGAGCGCCTTTCCCACGTCGTGGGCCTGCTCGACCCGGTCCGCCGGGGAGGCCACGAAGGCAAGAGCGGACCCGCCGGCCTCATCGAGCGGGATGGTCACCCGGCGGCGGGCTCGAAGATGGTCGATGGCCCGCATCCGGGCGATGCCAAGCACCCATCCTTCCAGGCTGCGCGCAGGGTCGTAGCGGTCACGGCACCGCCAAAGCTCGATGAGGACGATCTGGATCACATCGTCGACGTCGTCAGGCGGTACGCGCCGGAGAAGGTACCGGCGAAGCAGCGGGCAGAGCGCGGCGAAACACTCAGCTAGATCCGCTTCGTCACCGTGCGCAAGTTTCGCGCCCAGGGAGCCAGGTTCCGCGCCGCCCATCGGGCCTCCTCCTAACCGGTGTCGGCTGGTCCCAAGCAGACCGGTGCCAAGCACAGAATTTCGTTAACACGTATCGCTTCTACCTGCTACTTCTATGAAGAAATTTACTCGAAAGTTGTTCATTGATGCAACCCGTCCCGAGGCCGGATCTGGTCCTGAAGCAGGGAAAGGAAGCAGGGAAAGGAAGCAGGGAAAGAAGGTCCTCAGCCTGCGCCGAGGGCCGTCATGACGGCGTTGACCGCATCGGAGAGGGTCTGCACGATCTCGATCCCTGACGGCATCTGGTCAAGGTTCCAGCCCGGGCCGCCGACGATCACCTGGATCGCCGGGCGAAGGGCTGGCAGCTCGGCCAATGGTTCCGCCGCACCGGTCGCTTTGGTCTGCGACCACAGGAACACGGCGACGGGCCCAAGCCGGCGCACGGCTTCGGCCAGTGCCTGGTAGGGCACCCTGGCGCCGAGCACACGAGTCGCGGCGTGCCTCTTGGCAAGTGCCGCGGCGAGCGCGTAAAGCGGCAAGGAGTGCTGTTCCTCGGGGGCACAGGCGAGCAGTACCGGGCGCGCGTTGACTGCCTGGCCCGGGCGGATGGCCACGGCGGACAGCGTGGCGAGCGCGGACCAGGTGAGCAGATGTTCGATCTCGACGCAGCGGCCACTTGACGAATAGCGTTCGCCGAGCCCGTCGAGCACAGGAACCAGCACGTTGTCCCAGGTCCAGACGACACCGCGGCGGCGAAGTGCGGTACGGATGAGTTCCCGCGTGGTCGGCTCGTCCATCGCCATCACCGCGCGGGACAGCGCGCGGGCCTCCGCCGTCGCACCGGGCACTGCCAGCCGGTTCCCGCCCGAACCAGTCGATTGAGGACGCCGCCGTGTCCTTGGCGCGGAGGACCCAGCCTGGGGCCCGCTAAGCCCGGCATCGAGCGCTGAGCGCGCCGCCTCTGCGGGCGGGAGACCACTCAGGATCAGGCGATGCATCATTTCGAGCCTCGCTACGTCAACGGCGTCGTAGCGACGGTGGTGTCCCTCGCTGCGTCGGCTAGGCCCGATTCCGTAGCGGCGGTCCCAGGTACGCAGCGTAGACGCGGCCACGCCCAGGCGCCGGGCGACCGCGCCCACCCCGAAGCCCGGGCTGGCGCTCTCCATGACCTCCCCAGGGAAAGAAGCGGCTCTCGTAGTTCTACGGAAATGATCAAGCAATCGGTCGCATCCCGTGACCGACCTCAGCCGATGACACCGGGCTACCAGCTGAACCCGGCCACTATGACATGGCCGCGACCGCCCCCGTGGCGCACTGCCGCCTTGGCACGAGCGCCAGAGCGCCGTCGCGCGAATGATCCTGGCATGCGACGATGCCAGTCAGGTGATGTGCGAAAGCGAGGGATTCGATGCCTGTCATGCCTGGCGCCGAGCCGTACTCCCACGATGGCGGGCCGGTGGGCGCGCTGCTCTGCCACGGATTCACCGGGTCACCGCAGTCACTGCGCCCGTGGGCGGAGTATCTCGCGAGCGGCGGGCTGAGCGTGTCCCTGCCCAGGCTGCCCGGCCACGGGACCACCTGGCAGGAAATGGCACGGACCAGATGGGAGGACTGGTACGCCGAGGTCGACAGGGCGTTCGAGGGACTGGCCAGGCGGGCCAGCGAGGTCTTCGTGATGGGCTTGTCGCTCGGCGCGTGCCTGGCGCTGCGGCTCGCCGAGGTCCACGGAGACGGGGTCAGCGGCCTGGTGCTGGTCAACCCGTCCATCGTCGCGGACAGCCGCCTGTTCACGCTCGCCCCGGTGATGAAATACGCAGTGCCATCGCTGAAGGGCATCGCGAGCGACATCAAGATGCAAGGCGCCCGCGAACTGGCCTATGACCGGGTGCCGGTGAAGGCTGCGGCGAGCCTGCCTCACCTGTGGAGCCTGACCAGGGGTGCGCTCGGCAAGCTCACGCAGCCGGTGCTCGTCTACAAGAGTCCCGAGGATCACGTGGTGGGACCCGCGAGCCTCGCCGCGCTGCAAAGCGGCCTGCCCGCGAGCCAGCTCACGGTCAAGACCTGCGATAACAGCTATCATGTCGCGACGCTCGACAATGACGCACCGGCCATCTTCGAGGGAAGCGTGGAGTTCGTGCGCGCGCACAGCCGCGCCGGGAAGGGGTGAGCGGGTGGAGGAGCCGGACACGGCCGGGCGCGAGCACGACGAGGAAGAAATCTGGCGCGGCCTCGTATCGCGGTTCGACGATCCTGCGGCGGATGAGGACGCTGAGGATGCCGCGCCGTGGCCGGCCGAGGAGAACGTGGATGCCAGGTTGTTCGGCGCCCGTGTGATCAGACCGGCTGATCCCGACACCCGCGCGGGTGAACCGCCGGCAGCCCAGCCTGGCGAGCCTGCGACGGCAGAACCCGACGACGCGGACGAGCACTACATCCCGCCGCCCCCGCCGCCGCTGCCGCACCTTGACAGCGTCACCAAGGGTGCCTGGCTCGCCCTGTTCGGCGGCCCCGCCTACCTGCTTGTCGCCACGATCACCGGCTGGACGGTTCCCGCCTGGGCGGCTTTTTTCGCGGTGGCCGCGTTCGTTGGCGGTTTCGTCACGCTCGTGCTTCGCATGAGCGACGAGGACCGCGACGAGTCCGGCCCGGACGACGGTGCCGTCGTCTAGCATTTCGGAGCCGCTGGATCAGGGCACGTTCGCTAGCGGCGGGCGAGGTCGGCGGCGCCGACGAACCCCGCGTCGGGGCCAAGCTCGGCCAGCAAGATCCGCGCCGGCACGCGGTGGCCTCGGCCGGGGAGTGAATTCTCGAAACTGGTCCTGGCGGGATCGAGCAGCAGGCCACCGGCCTCTGACACGCCCCCGCCGATGACGAAGCAGCCTGGATCAAGGATGGCGGCCAGATCGGCCATTCCGTCGCCGAGCCACGATCCCACGATTTCGAAGCAGCGCAGTGCCGCGGGATCACCCTCCGCGGCCGCCCGGGTGATCTCGGGCCCCGAGATCCCCTCCGGCCTGCCACGACCGAGTTGCAGCAGGCGCGTCGCCGCTTCTGGCGACCTCCTGGCGAACTCGCGGGCCTCGGCCATGAGCGCGTTGCCGCTGGCGTACTGCTCCCAGCAGCCGCGGTTACCACACCCGCACATGCGGCCGTCAGGTACGACGCGGTAGTGGCCGGGTTCACCGCCCATCCCCCACTGGCCGCGATAAAGCTCGCCGCCAATCACGATGCCGCAGCCAATACCGGTGCCGACGGTAAGCAGGATGACGCAACCCTCACCGCGCGCGGCGCCAAACCTGGTCTCGGCCCAGACCGTCGCGTTGGCGTCGTTCTCCACCAAGACGGGAATCCCGAGGCGGTCCTCGACGGCCTTCTTGACTGGCACATCACGCCAGCCAAGATTCGGCGCGAACCCGACGCAAGCGCGGGCCTCGTCGACAAAACCCGCGACGCCAAGGCCGACCGCGTCCACCACATGACGGCTACATAGCTCGGTCACGACCTCACCGATCGTGTTCACCGTCTGCACAGGATCACTCGAAGGTGTCGGCCGCCGCAGCTTCTCGACGACCTTGCCTCGCTCGTCCACCACCCCGGCCGCGACCTTGGTACCGCCGACATCGATACCTATGGTCAGGCTCACGTCAGGCCTGTTGCCCGTTCGGGGACGGCGGCGTGTCGGGTGGCGGCACCTCGCGGGCCGATGCGGCAGGTCCCTGCGGCCCGGGCGGCGGTGCCGCGTCGGCCGGCGAGGCAGGTTCCGGGCGCACCGCGGACCGCGCGGCCGGTGGCGGTGGCGGTGGCGGTGGCGGGGGGCCTTCCTGCGGTCCCGGGATCCGCGAGATCGCCGCGTCGACGGCGGTCACCACGTCGTGCGCGGCCGACATCAGTGCGCCAGCGGTCTCGCCCACGCGGCCGGCGAGGTCCGGGTTGGAATCGCGGGCCATGCGGATCGCCCGGCATACCGGGCACCACGCGCACTCTGGCGCATAGCCTGCCGTCGCGTCCGCGGGCTCGGCGGTGGCGGTTTCCCACACGTCGCCGCTCTCGCCCCGGAAGGTCCGGCCTACCTGACCGGCCATCTGCTGGCCGAGGCTGCGTGCTCCCGCGATGGCGATCCGCCGCTGAAGGTCATCGAGCCACGTCATCGGGCGTCTCCCAGATTCTCTGTATACCTCTTCAGGCCGTGGAGCGCCTGATCGATGATCATACCTATTGCCCTGCGCTTGATTATTCCGAGCATCGGGATCCGGAGGTGGATGGTGAGGTTGTAGGTGACCTCGGTGCCAGTATCATGATCAGCCAGTGTGTAGCTGCCGTGCAGCGCGGATAGCAGCGCCGTTGGCGTGGCGAGTTCCCAGCTCGACCTGATGTCCGCGTCCCACTCGTATTTGAGCACGAGAGTGTCCTTGATGAATCCCGCATCCACGACCATGCGTACCTGCCGCGCGCGCCCATCATCACCCGGTTCTGTCACCTCGACGGACCGGAACGAGCCGGCCCACCGCGGGTAGGCGTCGAAGTCAGCGATGACCGCCATCACGGTTTCCCGCGGCGCCCCGATGAACGTGCTCGAGCGTGCTTCTTCTGCCATCGACGCACCCTTCTCCCATCCGGAAACCCTGCCCGGAGCGTACCCCTACCACTGGATGACATAAGGCTTCTGCGTGGCACGGAAATGACCGACGTTGACGCACTCGGTGGTGCCGACCCTGGCCCGGCCCGCGAGTGGCTGGTGCACGTGCCCGAACAGCACGTACTTCGGCCTGGTTTCCTTGATCGCCTCAAGCAGCGCCTCGCTGCCGCGCTCAAGCCGCCGCGCCACCGTGTCGTAAAGAAGCTCGGGAATAGCCGGCGGGATATGGGCGCACAGCACGTCGACCTTCCCTACCGCCGCCACCTTGGCCGCGTAGGCGTCATCATCGATCTCGTTCGGCGTGCGGTAGGGCGAGCGCAGACCGCCGCCGACGAAGCCGAACGTCCATCCATCGAGTTCGATCCGCTCACCGTCGAGGACCCGATGGCCTGGTCGCAGGTAGTCCTGCCACATGCGCGGGATGTCAACATTCCCGTAGGTGAGGTAGGCGGGTTCTGGCAGCGCAGCAAACAGTTCGGCGTACTGACGGCCCACCGCGGCCTCGACGTGCTTTGCCGGGTCATCGCCGAGCGTCGCCCACAGCCCCCTGGAAAAGACCCGCGCCTCGTCGAATCGCCGCGCTGTGCGCAGCGCGATGAACTCATCCGCCTTTTCCTCGCCGAACAGGTCAGCGAAGATACCCTGCCCGTGGTCGGCGTAGTCAACGAACAACAGCAAGTCACCGAGGCAGAAGAGGGCATCGGCACCGTCACCTGCCCGGGCGAGGGTCTCGGTCCTGCCGTGCACGTCGCTCACCACGTGGACCCGCATGATGACACTTTAGGAGGCCGCGCGCGTAGTGACGTGCAGCGCTGGCGGGTAGTGCCTCATTCGCGGCCCTGTTTCCGCGTTCGCCACGCTGACGCAGGGCCGATGTCTGGCGGGCTCGGTACTACCGGTCGGTAGGTAGTCGCGATACGGTCGATTGCAGGCTGTCATGCAGCCCCACAGGACGTGACAAGGAGACGTCGTGCGCGAATACAGCACACCGACGCTGGTGGAGATCCCAGGCTCGGCCAACCTCACCGATATCGTGTTCAAGCGGGCGGCCGATGCGCCAGGCATGGTGGTGCTGCGCCGCAAGGCTGGCGGCGGCTGGCGTGACGTGACCGCCGGCGAGTTCCACCGCGACGTCGTCGCGACCGCCAAGGGCCTGGTCGCGGCGGGAATCGAACCCGGCGACCGGGTCGGCCTGATGTCCCGTACCAGGTACGAGTGGACCCAGATCGACTACGCGATCCTGGCCGCAGGCGCGGTCTGCGTGCCGATCTACGAGACATCCTCGGCCGAGCAGGTGGCGTGGATCCTTTCCGACTCGGGAGCCAAGGGCGTCTTTGTGGAAACCCCCGCGCACGCGGTCACGGTCGCCGACGTGCGGGACAAAGTCGCGGACCTCGGCCAGGTTTGGCAGATCGACGCCGGGGCGCTCGGTGAGCTTGCCGCCGCAGGCACCGAAATTTCTGACGAGCAGATAGCCAAGCGCCGTGGATCACGCGGTGCCGCCGACATCGCCACGATCATTTACACCTCAGGCACCACCGGCAGGCCCAGAGGCTGCGAGCTAACGAACGGCAACCTGCTTTCCGACGCGCGCAACGCGTTCGAGGGTGCGCTGGCCGAGGCGTTCAACGTCGCGGGCGGGTCGACACTGCTGTTCCTGCCGCTCGCGCACTCGTTTGCGCGAATCATCCAAGTGGGCTGCGTAGAGTCCGCGACTATTCTTGGCCACGCGCCCGATATGGCCAATGTTCAGCCCGATCTCGCCTCGTACCGGCCGACCTTCATCCTGGCGGTGCCGCGGGTCTTCGAGAAGGTGTACAACTCAGCGATGGCGCAGGCGGCGGACAGCCCGGCCAAGAAGCGCATCTTCGGGTTCGCCGCCGATACCGCCGTCGCCTACAGCAAGGCGCTGGATAGCGGTGGCCCGGGCCTGCCGCTCCGGCTTCAGCATGGCCTAGCTGACCGGCTGGTCTATGGCAAGATTCGTGCCGCGGTCGGCGGGCAGGTCCGGTATTCGGTCTCCGGAGGCGCCGCGCTCGGCGAAAGGCTCGGACACTTCTTCCGCGGGGCCGGCATTACGATCCTCGAAGGCTATGGACTGACCGAGACCAGCCCCGCGGCGACGGTGAACAGGCCGAGCCGCAACAAGATCGGCACGGTCGGCCTTCCGCTACCTGGCGTAGCCGTCAGGATCGCCGATGACGGTGAGATCCTGATCCGGGGAGCGATCATCTTCGCCGGCTACTGGCGCAACAAGGCGGCTACGGCCGAGGTGATCGATGACAGCGGCTGGTTCCACACCGGCGACATCGGAGAGCTTGACGATCAGGGCTTCCTGCGCATTACCGGCCGCAAGAAGGAACTGATCGTCACCGCCGCGGGCAAGAACCTCGCCCCCGCATTGCTCGAGGACCGGATTCGCGCTCATCCCCTGATCAGCCAGTGCATTGTCGTCGGGGACGGCAGGCCGTACATCGGTTGCCTGGTGACGCTGGACGAGGAGGCTCTCCAGCGGTGGAAGGAGAAGCACGGCAAAGCGATCGCGACCGTTGCCAGCCTCAGGGACGACGCTGAGCTCGTGGCCGAGATCCAGGCGGCAATAGACGATGCCAACAATGCGGTGTCCCGGGCCGAATCGATCAGGCGATTCCGCGTGCTCGGCACAGACTTCACCGAGGCCGGCGGCCACCTTACCCCCAAGCTGAGCCTGCGCAGGTACCTCGTGACGAAGGATTTCGCCACCGAAATCGACGCGCTTTACGCATGAGAGCCGCTAAGGAGGGGGCGCTCCAGACAACACGGCCGCGAGGCGTTCTGCGACGAGGTCCCAGCGCCACTCGGCCTCAACCCAGACGCGGCCCTTCCTCCCCATGGCCGCGGCGCGCTCGGGGTCGCTGAGCAGTTGGATAAGCGGGCCGGCCACCGCCGCGGCCGACCTGCCGTCCACCACGTACCCGGTCTGGCCGCGGAGCACAGCGTCCGGGGCGCCGCCAGAATCGCCGGCGACGACGGGCAGGCCGGACGCCGACGCCTCCAGGTAGACGATGCCGAGCCCTTCCACGTCAAGGCCGCGCCTGCGGGTGCGGCAGGGCATGGCGAACACGTCACCAGCGTCGTAGTAGGCCGGCAGGTCACGCCAGGGCACCGAGCCAGCGAACGTTACCGAAGATTTCACCCGGAGCCGTTCGGCTAGATTCTCCAGCGCCGCCCGATACGTTCCGCCACCAACAAGTAGCAGTGCCGCACCGCCGATCGCGGCCCGTACCTGCGGCCAAGCGCGGATCAGCATGTCCTGTCCCTTGCGAGGGACAAGCCGCGACACACACACCACGAGCGGGCGCCCGGCCAGGCCCAGCCGCTCACGCACGGTTGCGCCGCCGCTTCCAGGCCGGAACTCAGTCACGTCGACGCCAGGTGCGAGGCGGATCATCCGGGCCGCGGCAGCCGGCGACAGAGCCCTTGTGAGCCGTGTACGGAAGTAGTCACCGAGGTAGGTGACCACGTCGACCTCGTCGCCGATCCTGCGTAGCAGTTGCCGAGCGCCCGGCAGCATGGCCCACCCAGCCTCGTGGCCGTGCGTGACAGCGACGCACCGCTTGATCCCGGCGCGGCGAAGGCCAGGGGCGAGCAGGCCGAGTGGCGCCGCGGCGCCGAACAAGACGGTATCGCAGCCGTGTGCCTTGACGATCTCCTGGGCCCGGTGCAGGACGCCGGGCACGGGCAGCATCAGCGAGTTGCGATGGCGGATGACCGGGAACGGCTGCCTCGCGTCGAAGGCCGCCGCACCTTCCCATGCCGGGGCATACACCACGACAGAGTCCGGCGGCCTGGCGCAGGCGAGCGCGTGCACGAACGATTGGATGCCGCCCTGTCTTGGCGGGTAGTCGTTGGTGACCACCAGGGTCTTCGGCACCACGCTCGGAGATCCTAGTGGCCGGCGGCGCGGCACGGAGCGCGCCGCCAAAGATCCGCTGGATGCGCCCTAAGGCCGGGCGACACCGTCGAACGTCTGCGTGTACCAGGATGTATCCATCGGGATCTCTTCGACGTTCTCGCCTGGCTGTGGTGCGTCGACGATCATGTTGTTACCGACGTACATGGCCACATGACCTTCTCCGTCGTAGTACAGCAGGTCCCCTGGCTGGATGCTCGAGGTCGATGTGTGCGGGAGCGCCGCCCACTGGGAATAGGTCGTACGCGGGATCTGCACGCCGGCGTTCGCCCACGCGGTCATCACAAGCCCCGAGCAGTCAAAGCCGTCGGGGCCGGTGCCCCCCCACACGTACGGCTTGCCGATCTGCGCCATCGCGAACGCCACAGCCGTGCGCGCCGCCCCGGTAGCCGGGCCGCTGTAGACGATCCCGCCACCGCCACCTGACGAGCCGCCCGTGCCCCCGGAGCCGCCAGTTCCGCGGCCTCCTGTGCCGCCGCTGCCGCCCGTGGGCGCCGGTGCGGTGAGCTTGTTCAGCTCCTTCCGGTTCTTGGCCACGAGCTTCTTGAGCCGTTTGGACTGCGCCTGCTTGCTCGTCTTCAGCTGGCTGATCGCGGCGGTGATGCGCGCCTGTTGCTGGGCCGACTGAACCACCGTGTTCGCGGCGCTGACGTAGGCGGCCAACTGCGCGCGCCTTTCCGCGGACAATTGGTTGAGCAGCGCCGCTTGGTCAAGGACTACCTGTGGGTTGTCGCTGGTAAGAACGGCGCTAACCGAATTGAGGCTGCCTTGCTCGTACGCGGCGGACGCGATCTGCGCGACGGCGACGCGCGTCGTGTCGAGCCTGCTCCTGTCCTCGCCGAGCGTGCGGTCGATCATCTGCAGCTTCGCTGTCGCTGACTTCAGATCGGTGATCGACTGGTCGTACTGCTCCGAGATGGCGTCAAGCTGCGACATCAGCTTGTTGATCTTGGCCCGCACCTGGCTCGCGGTCGGATTTGGTGTGGCGCTAGCCGCCCCACCTAAAGCGATGAACGCACCGGCGAGCCCGACGCCGGTGATGGTCGCGACGCCTCGACGTAGCTTGGAGGCGGTTCCTGCCGGGTGCGCACCCACGTACGTGACACGCTCCTTCTCCCACACGCCGCCTACCGGGTGAGCTGACGGGTTCGGGCGGTGGAAGACGCGCCCTACGGGGTACGGCCATCTGATGACCGCTCCCGATTCACCCCTGGAGGTTCAGGCCCCGCGGCACGCGCCGCTGGGCTGTACGGCCTCCTCCGGCGGTTCCCCGGCTCCAGCGCCGACGTTGCGGCGATGAGGACTCGGCGGGAGCCCATTACTGCCGACACGATGACGGCTGAGAAGTAATGTGGCTCGGGCGGAGACATTAGTGAAGATCACTAATGGTTTCAACCACTTCGGACAGACTCGCCCGGCGTACCGCAATCTGTGTGAAGCCCGGCGCTAATCTGTGTAAAGTCGGGCGCTGACCTGGCGATCATGCTGCCCTAGCCATAGCCGTTGAGGTGGCCGAACGTCGTTGTCGCGGTCCGGGGCAGTCGCATGACATGCGGTTTGGTGCGTCCCATTTACCCGTTTTATGTGTCGCCTTGGCCGGTTATGTGTCCGAGGCTCTGTGGCACCGCGTGGCCGGTCGAGGGATAGCTTCTGGGTGCCCGAAGGGATAGGTTCGGGGGCCCGCCCCCGCCTGCTTGCGTCCAATCCAGCACGCGAACCGGCCGCCCATCCGGCACGTCGCGTGAAGCTCCTCGCTGCGGCACATTCATCGCCGTGGGCCTTCACCGCGGCCGACCCGGCTCAGGACGCGTGTGCGTCGGGGAGAGCAAGCCGCAGCGGCGGCACCATCCCGGCATCCGCGAGCGTACGAAGCGCCCGTCTTTCCGGTTCATCAATCTCGACCTCGACGCTCAACAGGGTGCCGACGACGCAATCCTCACAGGCGATGTCACGCATCTCGCACCGGTCACAGTCGATCAGCATGGCCGCTCCCTCCCGCTTGTGATCCCGCGTGCCGGAACCACCCGTCAGACGTTAGAAGGAGGCACCGACATTTCTTTGGGCGGCCGCGGGGCAGCCCTGGACTGGCTAGCACGTGCGTGCGCCAGCGGTGTGCAACGGCGCTAGAGGAGAAGCCCGTGGATCTTGGCCGACGGTGTCCCGGCCGGCAAAAGGCGAGAAACGCGGCCAACGACTGGCTAGCCGGGCCTGGCGACGAGTTCCACCGTCTCCGGGGCATCGCACCAACGGCAGCGGACCTGCTCGATCGTCTCCGCGAGCACCTGGCGTTCCTCGACCTTCGGCTCTCCCGAGAGGTCCTGATGCACGTACTCACGGGACCGGACTGTTCTGGTGACGTCGAACCTGGTCAGGTTGCCGCAGCGGGTACAGCGCCACCGTGTCTGCCCGGTGGGCCAGGACATGCCCATGGAATCCCTCCTGGAGATTGGGGCCACTCGCATCGTTGGCCGCGCTCGCTACGCCGCCTTCGAGTCCTACGGGCGTTCCGCTGGCCCGGCGCAGGGCACCCCGAGCGCACAGGCGGAAAGCACATAGCACCCTGAGCACGGAGCCCAGAAGCGCCGCTCAAGCGCACGGGGGCGTCGCCTCTTGTCACACAGGAATCACACCCCGCTTGCGGGCGGGCGGTGCCACCCGCTTGCGCGCTGAGATCTCCAGGCCGCGGATGATGTGCCCCCTGGTATCTGCGGGGTCAACGATGTCATCGATGAGGCCTTGCTTGGCCGTGAGGTAGGGGTCGATCTGCGCGCGCACGGTCGCCAGTAGTTCCTGCCGCAGTGCGTCCCTCGCCGCACCCGGTTCCGCGGCGGCGAGCTGACGGCGGAAAAGGATATTAACCGCCCCCTCCGGCCCCATGATCGAGATCTCCGCGGTCGGCCAGCCAACGATGTAGTCGGCCTCATACTGGCGGCCGCCCATGACGTAATAGCCCGCCCCGTAGGCCTTGCGCAGGATAACCGTAACCTTCGGCACGGTCGCGCACGAGATGTTGTGGAGGAACTTGGCGCCGTGCCGAAGGATACCCCGGTGCTCCACCTCACGGCCAACGACGAAGCCTGGCACGTCGACGAGGAAGACGAGCGGTATGCCGAACGCGTCGCAGACGTTGATGAACTTGGCCGCCTTATCCGCCTCGTCCACGGAGATGGCACCCGCCCGGATCATGGGCTGAGAGGCCACGATGCCAGCGGGGCGGCCCGCGAACCTAGCAAAACCGGTGATGAGGGCCTTGGCCCAGTCCGCCTTGACCGGGAAGAATTCGCCGTCGTCCGCGATTTCCTTGATCACACGGCGCATGTCATACGCCTTACGAAGGTTGGCGGGCACGATCTCGTACAGCTTCTCTGAGCGTCGGTCCGGCGGATCGGAGCTGGGCCTGACCGGCAGCGGATCACCATAACGCGAGGGCATGAAGGACAGGTACGCGCGGACCAGGCGCAGGCATTCCGCGTCGTCGGCGGCCTCAGCGTCGGCCACGCCGGAGATCTTGGCGTGCACGGCCGAGCCCCCCATCTCCTCCTCGGTGAGCTCCTCCCCTGTGGCCGCGCGCACAAGGTGGACACCGGCGAGGGCCATCGACGATGTGCCCTTCACCATGGGGACGAAATCGCACAGGGCCGGCACGTACCCCGTCCCCGCGCTGCAATGCCCTAGCACGGCTCCTACCTGCGGCACGACCCCGCTCATCTGGCTCATCTCACGGAAGAGATCACCGGTGCCGCCGAACGCGCCTACCGCCTCATTCACCCGCCCGCCTGCGGAATCGAGCAGGTACACGACGGGACACCCATGCCGGACGGCTAGCTCACGTGTCCGCGCGGCCTTACGTTCGCCGTGCATGCCAATCGACCCGGCGAGGACGGTGAAGTCGTAGGCAATGACCGCGGCTCTGCGGCCGTCGATCTCGCCGGTGCCGGTGACGACCCCGTCCGCCCACGTACGGCGCCCGGCTGTCTGGGGTGTGTCGGCTGCCTCGGCCAGCATGCCGACCTCGGCGAATGTCCCAGCGTCGAAGAGCAGGCCCAGACGTTCCCTGACGGTGAGCTTGCCGAGCCCGTGCTGGCGTTCGACCAGCTTCTCGCCACCCATCCCGAGGGCGTCGGCCTTCCGCCCGGCCAGATCGCGGGCCAGTTCGCGCATGGTGGCCGCGCCCGCAACGCCATCCGCGGCGCCGTCCGCCCCGCCTGCTGCCCGTGTCGCTTGGGCGTCCACTAACCCTCCCGCGATACCGAATGAGATTCGATGTGTCGTACCGTACCCCGCAGCGGGGCTGCCCCGGCTTTGCGCCGCGGCTGGGGTCGTTGGTTGCCTGTTGGCTAGAAAGCTGGCCAGGGCCGGGTTCGCGTTCCACGGCCAGCAGGCGACCCAGCAGGGTATTTCACCGGCGAACTGGTGCATTTTCTCAGACGCACCTCGGTATCAAAAACTACTCTCGTAGGCGTCGACCAAACTCGCAGGCGTCAACCAAACTCGCAGGCATAAGCCAACGGAGGCGGATGAGATGACGGCGATCGTCCTGGTTCCCGGTTTCTGGCTCGGCGGGTGGGCCTGGGAAGGCGTGACCCGCGATCTGCGAGCGCTCGGCCATGATGTCTATCCGGTCACCCTGACCGGCCTCGCCGACCGGGCGGCGGAGGCTAGCCCGGAGGTGAACGTGCAGACCCATGTCGGGGACGTCGTGCGGGTCATCGAGGACAACGACTTGCATGACGTGGTGCTTGTCGGGCACAGCGGCGCGAACATGCCTGTCACGGGGGCGGCCGACCGGATCCCTGGCCGACTGAGGCGGATCGTCTACGTGGACACCGGGCCCATGCCCGCAGGCATGGCCGCGATCGAGTTCAACCCACCGGAGGCCCAGGAGGCGCTGCACACACAGGTGAACGCCGAAGGTGACGGCTGGAGGATCCCTGTGCCGTCCTTCGACCCCGCAGACGACCCGGTCAACTACGAGGGCCTCACCGAGGAACACCGGGCGGCGTTGCGGGAGCGGGGCACCCCCGAGCCGTTCGGCGCCTCCACCCAGCGGCTCAACCGGCCGGAAAAGGTCCCGGGCACGCCCAGGACGCTGATCGCCTGCACCTTCACCCCCGAACAAGTCCGCACGCTGGCCGGAAGCGGCAACCCCATCTTCGGCCCGATGGCGGACATGGACATCCACCATCTGCCCACCGGCCATTGGCCGATGTTCTCCCGCCCGAAGGACCTGGCGGCCCTGCTGGACGAGATCGCCCGCGAATAGCCACAGCGAGGCGATCTGCGCGGCCCGGCCGCCGGCGGCCGGGATGGCGCCCCTCCAGCCAGAGGCCCGGACGATCGTTCCGCTGCCCCCAGCCGGGCCGGTCCCCGACTGCTGTATGTGGAAGTTGACGGCACCGGCGTGCCGGTGCGCGCCAGCGCGCCTGGATGACGACGGCAGGCCGGTGATGGACCCCGGCTCCTCCACCTACGTGGCCACCTACGTGCTACGTGGTCGTCCAGCGTGCGAAACAGTCAGGGATGCGCTGGACCGTCGAGGGCACCGCTGACGTAATCTTCCTGCGCTGCCAGCACGCCAGCGGCCGGTGGGACGAACTGTGGCCAGCCCGCAGCCCCCGCCCAGCCCCGCTACGCGCGGCCATCTGAACGACCGCAAGACTCAGACTCACAGGCAGCAGCACTGAGCAAGATCATCTCCAGCAAAACTGGCGTGCACCCGCCGCGCACGTACCGCGCACGTAGTGTCGGTGCCAGGGCCTATCGTCGGCAACGTGACGACGTCGAGTGGTGT
The DNA here is from genome assembly GCA_035517695.1 of Streptosporangiaceae bacterium. Classification (GTDB taxonomy): domain Bacteria; phylum Actinomycetota; class Actinomycetes; order Streptosporangiales; family Streptosporangiaceae; genus DATFVJ01. The sequence continues at coordinate 23,090 of DATIYI010000118.1, forward strand.
GCCTGAGGCGCGCGGAGACGCACCACGGGACGCGCCCGACGGGCTCGCGGCGCCCGGTGCCGACTGGCCGGGGGCTCCCCATGACGTCAATCCCGAGGCATGCCTGTACCTCGTACAGGGTGCGCTCGACGGTCTAGCCCGCCTCCTCGCAGAGACCGAATTCGTAGTCGTAGATCTGGAGACGACCGGCGGGTGTCCCGCCGATGCCGCGATCACGGAGATCGGTGCGGTACGCACCCGCGGCGACCTGGCCAATCTGGCACGCGAGCCGGGGAACCTGTGCCTCGCTGGCTCTGCAGAGGTGTCTGGCACCACAGGAGCGGCCAGCGGCGCGGGAACGGCCAGCGGCGCGGGAACGGCCGGCGCAGCAGGGATCGAGGGCGCGGCCGGCAATGAATTCGCCACCTTGGTGAATCCAGGCCGCGCCATACCGCCGCACGTCGCGGCGCTGACGGGGATAACCGACGCGCTGGTGGCCGCCGCGCCGCGCGTCGAGGAGGTGCTACCGCGGTTCATCGAGTTCGCTACCGGATCCGTGCTCGTAGCGCACAACGCGCCGTTCGACATCGGCTTCCTCGGCGCCGCTTGCGCACGGCAGAACCTGGCCTGGCCCGTGCTTCCCACCCTGGACACCGCGGCGATTGCGCGGCGAATGCTCACCACCGACGAAGTGCACGACTGCAAGCTCGGCACGCTCGCCGACTTCTTCCGCGCGGGCACCCGGCCAAGCCACCGTGCCCTCGATGATGCCCGCGCGACGGCCGCCGTGCTGAATGGCCTCCTGAACCTGCTCGCGCGCCGCGGTGTGCACACGCTCGAGGCGCTCCGCGGCTTCGGGCTGCCGCCAGCGCCGCAACGCCGGCGGATGCGCCATCTGACGGCCGCGATTCCCCGCTTGCCGGGCGTGTGCTTGTTCACAGCTGCGGACGGCCGCGTACTCCACCTGGTGCGCAGCTCGGATATGTACGCACGCGCCAGTAGCTACTTCACCGCGGCGCAAACGCGCGGCAGTGTCCGCGAAATGATCACTGAGACGGCGCGGATCGTGCCGCTCCGCTGCGCCACGGCGCTCGAAGCCGAGGTGGCCGAGATCCGGCTGATTGCCGTGCACCAGCCGCCATACGGCACGGATCCGCAGGCGTCAGCCGCTGGCTCGCGCTGCGCCGCGGCCGGACGCGCGGATCCGGCTGAGGATCATCGGCCAGCGACCCGGCGGCTTGCGGCCGTCCAGCGGGTCGTGGCCGCACGGCCGCGCTTCTCAGGTGGGTGGGACGTGGCATGGATCGAGCACGGGCTGCTCGAAGCCACGGCCGTGGTGCCACGCGGCGCAGGACCGCGGGCACTCGATAAGGCATGCGGTGCCGCGAATCCATGCGCCATCAAACCACCGGCCCAGGCCGACGCTCCGGCGCGGCACGCCGAGACCGCGTATCTGCTGAGCTGGCTGGCGTCTCCCGGCGTACGACTGGTAGAGGTGGAAGGCACCTGGTCGGTGCCCGTACCGCGATGAGCGAGTCGGATAACCTACCGCTGTCGTCGCGCGAGATGGCCGCCGCCAGATGGGCTGACCCTGCCAGCGAGGGTGACACGAGACGGCGGTCGCCGTGAGACGGCCGCCGCGCAGACGCGGTCGCGAGCGGGGCCGTGGTCGCAGATGGCAGCCCGAACACGAGGCCGCTTCGACGGCGCTTAGGAGGCAGAAAGTGATCACCGCGATCGTTCTCATCCGCGCCGAGGTCCAGCGCATCCCTGAGGTCGCCGCCGAGATCGCGCAGTTCCCCCAGGTCAGCGAGGTCTACTCGGTGACGGGCGAGTTCGACCTGATCGCGATGGTGCGGGTCCGCGCGCACGAAGACCTCGCCGACGTCATCCCCGGAGGGCTCAACAAGGTGCCCGGCGTCACGCACACAGAGACCCATGTGGCGTTCCGCGCCTATTCACGGCACGACCTCGAGGCCGCGTTCGCCCTCGGCTTCACCGACGGAGCAGAAGGCTGAGCCAGGACGTCCTGGAAAGCACTGGGCGTCCTGGGACCGCTGGGCCCTCTGGAAACCGCTGGGCGTACTTGAAGGCAACGCGCTGCGGGACGCGCTGCGGGACGCGCTGCGGGACGCGCTGCGCCAGGCGGCCAGGCGGCCCGGCGGCCGCCGGGCCGCCTGGCGCCGGTTCAGGCGCTCGCGGCGAGGCGCTGTGTGGTGCGCGCCCAGCGGGTGAGCAGCGCTTCCGCGGCTCCAGAGTCGACAGCGGCGCGGGCACGGGCATAACCGTCACGAAGTGACTCGGTCAGCGCATCCGCGCCCGGTACTCCCGCGTCCGCGGCAAGAGCCGCTGCCGCGTTCAGCAGCACCGCGTCACGAATTGGTCCGTGCTCGCCGCCGAGCACCGCGCGTGCCACGGCCGCATTGTGCGCCGCGTCCCCGCCTTTCAGGTCAGCGGGGTCGGCGCGGGCGATCCCGAGGTCGGCCGGATCGAGCATGGCCTCACTGACCTGTGCCTCCTGGCCCGGCTGAACGACCCAGACCCGGGAAGTCGTCGTCGTGGTCAGCTCATCGAGGCCGTCGTCGCCGTGGAACACCAGTGCGGAGCAGCCGCGGCCCGCCAGCACCCCGGCGATCACCTGGCACATCGCCCCGTTCGCGACGCCGACCGCCAGCGCCTGCGGCCGGGCGGGGTTGGCCACCGGGCCGAGGAAGTTGAACGTCGTCGGCACGCCAAGTTCACTCCGCGCGGTGGCCGCGTGACGCAGCGCCGGATGATAGAGCGCCGCGAACAGGAACACGATCCCCGTTTCCTCCGCGACCTGTTCGGTCAGGGCGGGGGGCAGATCGATGACCACGCCGAGCGCCTCAAGAACGTCCGCCGCGCCGCACGCGGATGACGCGGCGCGGTTGCCATGCTTGGCCATCTTCGCGCCCGCGGCGGCGGCGACGATCGCGCCCATGGTGGAGATGTTCACCGTCCGCGCCCCGTCGCCACCTGTCCCCACAAGGTCGGTGATCCGGCCCGGGATCCGCAGCGGCAGCGCGTGATCGAGCATGGCCTGGGCGAGGCCGGTCATCTCGGCGGTCGTCTCACCCTTCGCACGCAGCGCGACGCCAAAGCCGGCGATCTGCACGGCGGTGGCCGCGCCGGACATGATCTCGTTCATCGCCCAGCTGGTCTCGGCCGTGGTGAGCGACTCACCCTGCACAAGCGCGCCAATCAGGGCGGGCCACGTCGTCCTGGCATCCATGGCGTCACCTTCGGAGTCGTTAGGGATCACGGGCCGCGGCAGCGGTCCGGTGCCGAAGCCGCCGCGCCTGCAACTGCGTTCCAGCCGCTGGCCTGCGCATTCAGGCTCGCGTCGGGGCGGCTCGGCGACGCATCAGGCCGGCCAGCGCGGCGGCGAGTGCCGGGGGATCCACGGGGTGGCTGACCACGGAATCGGCGCCGCTCCAGGTGGCCAGCCAGCCGTCATCAGCCCGGCCGATGACCAAGAGTACCGGCGGGCAGTTGTAGATCTCGTCCTTGGCCTGCCTGCACACGCCCATCCCGCCTGCGGGCTGCGCTTCACCGTCGAGCACCATGACGTCGACCCCGCCCGCCTCAAGCCGGCTGAAGAGCCCGGGCTCAGTCGCGCAGTCGATCAGCTCCGCCGGCGGGACATCGGGCGCGGGCCTGCGCCCGATAGCAACCCGGATCGCGGCGCGGGTGCTGCCGTCATGGCTGTAGATGAGAACCTTCATCGGCTTTTGCCTCGACGTATTGTGCGGCGGGCCGGGCGGTTCTCGCACCGAGTCAGCCGGATTGGCTGCCTGCGACGATTCATCGGTACTGCTCATGTGTTCGTCCATCGGTTGGCCGCTGCGTAGGCAACAGGGTGCGGGTCGTGGGTATACGCAAGGATGCTAGCCGTCCCCGATCTCGGTTGCCCGCCGCGAGTGCGGGGGTCGCGCGAAACTATGCCGCCGGGTATCGCAATAATGGCCCACGTGACGACAGCGACCAGGGCCGAGACGCCGCCACGGGCGCCGTCCCCGTATCGACCCAACCTCGTGAGCGTGGGCACCATCATCTGGCTGTCCTCCGAGCTCATGTTCTTCGCGGCGCTGTTCGCGATGTACTTCACGGTGCGGTCGGTCACCAAGGGCGCGGGAGGCGTCTGGCCAGGGGCGCACCTGGACCGGCCGTTCGCGTCCATCAACACGACCGTCCTGGTGCTGTCCAGCGTCACCTGCCAGATGGGCGTGTTCGCCGTCGAGCGCGGCAAGATCAGGCGTACCGGGCCGCTGCTGCGGCCCGCGCTCTGGAAGCTGAGCTGGGGCCTGCGCGAATGGTACGTTCTTTCCTTCCTGATGGGCCTGTTCTTCATCTGCGGCCAGGCGTACGAATACCACGACCTGGTCACGAAGCAGGGCGTCACGCTGTCGTCCAGTGGCTACGGGTCGGTGTTCTACCTGACAACCGGCTTCCACTTCCTGCACGTGAGCGGCGGGCTGATAGCGTTCCTCTTCATCCTCGGGCGCACGTTCGCCGCAAAACGCTTCACCTATGAGCAGCAGATCAGCGCCATCGTCGTCTCGTATTACTGGCACTTTGTCGACGTGGTGTGGATCGGCCTCTTCGCGACTATCTATCTCATCCACTGAGCCATCTCATCCACTGAGCGGAGACAGGGACAGCAGTGAGCTGGATCACCGCGCGGCGACGGCACCCGGCGGCCGGGTACGCCATCGTTCTTCTCGGGCTTGTGCTCGTCGGCGTGGTATACGCGGCAGCCCTCGGGCACGGTGCTGCGGCGGCAGGCGCTCCTCCTGGTTACAGCAAGCAGGACGTCGCTCAGGGCAGGGATTTGTTTGAGACGACCTGTGCGACCTGCCATGGCATGAACGCCGAGGGCAGCAGCAGGGGCCCCAGCCTCATCGGGGTCGGCGCCGCAGCTGTCGACTTCCAGGTGAGCACCGGCCGGATGCCTGCCAAGGAGGAGGGCGCGCAGGTGCAACAGAAGCCGCGGACCCTCGACGCGGCGCAGACTCGCGCGCTTGCCGCCTATATCGCCTCGCTGGGGGGCGGCCCCGCGGTCCCATCCGCGGCCGAGGTCAATACCTCCGGCGCCAACGTCGGGCTTGGCCAGCAAATCTTCGTCGCGGAGTGCGCGCAATGCCACAACTTCAGCGGCGCGGGCGGCGCGCTGACCTACGGCAAGTTCGCCCCGGCTCTCACCACGGCGACTCCGACGCAGATCTACGAGGCGATGCTGACCGGCCCCCAGTCGATGCCGGTCTTCAACGACACGACCATCACACCGAGCGAGAAACGGGACATCATCAGGTACGTCACGCAGACCCGGTCGGAACCGAACCCGGGCGGATTCAGCCTGGGCCGCGTCGGACCCGTCACCGAAGGCCTCGTCGGCTGGCTTTTGGGCCTGGGGCTGGTGATCGTGGCCGCCATGTGGATCACCGCGAAGCAGCGTGAGCAATGACTGAAGACGACAAGCGGCTCGAGGGCCGCCGCGGCGACCAGGCGAGCGAGCAAGACCCTGGCTCAGCGCGCCGGCGCCGCGTGATCGGCACCCCGCCGCCCGCCGCGGCGCGACGGCTGCTCGGCGACGGCGGCACTGGCGACCGGCCCCCGGCGCCAGTCAAGCAGCGTGAACTGCCCGCCGAGCTGCCCAATCCCCAGCGGGCCAAGCGCGCCGAGCGGGTCGTGGCGCTGTGCTTCATGATCTCTTTTCTGGCCAGCGCGGCGTTCGTCGCCTGCTACGTGATTTTCCAGGTTCATTCGGTCGACAAGGTTCTCAGGTCCAATCTCGGGCTTGGCCTGGCCATGACGATCGCGTTCCTGGCCCTCGGGGTTGGCGCCACGATCTGGGTCAGGCACCTCATGCCGCAGGTCGAGCTGACCGAGGCGCGCAAGCCGCTTGCCTCGTCCGAGCCGGACCGTCAGGCGTTCGCCGAGACGTTCAAGGAGGGCGCCGAGGCGAGCCAGTTCGTCAAGCGGCCGCTGCTGCGGCGAACCCTGCTCGCTGCGTCGACCGCGCTGGCGATCGCTCCCATCGTGCTGCTGCGCGACCTGGGCCCGTTGCCCAGAAAGCAGCTGCGCTACACCGCCTGGAGGAAGGGCAGCCGGGTGGTGGTCCTGGGAACCAACAGGCCGCTCAGGCCCGCCGATTTCGCCTCGCCCGGCGGGATCATCACGGTGGTCCCCGAGGGAATCGACAACGACCTCGACGCGCTGGCAAAGGCGGCGGTGCTCCTCATCAAGTTCCGGCCGCAGGATCTGCTGGCGCCGACCGTCATAAACTGGACTGTTGATGGGATCGTCGCGTACTCCAAGATCTGCACGCATGTCGGCTGCCCTGCCGCCCTGTATGAGCACACGACGCATCACATCCTGTGCCCATGCCATCAATCGACGTTCGACGCGCAGCGCGGCGCGAAGGTGCTCTTCGGCCCTGCACCACGACCGCTGCCGCAATTGCCGATCACCGTCAACGCTGAGGGATACCTCGTGGCGCAGAGCGATTTCCATGAACCGGTCGGCCCGAGTTTCTGGGAGATGGGATGAGCGTTGACAAGGCATTGGAGGGCGCCGGAGGGTTCCTGGACGACCGTTTCCGTGGTGCCAAGTCAGTACGCAACCTGCTCAAGAAGATCTTCCCCGACCACTGGACCTTCCTGCTCGGGGAGATAGCGCTCTACTCGTTCATCATCCTGCTGCTCACCGGAACGTTCCTCACGCTGTTCTTCAAGCCGAGCATGACCGACGTCATCTACCACGGCTCCTACACGAAGCTGAACGGCGTGCACATGAGCGACGCCTACGCCTCGACGCTGAACATCAGCTTCGACGTCCGCGGCGGCCTGCTGATGCGCCAGATCCACCACTGGGCCGCGATCCTGTTCCTCGCCGCGATCATGGCGCATATGCTGCGGATCTTCTTCACCGGAGCGTTCCGCAAGCCGCGCGAGATCAACTGGCTGATCGGCGTCACCCTGCTCGCCCTTGGCATCGTCGAAGGATTCGCCGGTTACTCCCTTCCTGACGACCTGCTCTCAGGTACCGGGCTGCGGATCCTGGAAGGGGTGCTGCTGTCGATCCCGATCGTCGGCACGTACATCAGCTTCTTCGTCTTCGGCGGCCAGTTCCCCGGGAACGACCTGATCCCCCGGCTCTACATCGTGCACGTGCTGCTGCTGCCCGCGATCATCCTGGCGCTGGTGAGTGCGCACCTGTTCTTCATGTTCCACCAGAAGCACACCCAGATGCCGGGCAAGGGGCGCACGGACCAAAATGTGGTGGGCGCGCCGATGTACCCGTACTTCATGGCGAAGACGGGGGCGTTCTTCTTCTTCGTCTTCGCGGTGTGCGCCGGGCTCTCCACGTTCGCCCAGATCAACCCGATCTGGCTGTTCGGCCCGTACAATCCTGCCGCGATCTCGGCGGGTTCGCAGCCGGACTTCTACATGGGCTGGCTGGAGGGCGCCCTGCGGATGATGCCCGCCTGGCAGATCAACTTCCTGGGCCACAGCCTCGCGCTGGGCGTCTTCATCGCCGGGCTGCTCGTCCTCGGGGTGCTGATAACCGGCCTGGCCATGTACCCGTTCCTCGAGCAATGGGTCACCGGCGACAAGCGGGAGCACCATGTCCTCGACCGGCCGCGTGACGCGCCGACCCGGACGGCCATCGGCGCGGGCGGTGTCACATTCTACGGCCTGCTCTGGCTGATCGGCGGCAACGACCTGATCGCCCGCTTCTTCGACATCCAGCTCTACTGGACGACGTGGTTCGGCAGGGTCATGGTGATCGTCGGGCCCGTTATCGCGTACATCGTGACCAAACGGATCTGCCTGGGCCTGCAGCGCAAGGACCGCGCACTCCTGGAGCACGGCGTGGAGAGCGGCATCGTCATGATGAAGCCGACCGGCGAGTTCGTCGAGGTCACCCGTCCGCTGCCCGAGGAAGCCCGCGCGGTGCTCACCAGCAGGAAGGAGCCGCTGAGGCTGCCCGCCGGGCATGCGGCGGACGAGAACGGCGTGCCTTCCCCGGCGACGCGCGGCGTCATGGGCAAGCTCCGGGTCAGGCTGAACCACGTTTTCGCCGAGGAGATACCCCTTCCCGACGGGCACGGCAATGGCCACGGCAACGGGCACCCGGAGCTTCCAGCGGGCGCGGAGGAAAAGCCAGCGCTGCCGGAAGGGTCAGGCCAGTCGGGGCCAACCGGCCGAACATAGCCAAGGCTCGGGCATTAATCAGGGCGCGGTCAGCGCACCGGGCCTGGCGAAGTAGCTGCCGTCCGGTCCCGCGACCATGGCCTGCTTCAGCGCGCTTCCCTTGACCAGTTTCTGCCACGACAGAAACCAGATGGTCCAGCCGTCGCCCCAGGTTCCCCGTACCGGGCTGCCGGCGACGGTGACCGGGTCGCCGCGGACGGCGTGGTCGTAGTACCAGGCTGCATATCCTGGCGCCAGATTCACGCAGCCATGGCTGACGTTCGTGAAACCCTGCTCACCGACCGACCACGGCGCGCTGTGGATGTAGTCACCGCTCCAGGTGAACCGGACCGAATCGTAGACGAGAACGTTGTAATAGCCGGGGTCACCTGGGCAGACACCGAAACTGCACGAGTCCATGTCGACCGGGTTGCCCTTCTCGATCGTCAGGTACCGGCCATCCGGCGTGTCGTCGCCAGGCTGACCGGTGCTAATGGGCCAGTCAAATTTCAGCTTGCCGTTGACCCATACCTTCATTCGGTGGCTGCTCGTGCCCGCCACGGTTACCAGCGACTCACCGACGTTGAAGTGCCGCGACAGATCGGCGGCACCGTACATTCCATTCGCGCCGCGTACGCCGGCAAGATGGGCGGTAAAGCGCACCTTGTCGTGAACCGGCCAGTACTTCTTCGGCCGGAACCAGACAGTCTTGTCGTCCAGCCAGTACCACGCCCCCACCACCGGCTTGCTGCTTTGCAGCGTGAAGGACCGCTCCACCTGAGCCTTGTCATGGATCGACCGGCTGAACGTCACCATGATCGGCATGCCGACGCCCACGGTTTCGCCCGGCGCCATGTCGACGGAGGCGGTAAACGTTCTCGCCGGCGCGGAGGTGCGGAAGATCGAATGCTCCGTGGACGTCCTGCCCCGCGGGCCCGCCGCCGTAGCGGTCACCGCGTAGGTTTGCGGTGCAGCGAGCGCCCAGGTGCTGTGCCAGGTCGTACCGCCGGGATCGAGATAACCAGCCAGCTGCGTCCCATCGGTGTTCTCGACGGTCACGCCGGTCAGCCGACCCCCCGATGCGCTGACCATGACACCGAGATCGGGCCGGTCATCGACGGAACCCTGCGTTGGGCTGATCATGACCTGCACAGGTGGTGGCTGCTTGGCGGCTACCCTGCCGCCCTGGCAGGCCGTGGTCATGACGGACGACACAGCCAGCACGGCTACCGGAGCCAGCCAGGCCCACCCGCACTGACGCCGCTTCGCCATCGCGTTGGTACTGCCCCGCACGCTCAACCTCCCCCAGGTGGCACGCCACACTCCTTCCCGCAGTGGCGGCAATATAACGCTAAGTAATTGATCGATTGCACCTTGTGCGAGCGAGAATTCATTACCGCTACTGAATCAGGAAACCGAGGTGGGTGCGCGGGCTCAGTGCGCGTATAGGCCCCGGTAGTACTCGAACACGAACCCGATCGAGGACAACAGCACGGCCAACATCCCGATCAGGAAGAGCCACCAACCAACGGCCAACCCGAACGCAGCGAGAGCAGCCGACAGGCCGGTAAACAGCGGCCACCAGCTATGCGGGCTGAAAAACCCGATTTCGCCCGTGCCCGCGCTGATGTCGGCGTCTGGGTTGTCTTCGGGTCGGGTGCGAGGTAGGCGGCGGCCGGTGAACAGCAGGTAGAAGCCGCTCAGGAAGGCGAGGCCGACCGCGATGCCGAGCGCGGTCGTTCCGGTCGGGTCGTAGGACGTGAACCAGTAAACAGCATCCACGACGGCGAAGAACACCGCACAGAGGAGGAACAGGAAGCCTTCGACCTTCATCGGTTACCTCGCGGGAAAAGCTGATTCGCGGCCACCTATTCCACCGCCGGTCGAGTAGCGCCGGCGGGTTGTACCGGACGGCCCGCACGCACATGCGGATGATGCAGATCGAACGCGGGCCGCTCGGAGCGGATCCGCGGGATACGGGTGAAGTTGTGCCGAGGCGGCGGGCAACTCGTGGCCCACTCCAGTGAGTTCCCGAAACCCCACGGATCGTCCACGGTCACCTTCTCACCATGGCGCGAGGTGATGTACACGTTCCAGAGGAAGAACAGCGTCGACGCACCGAGGACGAACGAGCTTATCGAGGAGATCTCGTTGAGGCCGGTAAAGCCCGCATTTGCGGGGTAAGTGGCGTAGCGGCGTGGCATCCCCTCTACGCCGAGCCAGTGCTGCACCAGGAAGGTGCCGTGGAAGCCGAAGAACAAGGTCCAGAAATGCCACTTCCCGAGTTTCTCGTTCAGCATCTTGCCGGTCATCTTCGGCCACCAGAAATAGAAGCCGGCGAACATGGCGAACACAACGGTGCCGAACAGCACGTAGTGGAAGTGCGCGACGACGAAGTAGGAGTCACTAACGGCGAAGTCGAGTGGCGGTGAGGCGAGAATGACGCCGGTGAGACCGCCGAAGAGGAATGTGACAAGGAACCCGAGCGCGAACAGCATCGAGGTCTCGAACGTCAACTGGCCGCGCCATATCGTGCCCACCCAGTTGAAGAACTTCACCCCGGTAGGTACCGCGATCAGGAAGGTCATGAACGAGAAGAACGGCAGCAGCACCGCACCGGTCGTGAACATGTGGTGCGCCCACACCGTCATTGACAGGCCAGCGATCGCGATCGTCGCACCGACCAGGCTCTTGTACCCGAACAGCGGCTTGCGGGCGAAGACGGGCAGCACTTCGGTAATGATGCCGAAGAATGGCAAGGCGACGATATAGACCTCGGGATGCCCGAAGAACCAGAACAGATGCTGCCAGAGGATCGCGCCACCGTCGGCCGCGTCGAACACGCGCGCGCCGAGCTTGCGGTCAATCTCGAGCACGAGCAGCGCCGCCGCGAGCACGGGGAACGCCAGCAGCACTAGCATGCTGGTAAGCAGGATGTTCCAGGTAAAGATGGGCATACGGAACATGGTCATGCCGGGCGCGCGCATGCAGAAGATCGTGGTGACGAAATTGACGCCGCCGAGGATCGTGCCGAACCCGGACAGCACCAGGCCCATGATCCACATATCACCGCCGATGCCCGGTGAATAAACGGCGCTGGTCAGCGGAGAATAGGCGTACCAGCCGAACGACGCCGCTCCGCCAGGGGCGAGGAAGCTGAAGAGCAGAATGAGCCCGCCGAACAGGAACAGGTAGTAGCTGAACAGGTTCAGCCGGGGAAACGCGACGTCGGGCGACCCGATCTGGAGCGGCACAAGCTCGTTCGCGAAGCCGACGAACAGCGGCGTGGCGAACAGCAGCAGCATGATCGTGCCGTGCATGGTGAAAAGCTCGTTGTACTGCTGATCCGAGACTAGGTGCTGATCCGGTCGCAGCAGCTGGGCCCGGATGATCATCGCCATGAGGCCGGCCGCGAGGAAGAAGAAGAACGAGGTGATCAGGTACATGTGACCAATCACCTTGTGATCGGTCGACGACGCCCACGCGGCGATTATCGAGCCCTTCCGCGCGGGGGGCGGCGTCTCCTCGATTCCCGGGACCGGCTGCTGCGTGGTAGTCACTGGACACTCCCAGCTTGTGCCTTCTGAGCTGCCTGCTGAATGGCGATGTATTGCTGGAACTGCTGCTTGCTGACGACCCTTACCGTGAACAGCATCTCACTGTGGTACAAGCCGCACAGCTCGGAGCACCGTCCAGCGAAGGTTCCCGTCGTCGTCGTGGTGATCTGGAAGTGATTCGGGTGACCAGGCACCACATCCCGCTTGAAAAGGAAGGCCGGCACCCAGAACGAATGGATCACGTCGGGCGAGGTCAGGTTGAACCTGACAGTCTCCCCGACCGGGAGCACAAGCTGCGGACCGGAATAGGACGCGAGCCGTGACACGTCAACCGGATGCCCGACGACCTGCACGTTCCCGAGGTCCGGGTACTGAAACTCCCAGCTCCACTGGAACCCGGTGACGTTGACGACCACGTTCGGGTGCGCCGACAGCTTGTCGATGTAGTTCTCGTCGCGCGCGGTGAAATAGAAGAGCACCGCCACCATGATGAATGGCACGACGGTATAGAGCACCTCGATCGGCAGGTTGTAGCGCACCTGCGGTGGCAGATCGTCGGAGCGCTTATGGTAAAAAATCACCGTACAGATGATCAAGCCCCAGACCAGGGCCCCTACCGCGAACGCCGTAATCCACGAACCTTGCCAAAGGTTAAGCGTCACCTTGCCCTGCGTGGTGATCGGCTTTGGCATGCCGAGCCGGGTGAACGCGTTGGACGTGCAGCCAGCCACGCTGGTGAGCAGCACGGCGAGGACGGCTGCCCGCGCCACCAGACGGCGCCGTGTCCTGCGCCGCCACCCCACCGAGCGCCCCGGCCCCCGTGCTATCGAGCGCAGCGCCGTCGGACGCCATGAGCGCGACGGCTTCGCGCGGTCGCGGCGAATCGGCAGATGGGTGGGTCTCACAAAGCGAAACAGTACCGGGCCCGCGAGCGGTATCTTCGGCGGGTCCCCGGTAATCGGCGAATTCGCGGATCAGCCGCGCCACTGCACCCCTGGCCACCCGGCTACTGTCGTAATCGTGGCCTACCTGGACGCCGCCTCGGCAGAGCCTCTTCATCCAGCAGCGCGGGCTGCCCTGCTCGGCGCGCTCGAGGACGGCTGGGCCGATCCCGCCAGGCTGTACCGCGAAGGCCGGCGGGCCGGGATCATGCTCGATCAGGCCAGGCAGCGTGTCGCGGTGGTACTCGGCTGCCGTCCGGATGAGCTTCACTTCGCTGGTTCTGGTACCCAGGCGGTGCATCTCGCGGTACTGGGAACCGTGGCGGCCCACCGCAGGCCGGGGCGGGGCCCCGGGCACATGACGGCGAGCGCGGTCGAGCACTCCAGCGTGCTGCACGCCGCCCGTTACTGCGAGCAAGAAGGCGCGCGGACCACGATCGTCGGGGTCGATCAGCAGGGCAGGGTGGATGCCGCCGAGTTCGCCGCGGCACTCATACCTACCGCGCCCGCCGCGCGAGAGCATGCCGGGCCGCCTGAGCGGCCCGGCCGCACGGTTCTGGCCTGCCTGCAGTCCGCCAACCCCGAGGTGGGGACGATCCAGCCAGTCGAGGACGTCGCGCGCGCATGCCGTTCGGAATCAGTGCCGTTGCTCGTTGACGCGGCGGCATCGGCGGGCCGGCTGGCCATCCCCCCCGGCTGGTCGCTGCTCACCGCGAGTGCGCATAAATGGGGCGGGCCGGCAGGGATCGGCGTGCTCGCCGTGCGCAAGGGCACCAGGTGGCGCAGCCCGCTGCCCTACGACGAACGCGAGGGCGGCAAGGTGCCTGGTTACCCCAATGTCCCCGCCGCCGTGGCCGCCGCTGCCGCGCTTGAGGCCATGGATACCGAACGGCTCACGCGGGAAACCGCGCTCCGCGCTCTCACCGACCGGATCCGGATCCGGATTCCCGACGTCGTTCCGGATAGCGTGGTGTACGGTGACCCTGTTCAGAGGTTGACACACATTGTGACATTCTGCTGTCTCTACGTAAACGGCGAGGCGCTGGTGACGGAACTTGACCGGGCTGGATTCGGAGTGTCGTCGGGAAGTGCGTGCACGGCCGACACGCTGCGGCCAAGCCATGTTCTCGAGGCAATGGGCGTGGTTACGCACGGGAACGTCCGGGTATCGCTACCCAGTGCCACCACCGAGGACACGATCGAGCACTTCCTCGCAGTGCTACCTGGCATCGTCGCTGGCCTGCGTGGCAACACACATCCGGCGGTGAGCGCATGAGCACGCAGCGGCAGCCCGCGACGGTAACACCGGCTCTCACCGTCGACGCTCTGGGCCGCAAGTGCCCAATCCCGATCATCATGCTGGCGGAGCAGATCAGGGCCGTCCCAGTCGGCGCGCTTATCGCCGTCCTGGCCGACGATCCGGCCGCGCGGACCGACGTGCCTGCCTGGTGCGGGATGAAGTCACAGGAGTTTGTGGTCGAGCAAGAGCTGCCACGCGGCTGGGCATTCGTCGTCCGCCGCTGCTACTGACGTGGCAACGTACGCCAGTCTCCACAGCCGGTGGCAGCTTCCGGTCGCAGTGATCTCCACCGCTGGTAATGATCACTCTTGGCCGGCTGACGGGCGGCTGGCCTTGAAGCGGCCCGCGAATCGAGGATCGGTCTGCCACCAGGGCCTTTCCCCGGCGGCACCATCGGCCCCATCCGCCCCATCGGCGCCCTCAGCCGCTTGCGCCCCTTCGGCGCTATCGGCGTCATCGACCCCCGCAGCACGTGGCGCGGAGGCGGCGTCTCGCGCGTCGAGTACTGCGTCGATCTTCGCCGCCTCCGCCTCATCTTCCCTGATCATCTGAATCAGCATGGCAGCGAGGAAAGGCAGGCCGACGAGATCACCGAGGATCCACAGCGCACCGCCGCCGAGGACCTGGTCGGTGCGCAGACTGGGACCCCAGGGCCTGGCCAGCGCGCGGTAGTACGTCCCGGCGATGAGGCTCTGGTCGGCGATGACAGCGATACCGAGGAAGGCGTCGAAGACCACCTCCGCGCCGGTAATCCACAGCGCGACCAGATACGGGTACTCGCGTGGCACCGGATCCACCCGCAGCAACGTCCAGAAGAAGAGGAAACCAGGGGCGATCAGGGCCAGGTAGGTAAGTTCGCGGACCAAGTCGGCGTGGAACGCCGCGGCGTACCAGCCGGTGAAATAGAGCAGGAACGGCGTGGTGATCAGCACCGCGGCCGTGACGAGCGGGAACGTGAGGATCCGGGCCGCTCTTCCGCGCAGCGCCGCTTCGATCCGGCGGCCGGCCGGCCGCGGCAGCGCTGCGATCACGAGCGTGAGTGGCCGACCCAGGGCCAGGAACAACGGCACCACCAGCAGCAGGATCACCGTCTGCACCGATCGCACCCAGAACAGGGTGTTCTGGTACACGCCTATCCACGACATCGTCGCGAGGACGAGCAGGCCAAGGCCGAGGCAGCCGAAGAACACCGGCCGGATGGCGGGCCACGGCTGGCCCGCCATCCGGATGCGGCGCGCCGCGGTCAGGTAGAAATATGCGGCAAGCGACGCGACGATCAGCATAGGGAGATCGAGCGTCCACGAGGTGAACGCCCTGGCCAGAGTAAGCCCTGGCGGGCCGTGGTAGCCGCCGATCAGCAGCGGCGCGGCGAGGGGCGGCACACGGGCCACGTTACCGCGACACCACTTGCGGCCCCGCGCCCAGTAGTAGCCACGGCGCGAGCAGCGACGTTCGCATCCAATCCGGATTACAGGTGCGCGGCGATGTCCGCGGTCGCGGCGTCGCCGTAGGCGGCCGCGAACCGGTCAAGCAGCAGGCCCGGCTTCAGCTCGTACTCCTGCGGCCCGACTGTTTCGAGCGCGTGCACCGCGATCATGTTGCCGAGTTGCGCCGAGCGCTCAAGAGGAAGGCCCCACGCCAGGGCGGAAAGGAATCCCGCGCGGAAGGCGTCCCCTCCGCCTGTGGGGTCGGCCGGGCGCTCCACTTGCACCGCGGGCACGGTGAGCGACGGCTCTCCCGTCCGGTCGATGCGGGCGCCCTTCTGGCCCATGGTCGTCACCCTGACCTCGACCCGGGCGAGCACCTCGTCCTCGGACCAGCCGGTCTTCTGTTCCGTCAGCGCCGTCTCGTACTCGTTGGTGAACAGAAAGCAGGCACCGTCTAGAAGCTGACGTATCTCGGCGCCGTCCATCCGCGCAAGCTGTTGCGATGGATCCGCCGCGAACGGAATCCCCCGTTCACGGCACTCGCTGGTGTGCCGCAGCATCGCCTCGGGATCGTTCGGGCTGATAATAACGAGATCCAGCGTGCCGACCCGCTCGGCCACCGGGCCAAGCTCGATGTTGCGGGCCTCGCTCATCGCGCCGGCGTAGAACGAGGCGATCTGGTTGTGATCGGTGTCGGTCGTGCACAGGAACCTGGAGGTGTGATTCATCTCGGACACGTGTACCGAGGCAGTATCAACGCCGCTGCGCTCGAGCCACGACCTGTAGTCGTCGAAGTCCGCACCGACCGCGCCCACCAGGATCGGCCGCAGACCGAGCCGTGCCATCCCGAACGCGATGTTCGCCGCGATCCCGCCTCGGCGGATCTCCAGGGTGTCGACCAGAAACGACAGCGACACGCTGTCGATCTTCCCCGCCACCAACTGGTCGGTGAACCGGCCGGGAAAGGTCATCAGGTGGTCAGTCGCAATCGAACCTGTTATCGCGATTCGCACAATGCGCTCCTTGCTGGCGCTTGGCTGGGAACCTCCGCTGGCCAAGCAAGGCTACCGTGGCGCCTCGGGTGCGTCCCTAGTGGAAGGAGTCTCCGCAGGCGCACGACCCAGTGGCGTTCGGGTTGTCGATGGTGAAACCCTGCTTCTCGATCGTATCGACGAAATCAATCGTCGCGCCCATCAGGTAAGGGGCGCTCATCCGGTCGGTGACGACCTCGACGCCGCCGAACTCGCTTACCTGGTCGCCCTCCATCGAACGCTCATCGAAGTAGAGCTGATAACGCAGGCCCGAGCAGCCGCCTGGCTGCACGGCAACGCGTAGCCGCAGGTCATCCCGGCCTTCCTGGTCGATCAGGTTCTTTACCTTAGCCGCGGCGCCTTCGGTGAGGATGACGCCCTGCTGCGTGGTCTCGCCCTGAATCGTCATGTCTGGCTCGCTCCCGCACTCACTAGTAAGTCATCGCCGCCATCAGGCGGCGCGCCATTTGCCTGTCCCTGGCTCAACGATATGACGCCAACGGTCATTCCGCGCCATGGTCACAGGTCCCGCGTCGCCGGGCACCCGATCACCCTATGCCGTGACCTGACCGGAAGGCACGCATTCGCAGCACGTATCATGGGTATCGTCAATTCGACGATAAGGGGACGTCATGACGACGACAACCGGCCGCCCGCTTCCGCTGCTCGTTCTCGGCGCTGGAGCCGATCGCCACAGCGAGCGCGGTGTGCAATGTCCTGGCGCGCTGCCCCCGGCGTCCGATCCCGCGCTCGCCGAACGTGCGCGCGCCGCCAAACAGGCGCTCGGCAGCAGCGTGTTCGTCCTCGGTCACCACTACCAGCGCGATGAGGTCATCCAGTTCGCCGACGTAACAGGTGACTCGTTCAAGCTCGCCCGCGACGCGGCGGCCAGGCCCGGCTCGGACTACGTCGTATTCTGCGGCGTCCACTTCATGGCCGAGTCCGCGGACATCCTCACCACCGACAGGCAGCAGGTGGTGCTCCCCGACCTCGCGGCGGGCTGTTCCATGGCTGACATGGCGACCTACGACCAGGTCGAGGAGTGCTGGGAGGTGCTTGAAGACGCGGGCATCGCCGACGATGTGATCCCGGTCACCTACATGAACTCCTCCGCCGATATCAAGGCTTTCGTGGGCCGCCGCGGCGGGACCGTCTGCACGTCCTCAAACGCGCGGCGCGCGCTCGACTGGGCCCTCCGCCGTGGCAGCAAAGTGCTCTTCCTGCCCGACCAGCACCTCGGCCGCAACACGGCGGTTCTCGAAATGGGGATGGACCTGGCGGATTGCGTCGTATATGACCCGCACAAGCCGGATGGCGGGCTTGATTTGACGAGGGATTCCGGCGGGTCGCCCCCCGAGTCACCGCAGCCCCAACGGGTGCGCGGCGCGACGATGATCCTATGGCGGGGTCACTGTTCTGTACACGGCAGGTTCAGCAGGGACGCCGTCGACGAGGTGCGGGCGCGGATTCCCGGGGTCAACGTGATCGTCCATCCCGAATGCCGTCACGAGGTCGCCACCAGCGCCGACGTCATCGGTTCCACGGAGCGGATCATCGCCACCATCGATCAGGCGCCCGCGGGTTCAGCTTGGGCGGTCGGCACTGAGTTGAATCTGGTACAGCGCCTCGCGGCGGGCAACCCCGACAAGACCGTGGTCTTCCTCGACCGCACGGTCTGCTTCTGCTCGACGATGAACCGGATCGATCTTCCGCACCTGGTGTGGGCGCTTGAGTCGCTCGCCAGCGGCGACGTGGTAAACCGTATCCGGGTCGAGGAGGAAACCGCACGATACGCGCGGGCCGCTCTCGACCAGATGCTCGCGCTGCCCTAGAGACATGCGTTAAACCTCGAGGCGTCACAAACCCGGGGCGCCCCAGACAGCAAACCAGCGGCCCAGGTCGGTCTCAAGCGGAAGCTCGCCCTCGATCGCGGCCTTCACCTGCAACTCCAGGGCATTGTCGCGTCTTTCGCCGGGGAGCGGCGCGAACGGGTAGAAGGTGCCCCGCTTGTACAGGTACACGATGGCGATGCGGCGCTGGCCCGGGCCGCTGAAGGTCACCAGCGAGCAGAGCAGTGACGGGCCGAAGCCGTTGTCGGCCAGGGTCGAGTTCACCGCGTGCAGGTCGGTGACGAGAGACTCGAACTGGTCCGGCGGCTGGCGGACGACCATCCAGGTAAAGCCGTACGAGTCGGCGGTGACCTCAACCGGCATGGTCTTCTCCGCGTCACTGTCCAGCAACTGGCGGACATCGTCCTCGACGTCGCTGAACGCACGCCCCTCCATCGGCCGGAAGCAGACAGAACCTGCCCCTGCCGGGGTAAACGACATGCTCGCCGCCAGCGTCACAGCCGCCGACGGCAGCGCGAAGAGCCGGTCGAGGTCTGGCTGGACCGGCTTGGTCCTGCCGAGCAGGGTGTCCAGGAACCCCACGAAGTTACCTGCCGATCTGCTGCGAGATCTGGGCCAGCTGCGCCAGCCTCTTCTGCAGCGGCGGGTGGGTGGAGAACAGGCCACTCAAGCCGCCCTTGGTCAAGGCGGGAACGAAGTAGAAGGCGTTAAGCGACTCGGCGGCGCGCAGGTCCCTGGTCGGGATCCGGGCCATCACACCGTCCACCTTCTGCAGCGCGCTGGCCAGCGCGGAGGGCCGGCCGGTGAGCAGGGCACCCGAGCGGTCGGCGGCCAGTTCGCGGTAACGGGAGAGCGCACGGATGAGCAGGAAGCTGACCGCGTATACCACGATGGAGACCGCCATGATCGCCAGCATCACGATGGCCATGTTCTGATTGTTGTCGCGGCGCCCGCGCCCGCCACCGAACAACTCGCCGTAGAAAGCGAACCTGACCATCAGGCCTGCGACGATCGCCAGGAACGAGGCGATGGTCATCACCACGACGTCCTTGTGCGCCACATGCGACATCTCGTGCGCGATCACAGCTTCCTGCTCGCTGGGGTCGAGCCTGCGTAGCAGCCCGGTGGTCACGCAGACCACCGCGGACTTGGTGTTGCGGCCGGTCGCGAAGGCGTTCGGCATGTCGGTTTCCGAGATCGCGACCCTCGGCTTGGGCATGTCGGCAAGCGCGCAGAGCCTGTCGATGATGCCGTGCAGTTCCGGCGCCTCCTGCGGGCTGACCAACCTGGCCCGCGCCGCGGTCAGCGCGATCTTGTCGGAGTAGAAAAGTGAGCCGATCGTCATACCACCCGCGATGAGGACACCGATGATCACGATGGCTCCGGCATTGGCGGGGAAACGAGCAGCGATCAACACCATCGCCAGGACAAAGGCCACGAGGACGAGCCCGAGCAGGAACATCGTCAGACCCATCCGAGCGGTGAGCCCCCGGTCAGGGGCGAATCGGGTCCGCGCCATTAAAATCTCCACCTTCCAAGCGCTGTCACCCAACGGCGCCACTTACATGCTGCCAGGCCCGGCGTCAGCCCGGGATAAGGCCGTCCTCGCTCATTAGCTCCCTGACCTCTTCCATGGTGGCGCCGGCGGGCGGCAAAATCAGGTCGGAAGCATGCAGCGCGTCAGGGGGAAGCGGTGCGCCCACCGCGCGGACCTTGGTAAGCAGTGCCTCGAGTGCGGCGCGGAAGGCCGGCTCGTCACCGCCCTTAAACGCAACATCCAAGTCGTCGTCAAACCGGTTGAGTTCGCTAACAGCGGAGTCTGCGACGCTGAGCTGACCCTCGCCCATGATCCGGACGATCATGCGCCCTCCCCGGCGGGCGGCTGGTCGGCCGACGTCGTCGGCGGCTTGGGCT
The DNA here is from genome assembly GCA_035517695.1 of Streptosporangiaceae bacterium. GTDB lineage: Bacteria > Actinomycetota > Actinomycetes > Streptosporangiales > Streptosporangiaceae > DATFVJ01. The sequence goes on from DATIYI010000118.1 coordinate 43,305, forward strand.
GCCCGTCCTGACTGGCCTGCGCGGCCTTGGTAGCGGCCTGGCCGGCGGCCGCGGGACCGCCCTCGATCTGTGCGGGCGCCGCCTGGCCGATCTCGCCCCTGAGCCGCCGCATCTCGACTTCGACGTCGGAGGAACTGCTCATCCGGTCAAGTTCGGCCTGGATGTCGTCCTGCTGACCGCCGCCCGTGAAGTCGTCGAGCGCGCCGGACGCTAGCAATTCGTCGATCGCGCCGGCCCGTGCCTGCATCTGGGACGTCTTGTCCTCGGCACGCTGGATGGCCATGCCGACATCGCCCATCTCTTCCGAGATACCCGAGACAGCCTCGCCGATCCTGGTCTGCGCCTCCGCGGCCGTGTAGGTGGCCTTGATGGTCTCCTTGCGGGTGCGGAACGCGTCTACCCGGGCCTGGAGCCGCTGCGAGGCGATCGTCAGCTTCTCCTCCTCGGCCTGCAGCGAAGCGTACTGCGTACGCAGGTCGTTGATCTGGCCTTGTACGCCCGACCGGCGGGTGAGTGCCTCACGCGCGAGATCCTCCCGGCCTCCTGCGAGCGCCTTGCGTCCTTGATCCTCGAGTTTGCCCGACTGCAACTCGAGCTGGTTGATCTGCAACTCGACGCGCTTGCGTGAGGTGGCGACATCGGCCACGCCGCGCCGGACCTTCGTTAGCAACTCGAGCTGCCGCTGGTAGGAGTAGTCGAGGGTCTCGCGCGGATCTTCCATCTTGTCCAGGGCCTTGTTAGCCTTGGCTTTGAAGATCATCGAAAACCTCTTGATGACGCTCATAGGCGCGGCCGTCCCCTTCGTCCTGTAGGCCGTCTCACGGTGTCCGCTGACTTTCTGCCCGGTGTTACTAACTGTAGAACTACCTAGCGCGTGCTCTGCTGCTCCGCAGCGGCAGTCGGGCCGTTCCGCAGATCGAACCCCACCCTACGCGGTCCCGTATGTGACAGTCACCACGTTCACAACCGGTAGGATTTGCGCGTGTTCCGACGCCAGAGCGCAGCCTCGGCGGATGAGCCTGCCCAGGACAAAATGGATGTAACTGGCAGCGCGGCCGCTCAGAACGGCGACTCCACCGATGACCGCGAGCCGCAGGGCCGAGGCGCGGCCTCCGCAGGTAAGGGCCGCCCGACACCCAAGCGAAGCGAGGCCGCACCGCGCCGCCAGCCATTCGCCGCCCCCGGCAACCGCAAGGAGGCCTCTGCGCAGGCGCGTACACGCGCCAGGACGGAACGGGCGCGCCGCGCAGAAGGGCTCAGGCGGGGCGATGAGAGATACCTGCCTGCCAAGGACCAAGGCCCCGTCCGGGCGATCGCCCGCGACTACGTGGATTCGCGGCGCATGCTCTCCGAGTACTACCTCTATGTAGTCGGCGTCCTCTTTGTCCTGCTGATACTGCCTTTTGGCGCGGCAAGGGTGATCGTCTACCCACTCGTGCTCATCGCGATGGTTACGGTCATCCTCGAGGGTTACATCACCGGCCGCAGGGTGCGAAAGATCGCCGCGCAACGTTTTCCCGGCGAACGCACCAAGGGCGTCGCCCTTTATGCCGTCATGAGGTCCGCGCAGATCCGCAAGCTCCGCCTCCCTCCGCCGCGAGTCAAGCGTGGCGACAAGATCTAGGGCATGTTTCGTGGATCTTCGGCGGCGCGAAGGTGCCGCCCACACCTCCTACGGACGGGTCGCGGGCATCATCGCGATCAAGGAGCGTTTCTGGACCGCGGATAGACGCGGTCATTGCGCGGTGCACCTCGGCTGGTGCGAGCGAAGCACATAAGGTCGGGCGCATGAAACATCGTCACCTTGGCCGCTCCGGCCTGAAGATCAGCGAGATCGCGTACGGAAACTGGATCACACACGGCTCGCAGGTAGAGGAGGACGCGGCACGGGCGTGTGTCGCCGCGGCGCTCGACGAGGGGATCACCACCTTCGACACGGCGGACGTGTATGCGGGGACCCGGGCCGAAGAGGTCCTCGGCCGCGCCCTCGCCGGCGTACGGCGCGAGTCCATCGAGATTTGCACCAAGGTCTACTGGCCAACGGGGACAGGCCCCAACGACAGAGGGCTGTCACGCAAGCACATCGCCGAGGCGGTGCATGGTTCGCTGCGCCGGTTGCGGACCGACCACATCGATCTTTACCAGGCGCATCGCTACGACCACGAGACACCGCTCGAAGAGACGCTGCGCGCGTTTGACGATCTTGTCCGGCAGGGCAAGGTCCTCTACATCGGGGTTTCCGAGTGGCGGGCAGAGGAGATCGGGCACGCGCTGCGGCTCGCGGACCAGATGGGCTTCGACCGGATCGTGTCCAATCAGCCGCAATACAACATGCTGTGGCGGGTGATCGAGGCCGAGATCATTCCGCTGTGTGAGAAGGAGGGGATCGGCCAGATTGTCTGGTCGCCGATCGCTCAGGGCGTGCTGACAGGCAAATACCGGCCGGGAAGCGCACCGCCTGCTGGCTCGCGTGCGACAGATCCGAGCGGGTCGGGCTTCATCAGCCACTTCCTCAACGACAGCGTCCTGACCCGGGTACAGCAACTCGCGCCGATCGCGGCGGAAGCGGAGCTGTCGCCCGCGCAGCTAGCGATCGCCTGGACGCTGCAGAACCCCAACGTCTCCGCGGCCATAATCGGCGCCACCCGCCCCGATCAGGTCCGTGCGAATGTGCGGGCGTCCGGGGTCGAACTGAGCGACTCGGTCATGCGCGGGATCGACGAGGTGCTCGGGCCGGTCATCGTGACGGACCCCGCCAAGACCGCGAGCCCGCCCAGTCGCCCCTGATGCGGGTTACTGCACGGGGTGCAGGCTCATCGGGCCGTACATGACCTGGCTGTCGTCGAGCAGGGTCACCTGGTCGACGCCGGCGGCAAGCAGGCCGCGCCAGCGCTCGCCGAGCCAGCTCTCTGCGTCGGACTGGCTCGGAAACGTCTCCTGCGGCAGCGACTTCGCGGAAAGCGCGGTGCCGTCTGCTCTCTCGTAACGCCAGGTCCAGGTCACCGTCCAAGTGTAAGCGCCGTGTTTTGACGCGGGCCGGGGGCCCGTGCTGCACTGCACGACGATATGGACGTAGAGCTGGCAGGCACCGGCGGCCCGGCCGGATGGCCGCAGCCGGGATGCCCGTGCGCCTCCTGTTCGCGAGCGAGCCGGGAAGGCGTGGCGCGCGCACCGGCCGAGATCGTGCTTGATGGGATCTTGCGCGTCGCTTTCCCGCTCCGCGCCCAGGCGCCGCCGGCCACGTTCGCGGCCGAGCAGGTGACCGGTGGTCTTCAGATCACCGCACCCGACGGAAGCAGGCTGCTTTGCTCGGCCGGGCCGGGCGCGGTACCGCTGCCGCCCGCCGGCGCCGGGCCCTACGACATCGCGCTGCTCGACCTGCTCGGCGATCCAGCACAGCTCGGCGCGCTGAGACGGCAGGGCTTGGTGACGGACACGACGTCGGTCGCGGCCATCCATGTTGATCACCGGCTGCCCTCGGCGCGCGAACTCGCCCGCCGATGCGGGTTCTGGCAGGTCATCGCCGCCGCAGACGGTACCCGTATCCGTACGCACCCGGGACAACCACGCGACCTGCGGCGCCGCAGCGACGTGGCGCCCAGCGTGCCGCGGCCGTGGCGAACGCTGGTGCTCGGCGGGGCGCGTTCGGGCAAGTCGGCCGAGGCCGAACTCAGGCTCGCGGCAGAACCGGAGGTCACGTACGTCGCGGCGGCCGGACCCGCGGTCGCCGACGACGCTGACTGGCGGGCGCGGCTCGCCGCGCACCAGGATCGCCGCCCTCGCTGGTGGCAGACGGTGGAGACCACCGACGTGGCCGGCGTGCTACGGGCGAGCACCGGCGCGGTGCTGATCGACAGTGTGGGCACTTGGCTCGCCGCGGTGCTCGACGAGGTGGGAGCATGGCGCCACCCGGCTGGCGATCCAGTGGTCACGAACCGTCTGGCCGCCCGGATCAGCGAACTCGCCCGTGCGTGGCGGGACACTCGCAGCTGCGTCGTCGCGGTCAGCGAGGAGACAGGATCTGGCGTCGTCCCAGCCGCGGCGAGCGGCCGCGTGTTCCGCGACCAGCTTGGCAGCCTCAACCAATTGCTCGCCGCCCAGTCAGAGGAAGCCGTCCTTGTGGTAGCGGGCAGAGCGCTCTCACTGCCAGGATGAACGAAAGCTGTTAGGTTTCACTACGCTGCTGGAAATTTCACGTGCCGGCCCGTGGTGCCCGGCCGGAGGCGGACCGGAGCCCCCGCTTCATCAGGATCGCCGTCCGCGCTCGGGACAAGGTGGTGACGACAATGACGCGAGTGGTCGTCGTTGGTGATCTCATGACGGATGCGGTCGCCCGCGCGGCATACCCGCTGGTAAAGGGGAGCGACACGCCCGCAACCGTGACGATGCACGGCGGCGGTTCCGGTGCCAATATCGCGGCCTGGATGGCC
>DATIYI010000119.1:0-19357 GCA_035517695.1 Streptosporangiaceae bacterium
CGCGGATGGCCTCATGTTCCGGGCGCAGTGCGATCCAGATGTCAGGTCGGCTGGCTGCGGCGATCTCGCTATAAGCAGCGCGGATGCGCCCGGCGGCGGTCAAGGGGCCGCCGCCGCCGCTGCTGGCCTCCTCGGCGCGTCGCCGGCGGGCTCGATTGCCACCAAGGGCTGGCCGGCTTGGACCTGGGCTCCGCTGGCGGTGTAGATGCCGACCACCGTCCCGTCGTGTGGTGCGGTAAGGATCGTTTCCATTTTCATGGCTTCCAGCGACAGGAGTTTGTCGCCCATAGCGACCTGCATGCCCGGACGGGCGTCGATCTGCCAGACGCTGGCCGGGAACGGGGCTGTCACGGCGGCCGCTCCGGCAGGGATCTGCACCGTCTGGCCCGGCACTGCTGGCCGCAGGTCAGGTGCGACGTCGAACTCGCCAGCGTCGCGCCAGCGCCGTTTTTCCGCTTCAAACGCTGCCGCCTGCTGAGCGCGGAACGCGGCGATTGTGTGGACGTTGTCGGCCAGGAACCGGGTGTAGGCGCCGTAGTCGAACACGCCGTCGGTGACGTCGACGTGACCGCGTCCGGCGTCGATCTGCGCGCGCAGGTTGAGAAGCTCGTCGGCACCGACCGGGTACCACTCGATCTGGTCGAAGAACCGCAGTGACCACGGCTGGCCAGCGAACAGCCCGGCCCGGCGGAACCGGTTCCACACCTGTACGGTGCGCCCGATGAACTGGTAACCGCCAGGGCCCTCCATGCCGTAGACACACAGGTACGCACCGCCGATACCGACGGAATTCTCCGCGGTCCAGGTGCGGGCGGGATTGTACTTCGTGGTCACGAGCCGGTGCCGCGGGTCCAGCGGCGTCGCCACCGGCGCGCCGAGGTACACGTCACCAAGACCCAGCACGAGGTAGCGCGCGCCGAAGACGATGCGGTACACGTCATCGACGGTCTCGAGTCCGTTGATGCGGCGAATGAATTCGATATTCCACGGGATCCACGGTGCGTCACTGCGCACGCTGTTCATGTACCGCTCGATCGCAAGCCGCGTGGCCGGGTCGTCCCAGGACAGCGGCAGCCGCACCGTCCGGGACGGCACACGTAGCTGGCGAGTCTCGGGGAGCTGATCTTCCACTTGGCGCAGGAGGCCGAGCAGCGAGCTCGCCCTCCTTCGCGCCGGGTCGGCGTGGATCTGCAGCGATCGGATGCCGGGGGTGTAGTCGAGCACGCCGCTTGGATCCTCTCGCTCAAGAGCTGTCTGCAGCGCGTGCACCCGCATCCGCAGACCCAGGTCCAGGACCTCGGCGCCATACTCCACGATCAGGTTGTCGTCGCCGTCGCGGCGATACGTCACGCAGGGGCGATCCAGCCCGCCCTCGCGCTGGGCCAGGATGCCGTCGTCGCCATCGCCGCCATGGCGCGGCAGAGTCGGTGACCAGCGGCGCTGCCGCAGTGCGGCCGCGTCCCGCTCGCGGACCGGGACGAACCGGATCGTGTCGCCGGGGCGCAGTTGGCCGATCTTCCAGCGCTCGCCGCTAGCCACGACGGCTGGGCAGACAAAGCCGCCCAGGCTCGGACCGTCCGGGCCGAGGATGATCGGGGTGTCGCCGGTGAAGTTCAGCGCACCGATCGCGTACGGAGTGTCGTGGATGTTCGACGGGTGCAGGCCGGCCTCGCCGCCGTCTTCGCGAGCCCAGGCCGGCCGAGGCCCGATCAGTCGCACCCCCGTGCGGGCGGAGTTGAAGTGCACCGTGTACTCGCTGGCGTAGAGCACGTCGATATCGCCGCGGGTGAAGAACCCGGGTGCGGCATGCGGGCCCTCGGTCACGCCGATCTCCCACGCGGTCACGATCGCCGGGCGCTTGCTGGCGGGCACCGGCCCGTGCGGGGCGGTCATGTGCGTGCCCGGGGCGAAGGCGGGATGCGGAGCCTGCGGGTCCGCCGAGCCGGGCCGCAGCACGTCGCCGAACTGCAGCGCACGGCCGCCATGGCCGCCGAAGCGGCCCAGCGTGAACGTCGACGCGCTGCCGAGGTAACGGGGAACGTCGAATCCGCCGCGCACGGCAAGGTAGGTGCGCAGGCCCGGCCCTGATATGGGGCCGATGGTCAGCGTGGCCCCAGCGGCGACTTCGAAAGGCTCCCACCACGGCGCTGGCTGCCCGCCGGCCTCCGCCAGTGCCAGGGCACCGCCAAGGCACACCAGGGTCGCTGCCGAGAAGCTAAGCGCCGGTCCGGATGCCGTGCACTCCAGCGCAGGCGCGCCCCCCGGATTGCCCACCGCCAGGTTCACCTCACGCAAAGACACCTCGTCCATAGGGCCGCTCGGCGGGACACCGACCTGCCAGTATCCGACTCGTCCTGGCCAGTCCTGGACAGTGGTCATCGCACCCGGATCAAGCACCTCGATCCGCGGCTCCGGGTCGGTAACTCGCTCCAGCGTCGAGGTGGAATGCCTCACCGCCCGGACATCCGGACGGGTCAGGACCGCACGCAGCAGGCCGAGGTTGGTCTGCACGCCATCGACGCGGGCCTCTGCCAGCGCCGCGCCGAGCGCCTCCAGTGCCTGTTCACGGTCAGCGGCGTGGGCGATGACCTTGGCGACCAGGGGGTCGTAGTGGACCGGCACCTCCAGTCCCGCCTCGATCCAGTCATCGACCCGGATGCCAGCCTGGTCCGGCCGGCTGACCGAGGTGACCAGGCCGGGGCTGGGGCGGCCGCCGTGATTCGCGTCCTCGGCGTAGACACGGGCCTCGATCGCATGACCGCGGGCGACCGGGTCCGCCGCCAGCAAGGACGCGACGCCGGCCGGGCCCAGCCCGGACAGCCGCAGCATCTGCTCCACCAGGTCGATGCCAAATACCTGTTCCGTGACCGGGTGCTCCACCTGCAGGCGGGCGTTTACCTCCAGGAAAGACGCTTCCCGCTGCACCGGGTCGTAGACGAACTCGACAGTTCCGGCCGACCGGTACCGCACCGACGCGGCTAGCGCCCGCGCCGCTTCGTGCAGCCGTGCCCGCAGGTCGGCAGGCAGGGAGGGAGCGGGTGCCTCCTCGACCACCTTCTGGTTGCGGCGCTGTAGCGAGCAGTCCCGATCGCCGAGTACGACCACCGCACCGGCGCCGTCGCCGAAGATCTGCACCTCGACGTGGCGGGCCGGACGAACGAGTCGCTCGAGGAACACGCCACCGGTGTTGAGGTTCGCGGCAGCTAGGCGCTGCACGCGAGTGAAGGCGGCGGCGGCCGCGGGCTCGTCGGCGCAGGCGAGGATGCCGATGCCGCCACCGCCGCCAGCGGCCTTGACCATCACAGGAAACCCGATCGCGACCGCTTCTGCCACCGCCTCCTGCGCCGATCGCAACAGGCCTGTGCCGGGCAGCAATGGCACGCCCACTGCCTGCGCGAGAGCGCGAGCGGTGTGCTTGACGCCGAACGCTTTTAGCTGCGCCGGTGTGGGCCCGACGAAGGCGAGCCCCGCCGACTCCACGCGGCGCGCGAAGTCCGCGTCTTCAGACAGGAAGCCGTAGCCGGGATGAATGGCATCAGCCCCGGTTCGAGCCGCTGCCGCCAGGATCGCGTCGGCGTTCAGGTATGACTCGCGCGCGCTAGCAGCGCCGATCAGCACCGCGCTGTCTGCCTCGCGCACATGCGGGGCGGCCAGGTCTGCTTGTGAATATACCGCGACCGTCCGCAGCCCTAGCCTGCGCGCGGTGCGGATGATGCGGCGGGCGATCTCGCCCCGGTTGGCGATCAGTACGGTGCCGATCGCCCACTGGGGGTCAGTGGTCACGCGTGGCTCCGTTCCTGCGCGGCCGTAATGATCATCCGAAGTGGAGTCGGATTGAAGTCGTTACACGGGTTGTTCATCTGCGGGCAGTTCGACACCAGCACCAAGATGTCCATCTCGGCGCGGAACGCGACCCGCTTACCCGGCCCGGAGATGCCATCGACGATCCCAAGCGTGCCGTCAGCCTCGATCGGGACGTTCATGAACCAGTTGAGGTTGGACACGATGTCACGGGCGCCCATGCCGTACTTGGCCGCCTCGGCGAGGAAGTTTTCCCGGCAGCCATGCTCAGCCATGGTGTGGTGGCCGTACCGCAGCGTGTTCGATTCCTTGCCGCAGGCCCCGCCGATCGTGTCCTGTCTGTCGATCTCGTTGGCCACCACTGTCGCCAGCGCGTTCGTGTAATTGGACCGCAAAACGGTCCCGGTGCGCACATACGCATTGCCCGACCGGCTGATGGTGTCCGGCACGCTGTACCGCTCGCCGGTGTCCTCCGCGCTGTACAACAGACAGTCAGCTGATTGGTTGCCGCCGACGTCGACAATGGTCAGGACCTGCCCGGCCCGCACGACCGCCGACCACGGCGCCCGGGCGGGCACGACCTCGTCGAGCACGATCTCGCCCGCAACTAGCGGTCCGGCGAGGTCTGGCACGGTGCCGTCGGCATAGTTAGCCGGGTTGAGCACCACGGCCAGGTCTGCGGGGCAGTACGGTCGGCGACCGGTCGCGTCCGTCACCACGACGGGAGAAGTAGCAGTCATCAGTCACAGTCCTCGGGCGTCGGCGTAGCCAGTGGTGTTCAGGTAAGCGCGGTGCGCCTCCAGTGCCGCGTCCCAGTACCGGTCGCCTGGCCCGGTCGGTGCCGACCGCCAAGCGTGCACGCGGAGCAAGCCAGACACGTAGCCGGGCCGGGGATCGATCGGGTGCGCCACGTTCGCGATCAGCACGATAAGCGGCAGTTCGGCCACCAACTCCACTGCCCGGCCCGGCCCGGCGCTGCCGGTAAACTCAAGCCCGCCGTCTGCCCGGACGCGCACCCCCTTGAAGAACGAGATGCTCGGCGGCAGGTCGCGCGGCGTCAGTCCGTGCTTGGCGGCGGCCAGGATGAACAACTCACGCCCGGAAGGCGACGGGCCCTGGGGCGCCGAATCGCCATACCTGGCGCGATTGGCGGCAGCGGTGCTGGTACCGCATAACGCGTCGTTCCGGCCGGAGTCGTCGGCGACGATCGTGGCTAGTACCCGCCCTTCGCCCGACAGCAGGGGGTGCCCGGTGCCGAGGTAGGCCTGCCACGGGATCTTCACCGTATCCGCCACATTCAGCCGCTCCCACGGCTCGAGGGCGTTGTACAGGAGCACGTGCGCGCATGCCTCACCGGTCATGTCCTCCAGCCGGATGCGCGATCCGCGGGCAAGGACCTTGTGGGTGTAGCCACCCGCCGCGACCGTTTCCGCCCACACCAGTAGGCCCGCCTCCACACCAGGGGGCGGGAACGGGGTGCTGCTGGCCGGCAGATACGGCATCGCCTCGGTGACCCGGCCAGCCTGGGCCCGCGCATCGGCACGCGCCGCGCCTACCGTGTCCGTCTCGTGCCGCGCTGATACAGTGGCCATCCTAATAACTCCTCACTCTCACCCACTCGGCGACCTTCGCGCAGCAGCGCGTTCTGCTGCATGCGCGAGCGGGCGGCTCAGGCGAGATCCACCTCGGATGCTGCGAAATGGGCGGCCTCGGCTGGGCGGGCGTGGAATCTCGTGACCGGGATGACTGCGGCGTTATGGCGCAGTCGCTGGTGCACGAAGACCCCGACGACCAGGGCGAGGCCGATAAAGAGCACGGCGCTCCACTGAAGCCACCAGGTGTCGCCGGTAGGGTCATAGACCGCCTTCCGCGGCCAGACGAGATTAACGATGGCGGCAATCTGGTATGCGACCGCGATCAGGTTGAGCGGGATTCCCCAGCGTCCGAGGCTGAATAGCGGGCGCCCGGTCTCGTCGATTTCAGCCGGCAGCGATCCGCCATGGCGGGCCTGCCGGATGCGGGCGACGAGAAGAGGCCCGGTGACGCCCAAGTAGGCGAGATAGAGCATGGCGATGCACAGGCTTGCGAGCGCAGTGAAGATCGCACTCCGGCCGACATTGACTACCAGGGCCAGCGTGGCGCCCGCGCCGACGACGACGGATGTGACGATCGGCGTGCCGGTGCGCGGACCAACCCGGCCAAGGGTGCGATGGAACGGGAGCGCGCGCTGCCGTGCCATCGAGTACATCATGCGGGAGCCGGATGTCTGGCACGCGAGGGTACAGACGCAGACGGCGATCGTGACATCGACCAATGCGATGCGGCCGCCCACCGGGCCCATGATGGACGTCAGCACCCAGGGCAGGCCCACGGTCGCCAGGTGCCCGTCGGTGAGGCTCGGCGCGGCCAGCAGCGCGCCGATTAGCAGGAAAGCGCCGCCGACACCGGAGACAATGAGGGCGCGGATGATCGTGCGCGCCGTGATGCGGCGCGGCGCGTGAGTCTCTTCGGAGAGCTCCCCCGCGGAGTCGAAACCGACCATGACGTAGCAGGCCATCAGGCCCGACGCCAGCCAGGCCCAGATGTACGAACTGCCGGGCGTCGGCGCCGCGCCGGTCGTGGTGAAGAGCACCGACGGCCCACGACGCATATGGAACAGCAAGGTGGCGACGATCGCCATGACACCCAGGATCTCAAGCACGACGCCAGTGCTGTTGATGATCGACATCAGGCGCACGCCGATGATGTTGATGGTCGTCGTGACGGCCAACAAGATCACACCGAGCAGAACAGCGTTTTCGGCACCCGTCGGTGACGTGGGCGACGGGTTAGCGCCTGCTCCGCCGATGAACTGGAATCCCGACCAGATGGACGGCAGTACCGCCTGCAAAGCGATGGCGGCCGCCGCGACGGTCAGGATCTGACCGATGATCATGATCCAGCCGGTGAACCAGCCGAACGTCTGCCCTGCCAGCCGCGACGACCACTGGAAGATCGCGCCGGAGATGGGAAACCTGGCGGCCAGGGTGGAGAAGTTCAGCGCGACGAGCAACTGGCCGAGGAAGACGGCCGGCCAGGTCCAGAAGAAGGCGGCGCCGCCGAAACCGAACCCGAGAAAGAATAGTTGAAAGACTGTAGTGAGGATCGAGACGAACGAGAAACCCGCAGCGAAAGACGCAAAGGATCCGACCCGGCGGTGCAGTTCCTGCCTGTAGCCGAACCCTGCCAGGTCGGCCTGCTCCGCCGACTGGCCAGTAGCGGACGGTGCAGGTAAGTGGGCGGCGGACGACGTCATGGCTGCTCCTAACCTCGGCGTTTCACGCCGAGAGGCGACAGGGCCTGAGGTACGAAAAAGTGCCTTACTGATCAGGAAAATCGGACCGTCGATTGATCGATAACCCCTCGCAGGCAGGCACTTCTTAGGTGAAGCGTAACGGCGGGCAGCGCAGGGTCAAGAGCTTCTTTTAGGGGCTTTCGACGCTGGGCTTCGGCCCGGCCCGTTTGCAGACCAGACGGCCAGCCTGCGACCGGAGCTCCCTGGCGACTACCCGGACCGGACTTTCACCGGCAGGCGACGACGAGCTTCCGATCAGGTCATGACCTGGACAATCACCTCCTGACGCGCTGGGCGCACGCAACTTCGGCCTAGACACGCCTCGCGCTGTTCCCGGTCGCATGCTAGTGTTTCGATGTTCCGGCGTGATGAACAAACCATTGCCCTTTAATGACACATGACGCACGCCGGGCGGGCCGGCCATCCGGTGACTGCGCCTTCTCCAGCGAAAGGCCAGCGTGACCTGGGGTTATCGTGGGCGTGTGAAAGGCGACACAGACAACAGCTCGACAACGGCATGACCCATTCCCACGGTGGTGGCTCCTGGGCGCGGTCGCTTAGGGCCACCACATATTACGGGCGCGCTTCAAAGGTCGTATGGGCAGGCCCGAATAAAGCAGGCTCGAATGATGAGGCCCGCATAGGGAAATTAAGGCCGATACGCGGACCCGGATAGTTGACGCAGCCGCACAATTGCTCGCCGAGACCTATGACGGAACCGCCGCCGCCCGGATCGCCAAGCGGGCCAAGGTACCGGAAGGACTGGGCTTCCATTACCTTCCTCAGAACGTCGACATCCTGGCCGCGCTCATCGAAGAGCGCGCGGCCATCCAGGTACTGTCGGGGCACTTCCCGCAGACCCGGCAGCCACGCGGTCTGGATTCGCGTGGCACTTCTCGTTGCGGGCCTCCCCAGCGATGCGGCGGATCCCGTTAGTTAGCGAGGCCGACACCACCGACCAGCACCTGCGCCGGACGCCGTCGCCGACCTCATCGCCCGCGCAGTGGGTTCCTGACGCGAGTCACCGGAGCCGCGCGGGGCCACGCCGAGCGGGCCAGGACGACCCCAACCAGGGTCAGCGGGTTACCGCCTGAGCGCGTTGACGAAGCGCGGGTCGAACAGCCCGTCGAGGCGGGGTCTAATCTGGGTCAGCCCGCTCTCGAGGAGGAAGTCGGAGATGGACTTGGCCTGGTAGGAGAGGTTGGCGGGAGTATCTCCCGGTTCGAACGCCCGCAGGTTGTCCTCCAGTGAGAAGATCTTCGTCCCCGCGTCATAGCTGACGTATTCGGCCGGGCTGACCCCGGCCCGCTTGGCCATGATCTGTATCGCCTCCGCCCTGTGGGCCGAGATCCAGGTGATCGTGTCGAACCAGGTCTTCACCAGCGCTTGTACGGCATCTGGCCGCCGGTCCAGGAACGCCCCGGAAACCACCAGGTGGTCGGGTATCGCGCCGGGAAAGTCCCTCGACGTGGCGAGCGCCCGGCTGCCCGGACGTTTGAGCGCGATGGTGGTGAACGGCGCGAACACGCCGACCGCATCGACCTTACCCGCGACGAACTGCTCGGCCGCGGCGTCGGTCGCGAGCGGTACGAACCGCACGTCCCCGGCGGTGAGTCCCGCCTGCTTCAGGGCCAGCATCAGCAGGTAGTGGTCGACGGTACCCTCCTCCGCCGCGACCGTCTTGCCCTTGAGATCGGCCATGCTGCGGATACCGGGCCGGGCGATGATCTGGTCGTTACCAGTGGAGTTGTCGTTGACCAGGACGATCGTCTCCCGTGAGCCCTCCGCAACCGACGAGAGGGTGTCGTTCAGCGTCTGGCTGTTGGCGTCGATGTCACCGTCGGTGAGCGCCGTCAGGCTGTCGGTGTAGTTGTCGTAGTAACGCAGGTTAACCGTGATGCCGTTCTTCAGGAAGAAGCCCTTCTCTGCAGCCACTTCCCAGGGGAACCAGCCCGGCCAGGCGCTGAACCCCAGAGTGATCGGTGCGTCATCCGGCGTGCTACCGTCGGCCAGGCTGCACGACGCGACCGTCACCGTCCCGAGCAGGACAGCGCAGAGCAGCCGGAGTATCGAAGTCATGGTGGTCCCTGTGATGGCTTTGCTGATGGGGTGGCCCGCCGGGGTCATCATGCCGAGGCGGGGACGACGATGATGCTCTCGAGCAAGGCGACGAGCACCTGCTTGACCGACTCTCGATCCCGCGCGTCGCACATGGTGACCGGAATCCGTTCCGGCACACCGAGGGCCTCACGGACCTCGTCCAGCTCGAATCGCTGGGATCCGGGGAAGTGGTTGACACCGACGGCGAGGGGTATGCCCGCCTCTTCGAAGAAGTCCAGCGCCGGGAAAGCCTGGTCGATACGTCGGGTATCGACGAGGACCACACACCCGATCGCGCCCTCGATGAGGTCATCCCATAAAAAGGAGAACCGATCCTGCCCGGGCGTACCGAACAGGTAGAGAACGATCTGCTCGTCCAGGGTGATCCGGCCGAAGTCGAAGGCGACCGTGGTCGTCGTCTTCTGCTCGACACCGAACAGGTCGTCCACCCCTGCCGACACCTCGGTCATTTCGGCCTCGGTGGTGAGGGGCTCGATCTCGGAGATGGCGCCGACGAAGGTCGTCTTCCCCACGCCGAACCCACCCGACACGATGATCTTGGCGGACCGCACCGGCGATGCAGCGCCGGGGGACTCGGAGCGGGCCTTAGAGTACACGGACACCGGCGAGGATCCTCTCCAGTAGGTGCGCCGACGCGGCGTCGTGCAAGTTCAGCGGCTGATCGACCGTCACATACCGCTCGGCGACAAGATCGGCGATGATCACCCGGACCACCCCGGTCGGAGTGGCCAGGCTGTTGGCAATCTCGGCTATCGAGAGCGGACGCTGGCAGATCTCCACGATGTGGCGGCGCTCGAAGCTCAGCGGTGCCGACAGAGCCGACGGCAACGCCGTGACGAGCGTCTCCACCCGGAGTCGCTCATCGGCCGGCCGGGTCCGCCCGCCTGTGACAATGAAGGGACGGACGATGGGCCCGGCCTCCGCGTCGGGCTCCTCGCCCGGATCATCAGGGGGCACGGGCACGGTTGTGGGGGCCGGCGTCTGGAAGACCTGGCGCGCCTCTGTCGTCCACGGACCGGTCCGCCACGGGCCGAACGGCGGTCGGCCGGATTGGCCCGGCCAGTCGTGCTCGCTCATCTCAGCACCTCGTTCTTGAGCTCAGCCACGACCTGCGGTGTGAGCAAGGCGCCGAACCGATCGCAGAGCACGGCGATCTCATGACCGACCAGCCCGACATCACACTGGCCGGTCGCCACCACTCCGAGGCAGCTGCCGTCGGAGATCGCCGAAACGAGGAGGAAGCCACGCCGCATCTCGATCATCACGAGCTTCAAGCCCTCGAATCCGTACCGGCGTGAGGCGCTTCGTGCCAGGCTCACCACACCGGACACGATCGCCGCCAGCTGTTCCGCGCCCGCCCGGTCCAAGCCCTCGGACAGGGCCATGAGCAGTCCATCCGACGAGACGGCCACGGCATCGGTCACACCATCGGTCTCCCGAACGAACTTGCCGAGGAGCCAGTTGAAGTCCTGGGTCTCTGAAACCACCTGAGTCATCGGTGTCGTTCCTTCCTCATCACTGTGGGCCTCGTGGCTCGTCGGCGCGTCTATGCTCGCCGCGATGGACACCGGACCGGAAGGCGTTCAGCATGGACCGCACCTCGCCCGCTGTCCGCCCTCCCCCGGCAGCGGGCGGATGCGGCGGCAGAACCGGCGGACCGGCCGGCCGCGCGCGCGCCTTCTCCCGGGGCTGCCGCTTCACCAGGCCGTTGCGGGTAGTCGCCATGCCGTCCCGGTCCGGGGCTACGTTGAGGGTCGTCGCCCCGGACCGGAAGGCGTTCAGCATGGACCGCACCTCGCTCGGAGTCCGCCCTCCCTCGGCAGCGGGCGGATGCGGCGGCGGAACCGGCGGACCGGCCGGCCGCGCGCGCGCCTTCTCCCGGGGCTGCCGCTTCACCAGGCCGTTGCGGGTAGTCGCCATGCCGCCGCCGTCCGGGGCCACGTCGAGGGTCGTCGCCGTCTCGGCGTCTGGCGTGGGCACGGCCGGTGGGACGGCCACCGCCGTCCCCGTGCGCGCCGGTTCCGCGGCGGTGAGTACGTGACCCGCCGCAGGGCCCGCCTCCGTGAGCATCCGCCGGGTGCCTCCGCTCAGCTGGGCGGGGACCGCCGCACCAGGTGGCGCGACGGCCGGCTGCTCGGGTCTCACGATGAGATCTCTAGGCACCACGACACGGGCGGTCACGCCGGTCAGCGGTGAATTGTGCAGCCAGACCGCGATGCCCAGCCGCTGGGCCAGCCGTCCGACGACGTAGTGACCCAGGTCACGGGCCGGAGTGACGAGGAAGCTCTGCTCGCCGCGGAGCCGCGCGTTCGCGACGGCCATCGCCTCCGGCGACATTCCGACGCCCTGGTCGACGATGGCGATGTGGTACTGATCGCCCGTGCTTCGCGCCTGGACCTCCACCTCCTGGCCCGGCGGGGAGAAGGAGAGCGCGTTCTCGACCAGCTCGGCGAGCAGGTGCGCGAGCTCGGCCGCGACCGCCCCCTTTACCTTGGCCTCGTCCGTCCGGCGCAGGACGACCCGCCGGTAGTCCTCGACCTCGGCGAAGGCGGACCGAAGAACGTCTCGAACGTCGACCGCACCCGACCAGCGCCGGGGACTGTGCTCACCGACGAGGATGAGGAGGCTCTCGGCGTTCCGGCGCATGCGAGTGGCCAGATGATCGAGCTCGAACAGGTTGGCCAGCGCGGCGGGGTCGGCCTCCTCGCGTTCGAACGCGCTGATGAAGCCGAGCTGCCTGCGCACCAGGTTCTGGTTGCGGCGGCCGAGGTTGGCCAGGGACTCGGCCGTGTTGTGCCGCATGATCGCCTGATCGACCGCCAGCCGCACCGCCGTCTGCTGCAGGTGATCCAACGCCTCCGCCACCTCGGCGAACTCGTCCGCGCGCCGGACCAACGTCGAGACCGACGAGTCCAGCACCACATCGCTCGGGTCCTCAGCGGCCTGGATCCGGGCGACGGCGCTCGGCAGCTTGCGTTGGGCCGCCTCGCGGGCCTCGGAGGTCAGCACCTGCAACGGCCTGATGATCGAGCGGAAAGTGTAGAACCAGAGCAGCAGGGCGAACAGGAACGTGACCGCAGCGGCTCCGGCGTACGTGACGAGCAGCAGGTCGGCGGCTCTTGTGACCTGCGCGGCCCTGGCCCTGGTGTCGGCGGCGATGTCCCGTTGGATCGCCTGCAGGTCGTAACCGACCGTGGCCATCGCGGCCGACCACTGCGGCGCGCTGAGGTTCAACTGCTGGCCGGCGGCGCCGTTCAGCGCGCGTTTCTCGTAACCGGCGGCGAAGGTCGCCTCGGGCGTCTGTTGCGCGGCTCGCAGCGCGGCGACCCGCTGGTGGGTCGCCACCTGCTCGAAGCTGGCGAGCGCATCGAGCTTGGCGGCACGGCTCTCGGTGAACGTGATGTAGTCGCTCTGGGTGAACCTGCCCTGAGCAAAGACGCCGTTGAGTTGCCCGCGTTCGAGGGCGATGGCCTCCTTGGCATCTCCGAGGGTGCGCAGGGACTCGAGATCGCGGCGCAGCGCGATGTCGTCTTGGCCGACGCCGGCGTCGGCAGAGGCGTTGCTGAGCGCCTCGATCGCGTTCGTGTAGAAGTCCAGCATCGATGACCGGTCCATCTGGCCCGCGTCGACCGCCGCGCGGACCGACCCGAGCCTGTTCAGGTCGTCCAGGGCAGCTCGAACCGCCCGGACGCTCGGGTTGTCCGTACTCGCGAGCAGCCGGTCGAGCGTCGCCCGGTTCTGGTCCGACTCGCGGCGCTGGGCATCGACCTGCGGCCGGTAGTGCGTGGCGCCGCCGAGGAGCCCGCTGGTCAGTCCGCGTTCCTGCTGGAACGAGTTGATCAGGTCCTGGGTGGAGAGTACGAGTTCAACGTTGGCCGCGGCGGCCTTCGCGTCGGTGGCAACCCGGTACTGGTTGATGACCCCAAAAGCGGCCAGGATCATCAGCAGGACAGTCGGCACGGAGAAAATCAGGGCGAGCTTGCCCCGGATGGTTCGCCCTCGGATGAGGCGACCTCGCTCAGCAGACCCCGAGTCATCAGGACGCGAATTACCAGCGCGCGAAATACCCGGATGCGATTCATCAGGAGGCGGATCGCCAGAGGGAGGTGAAGGATCGTCAGGTCCCGGCCCGCGCATTTGCGGCGATTCCGGAGGCGTTCGGTGCACCAACTCGGCCCCATCAGTGGTCTCGTCGAAGCGACATCGGCTCATAGCACGATGCAGCGGGCTCATTCTTCCTCCCGTGTACGCTGGAACCGCGCTGGACCGCCCTGTCGACCTGTCCACACCGGCCACGCAATGTTCCTCGTGTGCCGTGCGGCAACAAGGATAGCGATATACCGACACTTGCCCTGGAATAAGACAGAAATTGACCGGTAATTGGCCCGTACGCGGCGATGATCGACGGGTGGCTGCTGGCCGACCGCACGCGCCATGCAACAGCGGCACGCGCCGCGGCGGGTCTGGCAACGGGAGCGTCGGCCAGGCATCTGGAGGCGAGTTCCGGGCCGAAGTTCTTGAGGGCGCGCCCGCCGCTGGATGACAGCGAGAGCAGGAAGATCCGCAGACTCGCGGACGCCCGGCGTGCCCCGGCTGACTGGATCGAGCGGGCCCGGATCCTGGCGCTGAGCTGGGACGGCCTGGCAGTCCCGCCGATCGCGGCCGGGGCTGGCTGCCATGAGACAAGGTCCGCCGGCTGCGCTCCTTCGCTTCCACGCACGAACGTCGCCCGCCCTGCCTCGATCGCCGCCCGCACCAGTCTTGTCGTGGCCGACGAGCCCCTTGAGGTCGGGCACGAACTGATGCAGGCTCGGCAACTCTGTCATGCTCGCGGGTCGCGACCATCGCCCAGATGTCCCCGACGAGTTGCTCGGTGGCATCGCCCGACGCCTGGATGGACAACATGGTGCAAGTGATGGCGAACCAAGCGTCGGATGCGCCGAGCGGCATGGCTGTGGCATGTCCTCGGCATCCGTCGGCTCGGCGCAGCTCACCTGGGAGCGGCCCTCGTAGTCGGCTTGCGGGCATGGGCCGAGGTTGCGCCGAACGAATCTACGCGGAAGCCACGCCAACCCCGGCGGGCCGCCGCGGGGCCACGTCAGCAGTCGGGTTCGGTGGTCCACGCTGACCAGTTCGTCCCGTCAGAGGACATCTGGACCGCAGCCTGAGCGCTGACAACCGGGTCGAGGGCAGCCGGATCGTCATGCTCCTGCCAGAGCCCATAATCGCTGGTGGGGGAGATCGCGCCCGGGTTGCCACCCGACTCGTGCTCGGCGATGCAGGCGGCGAATCCCTCGTCGGCGGGGTTTCCTCCTTCGGCCACCCACAGCTGCTCGAGAGCGGCGTAGCTGAAGATCCCGCCCTGCCGCGCAGGCGGGGGCTGCGGTGCTGCGGCCGGGGCCGCAGCGTGCCGTGGCCGATATGTACGTGCGCCCGCAGGCACGCGGGACACCGTGACGCTGGCGGGTGGATCACGCGGTACGTCCAGCACCTGCCCGGCGTAGATCAGCCCCGGGCCGGCGATCTCCGCACGGTTCACCCGATACAGCCACGGCCACGCGGCGGCCCGGCCATAGAACCGCCGCGCAATTTCCGACATAGTGTCCCCCGGCCGGACAGTGTAGGTTCGGGCCGCGAGGTGCGCATCCAAGTGGATCACCTGCTCAGCTGCCACTGCCCCACGAGGAAAGGGCTTGTGCACCTGGGGAGCCACCGTCAGCGCTCCCGCCACCGCGATCGCGGGAGCCGCCTTTCCCGCCTTCTGCGCGACCTTCGCCGCCTGCGATGGCGCCATATGCTGCCCGGTCCGCCTGATCTTCCTGTTCCTGCGATGCCTGACTGAACTCACGAAGGGCCCTAACGCCGGAATCGCGCCCGCCGACTCGGCTCCTGTGCCTCTCGCCGGGCCTGTCCCGGGCAGTTTGTCAGGACAAATCCCAGTCCGCAGCAATATAAATTACATTCATGTAATTCGTTACCCGCTCGTGACATGTGAGGATTTTCCTTCACCACGCCGACTCAGGTCAGTGCCCACAGGTCCGAGGCGCTACGCGCGTTCTGCGCCGCGTGGCGCTCTAGGTTGTACTGCACACCGCCGGATACAGCCCTACCTGGATCTTGAAGGCTGAGGCGGCCGCCGCGGCGCGCCGCTGACCGATGAGCAGGAGATCGGAAGGCCGGGTCATCGGGCTCGCCTACCGGCCACTGTGGTGGATGTGCTTGTCGTGCGAGCTGCGCCATACCGATGGGCCGGGCTCAGGTTGTCCACGATCATCGCGTGGAACCCCATTGCCTGCTCATCGTCGCCGTAAGCGTCGACCGTAGCTTCCCCGGTCATCGCTGCAAGTTCTGCTTTGCTCAACGCAGCCACCGGGCAAGCGTAGGCGCACGGGACCGATCCTCCATTCTGATGAGGGACAGGGGGACGGCCATTTTCAAAACGGTTCTGCCTCCAGGCACAGGACGGACCCGTATTCGAGGTTCGCTGACCCACTGCGCAGCCAGAAGAGGCCTTGCCCCGCACCCACCGGGTCCGCCGCTCGGTTACAGAACGTTCACACCCCTGAGGCCGCCGACGATTACCAAGCCAAGGGCCTATACCGCAGTTGCGCTACATTGGGGTACACTGTGATGAGATTAGGAGATGATCATGGCTACCAGCACATCGTTTCGCATCAGCGATGCCGCCAGGACCCAGCTCGCTACACGCGCAGCCCGCGAGGGCATGACCGCTACAGCTCTGCTAGACCTCCTCATTGTTGAAGGCATTGACCAGCTCGACTACCCGGGGATCATCTTCCGAGGCCCAGCGCATGACCGGCGCGCCGCGCTCGCCGCGGGCCCCGACGTCTGGGAAGTGATCGCACGCCTTCAAGAGCTCGACGGCAGCGAGGAACAGCGGATCAGCCTGCTGAGCGCAGAATCGGATCTGCATCCCCGGCTGATCAGGATCGCCCTCGACTACGCCGCCGAGCACCCCGCAGAGATCCGGGAACGAATCGAGCGGAACCAGGCCGTGGCAGAGCGAAGCCGTGGCATGTCCCAGCAGCGGCAGGCGCTGCTGGCATGACTGCCTTCCTGCTCGACGAGATGTTCCCCACAGGCACAGCGGTGATGCTGCGCGAGACATACGGTCATGACGCAGTCCACGTCGCCGAGATCGGTCTTCGCGGTGCCGAGGATGCCCATGTGGCGGCGACCGCCCGGGCCGAAGGCCGGGCGGTCGTCACCGAGAACGTCGCGGACTTCGCGTCCGAGCGCGACATCGTCCTGGCATTCGTGCTGAAGAAGAATCTGCCTGCCGGAGGTGGGCAGGCTGCTGCGCTGGCGAAAATCCTCGACCACTGGGCACAGGATCACCCGGAGCCCTACCTCGGCCACCACTGGCCGGCCGCGTAGTACTTGCAGGCGAGCTGAAGCCTCGTCCCGGCTCCTGCCGGTACTCCTTTATTTTCATGCACTGTCTATAGATGATCAGGGAGCCGCTGCGCCGCCGCGGCCGCCAGCAACAAGGCGTCACGCGCCTGGCAGAAACTGAACGGCCAGGCTCGGTTTTGGCGGGTTTGAGCAAGCGCCCGTTCTCGCCGAGGAGGCGCGTAACTCCCAGCGCACAATCCCGGTGGCCACCTACGTCGCCGTGGGCGTGATCGCCGTGGTCTATGCCGGGGTGAGCTGGGCTATGGCCGCGCACATAGGCGCAGGTGGTGGTGGCCGCCAGGAAACAAGGCCCTGGGCTTCTTTTCGGGCTCGGTGGAAGCGGGGCGCTGGCTCAGGGTGCGCAGTTGCCGTTCCTGACCAGCTTGTTCGCTGCCGCGCTGGCCTTCCACAACTGCGCTGGTGTGGCGTTACATCTACGCTCTCGGCCGCGAGCACGTGCTGCGCGCCGCGCTGGGGCGGACCGGGGGCAACAACATCCCCAAGGCCGCGTCCTTGGCTCAGAGCGTCACCGCCCTGGCTGTCATCGCCTGGTACGCGCTGACCGGCCAGGACCCAATGACGAGTCTGTTCTTCTGGCTTGGCACGACCGGCGGATATGGCATTCTCCTCCTGCTGACGGCAACCGCAGTCGCGATCGTTGCGTTCTTCGCGCGTGACAGGAGGGGGGAGAACGCCTGGCGTCGGCTGATCGCACCGGTCTGGCCGCCGTGCTGTTGGGTGGCATCGTCGTCCTGGCGACTATGCACTACGCCACCTTGCTCGGCGTGCCGCCCGGCAGCCGCGTCGCGTGGCTACTGCCCGCCAGTTACCTGGCCGTCGCGGTGGTCGGCGAAGTGTGGGCGGTCGTGCTCAAGGACCGCCGCCCGCAGATTTACGAGGCGATCGGTCTCGGCCCGCACGCCATCACCAGCCAGCTCACCCCGGCGAGCGGCAGGGCACACCGATGAGCGCCGGTGAAGGCCCGCCGCTGCCCCGGCGCCGCAGCCGACAGCACCAGGTCGTGACCGCGGACGCGGCGGATACCGATGCGCTCAGCGAGGTCATCGCCACCGCCTTCCATGATCTGCCCCAGTCTGCGATGAGGGCGTCGTCCGTTGTAGTGGGCCTCATACCCGGCCAGGACCGTCCGCAGGTGTCGTTCGCCGACGATCAGCATCCGGTCGATGACCTCGGTCCGGGCGGTGAGCACGAACCGCTCCGCAAAAGCATTCGCACTAGGGCTCCGGGGCGGGATCTTTACCGCTTCGATGCCGGCGCTGGCCAGCGCCGGCATCGAAGGACGCGGTGAACTGCCCAGCCCGGTCGCGGATCAGGAACCGGAAGTCCGCGGCGCGGTCGCCGAGATCCATAAGAGGATTGCGGATCTGCTGTGTGGTCCACGGCCCGTCCGGGTTCGTGGTGACACCGAGGATATGGACGTAGCGGCTGCCGACCTCTATCACGAAGAAGCAGTACAAGCGCTGTAGGGACACCGCGCAGTCCACGTGAAAGAAGTCGACGGCGAGCATCGTCGCGGCTTGCGTATGCAGGAACTGCCGCCACGTCGTGTCGGTGTGCCGTTTCGGCGCTGGAGGGATCCTCAGGGCCTTGAGGATCTGGCGGATCGTGGAGGCGCCGACCCGGTGGCCGAGCTTGAGCATCTCGCCTTGGATCCGCTGATACCCCCAGGAACGGTTCTCGGTGGCCAGGCGCTCGATCAGCGCGGCGATTTCGGCGCTGACGGGCGGCCGTCCGGTGCGGTTCGGGTAGGTCCATTTCTTGCTGACCAGGCGGCGGTGCCACCGCAGGACGGTGCCCGGCGTGACCAGCCGGTGCGCCCGCAGCCTTCTAGGCAGGTGCCGGATCAGCGCGGCCAGCACCGCTCGGTCGGCCCAGTCCAGGCGAGGCCTGGGCTTAGTGCGGCGCAGCACCGCGACCTCGTGCCGTAGCACCAGCAGCTCGATGTCCTTGGAGGCCGGCGAGCGGCCGAGCAAGACCGGACGGCGGCACGGTGGCGTTCAGTGACGACGGCACACCGATCACCGGGTGCGGCGCCCAGCAGGTAGACACCAGCACCGGCACGGCCGCGTGCCAGCTGACCTACACCAGCACGGGCACGCACCCGATCACCGCCGCCTACTCCGGCGACACCGCGTTCGGGGCCAGCACCGGCTCGCTGACCCAGACCGTCACCTAGAGGCTGCAGTAGCACGGGTCCGACCGGAGTACGCTGGAAACGGCAATCGGCAGGCTGAACCGCTGATCAGCGGTCTGCAGGGAGGCTGTTTATCGCGGCCTGGGCGTCCGGGATCGAGGCGGGCTTCGGCGGCGATGGCCAGCAGGATGTCGTAGACGCCGCGGGCCGACAGGCAGCCGCCGTCGACATGTTGAGACGTGCCAGCGAGGCGCAAGAGCTGGCCGCATTCAAGACAGGCTCAGCTTCGTCTATGCCGAGAAGTGCTAGGTTGACCGGGAAGGTAACGCGATTACCCTGATCACCAAAGAGGGCACGATTCACGTCCCGGGTGCCATGCCTGGGGCTCTCGCCACCGTGCGCCGCTGCGGCGGCCGAGTCAAGCACCGCTCTTTCCCGCGAGCCGCCAGCCGCGCGGGCCACGCGCGACGAATCCGCCCGCGGCGAGCAGGCCAAGGCAGCTCAGCGTGGTATCGAGGGCCACGCCCGCG
>DATIYI010000120.1:0-4282 GCA_035517695.1 Streptosporangiaceae bacterium
CGACGAAGGAGCTGTCGGCGGTCATCGGCGCGCCGATCTGCCGGTGGGTGCTCACATCCCACAGCCGGGCCGTGCCGTCGTCGCTCGCGGTGGCCAGCATGTTGCCGTCCGGGCTGAATGCCACCGCAACGACGAAGGAGCTGTCGGCGGTCATCGGCGCGCCGATCTGCCGGTGGGTGCTCACATCCCACAGCCGGGCCGTGCCGTCGTCGCTCGCGGTGGCCAGCATGTTGCCGTCCGGGCTGAACGCCACCGCGTTCACCAAGGACCTGTCGGCGGTCATCGGCGCGCCGATCTGCCGGTGAGTGGCGACGTCCCACAACCGGATCCTGCCGTCGGAGCCGGCGGTGGCCAGCGTCTTGCCATCCGGGCTGAACGCCACGGCGTTCACGGAGTCGCCCGGTGTAGCGAGGACGCCGCGATCTGGCTGGGCGAGAACGTCGAGCAGGCTTACCCGAGCCAGCGCGCGAGCCCGCGCGGTCGGGGCAAGACGCCATGATGCCGCGGCGAGCTCGGCTGCCTGGAAGGGATCGGCAGCATAGACTCCTTCGCTTTGCGCCGCTAGCTGCCCAGAGACGGCCGCGAGCGCCGCGGCATTGGCAGCCCGGGCATTCTGGGTGGCGATCGCGGCGCCGGCGAGCGATGCGATCAGGAGAAGGACCAGAATCGCGGACAGAACTCGGCGCTGGCGGGTAGCTCGCGTGCCGGCGCGTGTGCTGGATTGCAGGAAGGCTTGCTGGGTGGCCGTGAGGGCCGAGAAGCGGCTAGGGTTGCTGGCCCAGCGGTCGGCGGCCTGGCGGACTGAGACTAGCTGGGTTCCTCGGTACAAGAACGACGGGTCATGCCCGTTAGCCTGCCATTCCGCGGCGTCGTCGGCGAGCTGGCTGTACAGGACCCAGGTGGCTTGGTCATCGGCCAGCCAGGTGCGAAGCCTGGGCCAGGCGCGCAGGAGGGCGTCGTGGACTATCTGGGCGGTGCTTTTGTCGAGGACGACCAGCCGGCGGGCGGCGAACGCTTCTAGGATGTCATCAACCTGTGACTGGTCAGCGCCTGGGCTCGCGGCGTACAGGTCCGGCCGGGGCACCGGGCGCCGGGTGAGCCTACCGTCGCGGCCGGCGGTCGTCATGGTTCGCAGGATCTGCCGGGCGAGGGTCTGCTGGGCGGCGGGCAGGGAGTCGTAAACAGCGTCGGCGCTGGTCTGGACGGCGCGGCTTACTCCGCCAGCCAGGCCGTAGCCGTGGCTGGTCAGCCTGTCGCCGTCGCGGTTCTCCCAGGTCAGCAGCATTGCTTGTGACAGCAGCGGCAGCGCGCCTGCCGTGTCGTCGGTGCCTGCCGCGTCCAGATCGGAGATGATCGTCTCTGTCAGTGCGTCGTCGATGGATAGGCCGGCGGCTTCGGCGGGGCCGGTGATCGCCAGGCGCAGTTCGGGCTCGGTCATCGGGCCT
Organism: Streptosporangiaceae bacterium; assembly: GCA_035517695.1. Lineage (GTDB taxonomy): Bacteria > Actinomycetota > Actinomycetes > Streptosporangiales > Streptosporangiaceae > DATFVJ01. The sequence continues at coordinate 1,446 of DATIYI010000120.1, forward strand.
ACGATGAAGTGGCCGTCCTGCAGCTGACCGGCTAGCTCGGGGTAGGCTCCGCACCGGTCCCAGAAATCCCCGCGCACTGCGATCACGACCAGGGCGGGCGGCTGGCCGGGTGACCCGGACGGGGTCGTGGCCGCCGTGCACAGGGCGGTGATGAACGCCTGCCGCGCCGCATCGCCGTCCGGGCCCGGGCTCAGCGTGAATAGCTGCTCGAACTGGTCCACCACTAGCACGAGTCGCGCCGCGTTCCCGCCCGGCTGGAGCCACCCGTGGCGACGGACCATGTCGGCGTCGACGGCCTGCCGGAACGCGAGGTGCGCCTGATGTGGACGGGCGTTCAGGCTGTCCCGGACCATCACTGTCTCGGTGCCGCCGATCACCGCCAGGGCAGACGCGAGTTCCGTCAGCGGATCCCTGGTCGGCGTGATGATCCGGCATGGCCAGTTCTCCGATCCCGCTACTTGCACGCCCCTGGCCAGCGCAGGCAGCAGCCCTGCCCGCAGCAGCGATGACTTGCCCGCACCCGACGCGCCCGTCACCACCGTCATGCCACCCCGGGTCACACGGCGGGCCAGCGTCACCGCAAGCTCAGTGGTCAGCCGCTCCCGGCCGAAAAAGACCCCCTCGTCGTCGCGCTCGAATGGCACCAACCCGCGATACGGACACCGGCCCGCCCAAAGCGGCCGCGGGCCGCCGTTGGCGGCGCCCGCACCGGCGCGCAACTCGATGGCGGTGAGCTGCTCCCGGATCAGGCGGATCTGAGTGGACTGCTGATAGTTCTGGTCGATCACGCCGCGGACATCGGCGCCCTGCTCATCAAGGCTCTCCTGAATCTGCGCTGCCGCACGCGCCACGTTCCCGATCAGGAAGCCCAGTTCGGCGAAGCCGTCGCCGAGCATCTCGATCACAGCAAGAACGTCGGCATGAACCCGCTCGCCTCCTGTCTCGATGGCGGCTTGCAGCATGACCTGCCCGGCGCCGACCCGCGTGAGCACCGCGGCGATCTCGGATCGAAGTGCCGCCGCGCGCTCGTCGTCGGCTTCCAGAGCCTGCTGGATTTGCCGGGCGACGCTGTTCTCAAGGTCCTCCCGCGATGGCTCAGGCGCTCGGCCGTCTGACCGCAACCGGTCAATCGCGCTGGTCAGGAGGCTGGACAAGACACCGCCGCCGACCGAGGACACAACCGCGACACTGGCCGCAGCCATAGCGCCAGCACCGACCGCAAGCAGCGGGCTGAACGCGCTCGCGCACAACAGAGAGAGTAAGACCGGCGGGGAGACCTTGCGCAGCGCGCCATCATGCGCTGCCCGCTGCACCCAGTCGCGGATGCCGCCTTGCATCCGCCGGATCTCGTCGGCGTCCCCTGCAGGAACGCGGGTTTCCACGTTCATGGTATGAGTCCAGAAAGCTTATGTCGGCGCGGAGGCTAGCAATAGGTCGCCGCAGGCGAGGTCGGCTATGGCGATGAACGCGTCACCTCTGCCTAAGCGGCTGGTAGTTAAAGGAGCAGCTGCTCTTTTATCAGATAGCCGCGGTACGGCTGCAAGTTCGGCGGTGATCTCCGCCAGCCTTCCACACGGGGTGCGGCTGAGATCCGGTACGAGGGCAGTGTCTACCGGCACCGTGATATGCATCCGTGCCCCTCCCGCGTTGGCGTCGGACGGCTCGAACTCCCGTCGGCCCAGTCAAGCCGCGCCTCCCGCAGATGAAGACGCACGACCGCCAGGCCGAGGGGACGAGGTAAAGGTAAAGAAAAAGTAATAAACCATGAATCGCCCCCGATCGTCGTCGGCCTGGGCATTAAGTGGCACCCAATGTTGTGTAGCATCGGCCTGCCAATTTGCGCCGTTGCGCCGGTGCGGGCGCGTTTGTACGTCGCGGTGAACTCCTGTCGGTGCCGGAAACATGTCACCTCATGCGACCTGGGCGTATTCGTGGATCAGGCCGCCGAGGCGGTCCCGCCGCAGAACGCGCACACCGGTTGTTTCTGAGGGTGGACGGGCTCGCCCATCGGGCGGGTTCTGGTGCAGCGTCCGGAGCGAGAGTTGCAGCGATCGATGTACTCGCTCAGGACCAGCCGCAACTGCCGTTCGCCGGTGTTCAGCATCCGGTCCAGGCACTCGCACCGTGGACTGGCGATCCAGCGTTCGGCTATAGCGTTTGCCCGCGGCGCCTGGACTGGAGTCTCGATGATCCGCACGCCGATCGCGGTGAACACCGCATCGAACCCGGCGGTGAACTTCGTATCCCGGTCGCGGATAAGGGACTTCAAGCCATCAGCGCGGCCCTCGAGGTTCATCAGCAGGTTGCGGGCCTGCTGGGTCACCCACGCGCCAGTGGGGTGGGCGGTGATGCCGGCCAGGTGCACGCGGCGCGTGCCGTGCTCGATGAAGAACAGTACGTACAGGCGGAGGAGGAACGCCGTGTCGACGTGGAAGAAGTCCGCCGCGAGGATCGTCGTAGCCTGCCCGGCCAGGAACGCCCGCCAGGTCTGCCCGGCGCGCCTGGGTGCGGGATCGATGCCCGCATCCTTGAGGATCTGCCACACCGTCGACGGCGCGACCTTAACGCCCCAGGCCGGTCAGTTCGCCGTGGATCCGGCGGTAGCCCCAGGGCGGGTTATCGCGCGCCATCTCCAACGCCAGCGCCCGTACGGCCGGGGCGGTCCTGGGCCGCCCGGGAACGCGGTGCGGGTAGGCCTAGGGCGTGTCCCGCGGATCATCATGGGACGGGGTCGCGGAGCCAGATGCTGATCGAGGCGACGTCGATAGTGCCCTGGTAGATCCGCTCTCGTTTGTCGTATCTGGTGGCGACGGCCCTGAACTGCTTGAGCTTGCTGA
>DATIYI010000121.1:0-3539 GCA_035517695.1 Streptosporangiaceae bacterium
GTGGACTCCATCAGCGCATTGTCGAGGGCATCGCCGACGGTGCCGATGGAGGCGTCGATCCCGGCCTCGATCAAGTGGGCGGTGAGCCGGAACGAGGTGTATTGGGCGAGTTCAACCGGTCGATGCAACCCGGGTGGTTGAAATGAGCGTAGCTGCTCGTCGAAGACTTCGGCGGGGGTCTTCCAGCCGAGGATCTTGCGGGGCCGGTTGTTGATCGCGAGGGCGACGGCTTCGAGGTCCCCGGCCGGCCACCGGGACAGGTCGGTGCCCTTCGGGAAGTACTGGCGCAGCAGCCCGTTCGTGTTCTCGTTTGTCGGCCGCTGCCACGGCGAATGCGGATCGGCGAAGAACACCCTCGTGCCGGTGGCGAGCGCGAACCGCGCATGCCCGGACAGTTCTTTCCCGCGATCCCAGGTGAGGGTCTTGCGCAGCTGCCCGGGCAGCCGCTCAATGGACGCCGTCAGCGCGGCGTTCATCGCGACGGCGCCGTAGCCGCCGAGAGAGGGGCCGTTCTTCACCGGTGGCTTCTCACCCCAGCCCTCGATCCGGGGCAGGTGGACCAGGATCGTGGACCGGCTGCTGCGCTCGACGAGCGTGCCGATCGCAGACCGGCCCGTCCCGATGATCAGGTCGCCTTCCCAGTGCCCGGGGACCGCGCGGTCGGCGGCCTCGGCGGGCCGTTCGCTGATCACGACGTCCGCGGTGACATGGCCTTGCGGCTTGTTCCGCGACCGTGCCCGTGGCTCCCGCAACGCCCGGCCCGTGCGCAGGCACGCGACCAGCTCACGCTTGAGCGCGCCACGCCCCTCGATGAACAGCGCCTGGTAGATCGCCTCGTGGCTGATGCACATGGACTCATCATCGGGGAAGTCGGCCTTGAGCCGGTTGCTGATCTGCTCCGGGCTCCAGGCTGTGGCCCATCGCCTGTCCTGCCGGTGCGGCTTGTTCAGGCCCTTCCACGCGGGTGTCTTGGGTCCGGCCACGATCGTGCCGTCGGGCCGGCGGACGCTGCCCGACAGCCGCTCCTGCACGTACTCACGCAGCCTGCCGTTGTCTGCGAGCTTCGCGGTCTTCGGGCGCTTCGCGGCCTGCTGAGCCTTCCACTGCGCCACCAGGGCGCGGTAGACCTGCTTCCCGCTCCTGGTCGCCGCGTTGCGGCGCAGCTCACGCGAAATAGTTCCCGGGTCGCGCCCGATCCGGCGGGCGATCTCCCGCACGCCCACGTCCCGGGCGCGCAACAGCGCGATCTCCTCACGCTCGGCGAACGACAGGTAGCGGCCCGTGGGCTCGTCCAGGCTGAGCGGCGGCATCCCGCCAGCGTGACGGAACCACCGCGCTGCGACCGGCCACGACACGCCCACCGACTCCGCAGCCTCGACCGTCGTCACTCCCAACGCGATCAGCCGCCAGAACTCCCGCTGCACCGCACGTGAAGGCTCAGGCCGGCCCGGTGACCGCATCGGCGGGCGCAACGCCCGATCCGCTGCCCACTGCCGGCGTGCACCCGCCGGCGGCTCCGGCAACTGCTTCCTGCCGCGTCCCATCGCGAACCTCCGTGATCGAGGTGTTGCGACGACCGGTTGAATTCGCCCTGGGCACCTGGTGCGGTAGGGACTGTAATTTCAACGGTGTAACTCCTGACAAGTAGGGAGACACCAGTGACTGATGTGGCGAAGGGTCAGGTCCCGGACGGGGTGGGACTGTCGGCGGCTGATGAGCAGCTGCTGCGGGAGCTTACCGAGCGGGCCCGCTCGGGCGGGCTGAAGCTCACCGGCGAGGGCGGGCTGCTGGGCAAGCTGACGAAGATGGTGGTCGAGGGCGCCCTGGAAGGCGAGCTCGATGATCACCTGGGATACGGCAAGCACGATCCGGCCGGGCGTGATGGCGGGAATTCCCGCAATGGCCACCGGGCCAAGACCGTGCTGACTGATACCGGGCCGGTGGAAATCTCGGTGCCCCGGGACCGCGATTCCTCCTTCGGGCCGAAGATCGTGGCTAAGCGGCAGCGGCGGCTGACCGGGATCGATGAGATGGTGATTTCCCTGTCCGCGAAAGGGCTGACCCACGGGGAGATCGCCGCGCACCTGGCCGAGGTTTACGGCGCCGAGGTCTCGAAGCAGACGATCACCACGATCACTGACCGGGTGATGGAGGGCATGGCGGAATGGCAGAGCCGGCCGCTGGATCCCGTTTACGCTGTCGTGTTCATCGACGCTATTAGCGTGAAGATCCGCGAGGGCCAGGTCGCCAACCGGCCCATCTACCTGGCCCTGGGCGTCACCGTGGACGGTGAGCGTGACGTGCTCGGACTGTGGGCCGGGGAGCACGGCGACGGCGAGGGAGCCAAGTTCTGGCTGCGCGTTCTGTCCGAAATCAAGAACCGCGGCGTGCGGGACGTGTGCATGCTGGTCTGCGACGGGCTGAAAGGCCTGCCCGACGCGGTGAACGCGGTCTGGGAGAAGACCATCGTGCAGACCTGCATCGTCCATCTCCTGCGGAATTCATTCAAGTACGCTTCCAAGAAGGACTGGGGCGTCATCGCGAAAGATCTCAAGCCCGTTTACACGGCAGCGTCCGAGGCGGACGCACTGGACCGGTTCGCCGAGTTCTCCGGCAAGTGGGAGAAACGCTACCCGGCAATCATACGGCTATGGGAGAACGCCTGGGCGGAATTCGTGCCATTCCTGGCTTTCGACCGGGAAATAAGGACCGTCATCTGCACCACCAACGCCATCGAGTCGATCAACGCCCGGCTCCGGCGGGCGGTGAACGCCCGCGGCCACTTCCCGACCGAGCAGGCCGCGCTCAAGTGCCTGTACCTGGCGATCATGAGCCTCGACCCGACCGGGAAGGGCCGCAAACGCTGGACCAACCGGTGGAAGGCCGCCCTCAACGCGTTCGACATAACTTTCGACGGCCGCCTCAGCGCGGGCCGGCAGTAACAACCAAGATCAAGTTACACCGTTAAGTTGACAGGCCCGTGAGCGTTCCGTCGTGCGCCTGGATGATGCTCTTGACGATCGCCAGGCCGAGGCCGACCCCTGCATGGTCATTGCGTTTGCGTTCGGTGCCGCGCTGGAACGCTTCGGTGAGCGTCGAGACCAGCTGTGGGGAGAGCTTCGCGCCGGTGTTTTCGACGGTGAGCGACACGCTGCTGGCACGGACGCTGGTACTGACCCACACGGTGCCCTGATCGGGCAGGTTGTGGACGATCGCGTTGTGCACGAGGTTTGTCGTCATCTGCAGCAGGAGCGCCGGTGATCCGATGGTGAGGGCGATGTCGCCGGAGGGCTCGATGCTGACGCAATGCTCTTCGGCGAGAGGGAGCAGTGTTTCGGTGGCTTCTTCCACGATCAGGGACAGGTCGACGTGCTCCCGGGTGAAGGACTGCTGTTCGGCCCGGCTGAGCAGGAGCAATGCCTCGGTGAGGCCGATTGCCCGGGCGTTGACCGCGTGCAGTCGCTCGACGAGTTCGCCGGTGCTTCGCGCTGGGTCGCTGCGGGCGACGTCGAGGAGTGACTTTGTGATCGCTAGCGGGG
>DATIYI010000122.1:0-9765 GCA_035517695.1 Streptosporangiaceae bacterium
CTGCTCCCGGAGGTAGCGCGTGTCCTCGTGAACGAGACTGACCCCGTAGCTGACGGCGTCGATCTTGGCAGGGAGTATGTGCCGCATCTGGCGTTCCAGTTCCGCCACCCTGGCCTCAAGAGACGCAAAGTCCGCACTCACAGTGCCCAGGCTAGCGTCGGACACTGACGATCGCCGCAAGATACCCTGGCTGTATGATTGAGCAGCCGATCGAGGACGTCCCTGGTGTCAGCCGCGCCGCCCATAAGGCTGCCGCCGGCACCGTCGTCTACCTCACCGAGGGCGGCAAGCGGTTCGCGGCGATCGTCCCGGCGGCGCTGGCAGAGCGGATCGCGGGCCTGCCCGCGGATGCGCTGGCTGATCTGCTGGAGGATTTTGACGACGCCGCTTATGCGCGGGCAGCCAGGGTGCGGGCCGAGGCTGGCGAGCCGCTTATCCCGTGGGCGGATGTGAGGGCCCGGGCGGGCCTTTGACGGTGCCTTTCGAGGTTGTCTGGCGTGCTGAGGCGGACGACGATTTCCAGCGCTTAGACCGGTCCGTCCAGCGGACTATTGATCGTCTTATTGCGCGGTTATCGGATAATCCGCGGCCGGGGCAGGCGACCCAGTTGACCAGTGACCGGAGTGTGTGGCGGGCCCGTACAGGTGCCTGGCGGGTCCTGTACGAGATCCACGATGCCCGGATCGTTGTGCTCGGTATCCGGCACCGGAGCGGCGCCTGCCGTTGAATGGGCCTGCGCGGCTCCCAGGTGGCCCGTGGCGGCCCGCGGCGGTGCGTCCGGGGTAATGGGCTTGGGCGGGTGTTCCCGGGCCCGGAGAATGGCTCTCAGCGTTCCAGGCCGGTGCGGAGGCTTCGGCGCCGTCCTCCGGCTGCGGGAGTCCCTGCGGGGCCCGCACGGACCGGACTGCCCCGGCCGGGGGCACACGGAACGGCCGGAAACGACACCGGGAACGGTGTTTTGCCTGCGGAACGGACCAGCCGTAACCACCCGGCACCATCCGGTTCAATGCGTGCCGGACTCATAATCCGCCGGTCGCGGGTTCGACCCCCGCCCGCCCCACCGCCTACGGATACCCTGACCTGCGTGTTCTTCCCAGCCGTATCCGGGCCGCTGGTCGCCTAAGGGGCCGGGGAGTCCGCAGGGAGTCCGCCACGGCCGCCGGCGCGGGGGATCATCGCCGCCGTGGCCTCGGCAGCGGCAGCGGCCACGTCCGGCAGCACCGACGTGTACGTGTCACGGGTCAGCGCCGACGTGGAATGCCCGAGCCGGTCCTGCACCACCTTGACGTCCACCCCGGCGGCCAGGCTGTACGTCGCGGCCCCGTGCCGCAGGTCATGGAACCGGATTGGCGGCAGCCCGGCCGAGAAGGCCAGCCGGGCGAACCGGCCGGACACGGTGTTCGGGTGCAGCGGCGCCCCGTCCTCGCGGGTGAACGCCAGGCCCGTGCCCGCCCACGCCTCGCCCCACGCGAGCCGGTCCGCGGCCTGGCGGGCGAAGTGCGCCTTCAGCACGGCGACGAGCCCGGCGTCCAGGGCGACGGTCCGCTGACCGGCGTCGGACTTCGGTGTCTCGTCCACGACTTCGCGGCCCATCGCCAGCCGGGCAGCGGTGATGGTGAGCGTGCCCGCGTCCAGGTCGAAGTCCGCCTTCCGCTGCCCGCACGCCTCGCCGCGCCGCTCCCCGGTTGCCGCAACGGTCTCGAACAGCGCCGAGAGACGGTCGGCGGCGGCATAGTCGAGGAACGTCCCGGTCTGCTGCGGGGTCCACACCATCACCCGCCGCGGCCGCAGCGACACGTCACGCCAGATCTTGAACGGGTCCGCCGCCGGGCCGGCCTCGGCGACCTGGCGGGCGTGCCCGGCCCAGAACGCTTCGGTCCGCTCGCGGGTCCACACCAGCGGCCGGGGCTTCCGCTCGGGAGCCATCCGCACCCGCGACGCCGGGTTGAACGGGATCAGCCCGTCGCGGACGGCGTCGTTCAGCGCTGCCCGCAGGGTCGCCCGGATCCGCTGCATGGTCGCCGCGCCGACGTGATGCTGTGACTTGCGGACCGGGCGGCCTTCCGCCAGCCCGGTATTCCACGCCTCGATCGCAGCGAACATGCCGGTGATGTCGGCGGCCCGGAGCCGGTCCAGGTCGATGTGGCCGATCAGCGGCGCCAGGTAGACCCTGATGTGGCCGGCGTAGCTGCGCCGCGCCGACGCTTTCAGGTCGGGCCGGCCGGCGAGCCATTCCGGCAGGTACCGGCCGAGGGTGACCCGGCTGGCCGGGTCGGCGCCTGCCCGGAGCTTGCCGCGCGCGGCTTCCCGCGCGGCCACAGCGTCAGCCCGGGTGGCGTGCCCGCCGCGGCGGAGCGCCGGCCGGCGTTTCCCGCCGGGCCCTGGCGGGAGCTCAAGCCGGAAATACCAGGTGCCGTGCCGCGGATTCAGTGTCCCGTCAGCGCGCCGCAGCGCCGGGCACGCCGGGCCGAGCTCGCGGCCGTCCTGGCCGCGGCACCGGCAGCGCTTGTAAACCGATTCAGCCACTTGCGGCCATCCCGGGCCGCCGGGCGGGCCGCGGCCGGGGTATCACCGGGGTGTTCCCGGCCCACTGGACCGCGCCGTCGTTCTCGCCGACCGCGGAGCGCTGCACGGATGCGGCGGGGATCACGGAGCCGTCCGGGAAGGTCACGGTTTTGTCGTCGTCGGTGGGTGACATCAGCCGGGCGATGGATGTTTCCAGGACGCGGGCCAGGCCGTGGATCTCCTCGGCCGTGACACGCCGGCGGCCCTTCTCGCTCATCATGCAGGTCTGCTGGTGCCACTCGAACCCGAGCGCCCGCATCCGGGCCGAGACGGCAGCCTGGCTCAGCTGCAGGCGCCCGCGGGCGCCTGAGATGTTCCGGCCGAGGATGTCGCCGTAGCGCTGCCCGGGGGTGTTTCCCACGGTCCCATGTCTACACGACCAGCTTGTGATCATCAATCGCTCCCAACTTTTTCTCTCGTGTCGCGTTTGCATTGCCACCGGGTTCCGCCTAGACTCCTGGCCGGATGACGACAAGACCACGTTGTCAGATCACGTCAGGAGGGCCAGATGACACTAAAAAGCTTGCTCGTGGACCGGGGTTACCCGCTCGATGCGGCGGCGCTGCTCGCCGGGGTGGACAGGTGCACGATCTGGCGGATGGCCAACGGCAAGTCCAGGGCACGGCCGGCAACCGTCGTACGGCTCGCCAAGGCACTCGGGGTCAGCGCCCGCCGCCTCCAGGCCCTGTGCGACGAGACATACGCAGCGGCACACCCGGACGAGGTACTGGACGAGGAGCCGGGCGCTACGGCACGCGAGTGCGCCGCAGCGCTGGCGGCAGCGCACGAGTCATGGGCAGCGGCCGACGCGGAGATGGGAGCGTGACCGGCCCGGGCATGACGATCGCGGAGGTGCTGGCGCTGCCGGCCGCGTTCGACCTGTCCACCGCCGGCCGCGCGTTCTGCCTGGGCCGCACCAAGTCACACGAGCTGGCCAGGGCCGGGGAGTTCCCCTGCCCGGTGCTCCGCCTCGGCAAGTCCTACCGCGTCACCCGCACGGACCTGCTCCGCAGCCTCGGCATCGACCCCGCGGCGCCCCCCGACATGCGGAAGCCCGGGACTGCTATCCCGGGCTCCGCCACCGACACCGGCCCCTCACCAAAGGACCACGTTGAACCCCGTCCAGAGGAGGTCAACATTGCCTACCGTACCGGAAAACCCTGACACTCCGGCCGATCCGCGCCGGCCTGGCGTGAGCGGCCGCGGAGCCAGGTCCCGGGGCGTGACCTGATGGGCTGGCAGCTGGTGGCGCACTGCCAGGCGCACGCCCCCGCGAGTCTTACGTGGCGTGAGCTGTATGTCCTGTGCGTCCTGGCAGATGCTGCCTTCGAGAGCGGCGACCAGGAGCGGGAATGCCAGGAGGGCATCGAGCAGCGCGCAGACATCATCGAGCGCCTCCGATGCAGCCGGACCCAGCGCTTCATGGTCATCGCCGCACTGGTGGAGAAGGGTGCCCTGATACAGGTCCACCGCGGGCAGAAGTACGTCAAAGCGATCTACGCCATCCCCGATTTTCAGCGTCCCGCAAACCGGGACCCTGAGTCTCAGCGTCCCGCAAACCGGGACCCTGAGCGGTCTCAGCGTCCCGCAAACCGGGACCCTGAAAACGATCCTCAGCGTCCCGCAAACCGGGATCCTGTCCTTCTTATAAGTAAGAAAGAAGTTCAAGAGATATCTCGCTCCCGCTCGACCACGACTCCGTCGTCGCTGCCGGGGTTCGATGAGTTCTACGCCGCCTACCCCCGCCATGAGGCGCCAGGCGACGCCAAGAAGGCGTGGCCAGCCGCGCTCAAACGCGCCGGCGGGGACGAACAGGTGATCATCAAAGGCGCCCTCGCCTACCGCGACGCCCGCGACCGGGCCATTGCGGACGCGGGCCGCCAGTCACGGGCCCGCGCCGCGCTCGAACGCAAGTACACGAAGCTGCCCGCCACCTGGCTCCGGGCGGACTGCTGGGAAGACGAGCACGAACCGGAGCCGGACGGCGACAGCGACCGCTACAACGCAGCAGCCTGGACCTAGGGGGGCACCGGATGATCATCAACCTTGGCGTCAGCAACGAGCACGACCCTGGCTGCGACGGCTACGGGACTCTCATCAGCCACGGCACCGCATACCGGTGCAGCACCTGCGACCACAACCAGCGCAGCAGCTTCGTGCCGCCCCGATTCCGGAAAACCATCGACGTCCCCGCCGGAATCTGCGACTGGGCTGCAGACGGCACCTGCGGCCTGTCCATCGTCGGGCCAGTCGGCACCGGGAAAACCCAGCTCGCCTTCGCCGCGGCCGTTCTCTGGCTCCGCCGCACCGGCACATGGCCGCCGCTGGTGTTCCGCGCCACCACCCTGTTCGACAGCCTCCGCGGCGGATACTCCGGTGACCAGCACCAGACCCTCATCGGCGACTGCCAGCAGGCGCCGCTCCTGGTACTCGACGACCTCGGCGCCGAGAAACCCAGCGAATGGACCGCTGAACGGCTGTACGAGATCATCGACGACCGGTACGCCAGCCAGCGACCGGTGATCATCACGTCGAACGTCAAGACCCGCGAACTCGCCGGGTACACCGGGGAGCGGGTCGCGTCCCGGCTCACCGAGATGTGCGTCACCGTCCCGCTGATCGGCGACGACCGGCGCCGGCCCGGGCATGCGGCATGAGCACCGCTGACGTTGAGATCCGGGGCTGGCTCCCCGCCGCCGACGTTGTCCCGGCGGAACGCGCGATCCTCGGCGTGCTGATCACCGGGCGCAGCACAGGCGGCCCGGTGTACGTCGACCTCGACGCAGCAGATTTCGTCCAGCCAGCGCACCAGATCATTTACGAGGCGATCAGCCGGCTAGCCGAAGCCGGCGGGGAAGTGACCCCGTCGACGGTCCTGACGGAACTGACGCGGACACGCGAGATCAGCAAAGTCGGCGGCGGCGGCTACCTCCACACGCTGATGAAGCGCGGAGAATCACACGCGCTGGCCGCGAACGTCCGCCGCGTGCGGAACGACGCGCTGCGCCGCCGCACAGCGCAGGCCGGCGCGGCGATCCAGCAGCTCGCCGGCGATCCCGGGTTCGACGCGGAAACCTACCCGGATGAGGCCCGGCGGCAGCTGGACGCCGCGCTGGCCACCGCGAAGGTCGACGCCCCGGTAACCTCCGGGGATCTGTTCCTGGCCGCGCTGGAGCGCCACGAGCACCCGGAGAGCACCAGGGGGCTGCCGACGCTGCCATGGGCGGACATGCGGGCCCTCATGCCGGTCCTGCGGCCCGGCCAGCTGATCACCGTGGGCGCGCGGCCGGGGGTGGGCAAAAGCCTGTGGGCCAGCGATGTGGCCCGGCACGCCGGCCTGCACTGCAACATCCCGGCGATCTTGTTTTCGCTGGAGATGCCGGCCGGCGAAGTGACCGACCGGATGCTGGCCGCCGAGTCGATGATACCGCTGCACCTGTTCCAGACATCGAAACTCGACGAACGTGAATGGGACCGGATCGCGCATGTCCGGGACCGGTTCATGGGCGGGAAACTCGTCGTGGACGACACACCGGGAATCGGGCTGGGGCACATCCGTGCCAGGCTGCGGGGAATGGCCCGGAAAGAACCCGCCGGCCTGGCGATAGTCGACTATCTGCAGCTGATGCGAGGCGCTCAGGGTGCAGATACACGGGAGCGGGAAGTCGCTGCCCTGGCCGCGGGGATAAAGAACATCGCCCGCGAGTTCCACATCCCGGTGATCATGGTCGCGCAGCTGAACCGGGGCCCGGAATCACGCGGTGACCGCCGTCCCGTGAAGTCGGATTTCCGGGAATCCGGTGCGATCGAAAACGAATCAGACGTCGTGATCCTGATTCACCGGGAGGACGTGACAGATCGGTCCTCCCCGCGAGCCGGCGAAGCGGATTTCATCGTCGACAAAAACCGGGCCGGCCCGACAGCGACGGTGACGGTGGCATTCCAGGGCCACTATGGCCGGTTCGCTGACATGGCCCCTGTGTACGCACGCCCGCCGGGGGAGCCGTGGACACCCAGTACCACGTTGAACGACGGTGATAAACACGGCCGCAAGAACCACAACCACCAACCCCAACCCCTAGGGAAAGGCGCTTGACTATGAGACACGAGACTTGCCTGTACTGCCGGGCACGGGGAGCGGGTGACCAGAACATCCAGGCACTGATACTGGTCGCTGAATCGGTCGGCGACCTCACGCATCACCACCACACAGTGAAATGTCCGCGATGCGGCACATGGTGGTTCGATGACCTGGTGACCGGCGCCCTCGGCGTCCCGGTTCCGAGCCGCAGGGACACCATTCTCTGCCCGTGCCCTGACGACGGCCCGCTCTTTACTCTTTCCGCCGTGATGGTGCCCGTACCGGAAAGTGAATGCGCATGCACTAAGGCGGAAGTGGACAGACAGAGTCTCGCGGTAAATGTGGGCCGCCAGCCGTCACCACGAAAGGACACGCCATGACCGACCCTTACGGCTACAACCCGAAGACAGACACGGTGCGCGTAGACGCACACGACCTGGCCCGGCTGCTGCTCCAGTTCCGCCGCGAACTGGAACGGCCCGGTGGTACCCGTCCATGGTTTCACATGGCCGACTTCGACAGGTCGTTCGAGCGGCTCGCCGACGCCGTCGACCACCGCTACAAGATGGCCGGCCTGCCCTACGCCCCCGACTACCGGATGCGCTGCAACCGCACCGCCGGCTACGCGTGGCCTGCCGGGGCGCCCTACGACGGCGGCCCGGCCAAGGTGGTGCGGCTCCGCCAGGCGGTCCGCCCGGGCGAACGATCGCACTACACCGGCCGCCCCTGGCGCACGCTGTGCGGCCTGCAATACGGCGACCGCGACACCGTGAAACCAGACAGAACCGAGCCGGACTGTCGCGAATGCCTGCGGGAAAACGCCATCGCCGCTGCCGGGCGCGCTGGTCAGGCACGCCCATGAGCGACGAGCCAGCGCCGCCGCTGGATACGGGCCGCCGCGGATGGAAAACCCAAGCGAAAGTCAGATGCCGCGCCATCGTCGCCGCCACCCCAGACGGGCATGTCGTCACAGGCGATGACGCCTTATTCGTGGCGTGGCTGCTTGACCGGCATCCCTGTGCGGGCGAGAAAACGGGCCCCGGCGTGGCCGGGTTCACGACTCAGACGACAGAGATGGGCACCCGCGGTTTCGTCGTCCACCGCACCGACGGCACCAGCACCGACTTCTCTTACTACGCCTGCATCACCGCACCAGATCACCCGGCAATCGTGCGGTCAGCTATGCGCCGGGCCATCGCCGGCCAGGTGATCGAGTTCAAGCAGGCAGCACAGGACCAGGGGCCGCTGGTATGCGCGGTGACCGGTGTCCCGCTGTCGCGGGAGGCCGCGCATGTCGATCACGCCCCGCCCGTGTTCACGGCCCTGGCGGACGAGTGGGCCGCGGCGGCGGGCGGCTACGCGGCCGTCGTGCTGTCCCGGTCGGCTGACGGGCAGATCGGCCGGCGGCTCAGCCCCGCGGACGAGGCGTCGTGGACGGAGTTCCACCGGGCACGCGCCCGGCTGCGGATCACGTCGAGGCTGGCGAACCTGTCACTCCTGCGGACCGGACGGGCCGGTCAGGAAGCAGGGCCGCGGACGTGACAGTCAGGCCGATCGAAACTTTCTACGCCGGGTGCCGGTTCCGGTCCCGGCTCGCCATGGCAGCTAACGAGATACCGCAGCCCACACCGGAAAGACTTCCGCCCCCGCACCAGGCGAGGGCGGAACCGCCGGGAGACAAGGCCCGGCCAGACACACAGAGGAGAACAGCGATGCCCACAGTACAGACCGGCGCGGCGGCGACATGAGCGAGACCGACGCGGACCGTCAGCTATGCCAGCTGGAAGACGCACGGAGCCGCATCCGCGGCCAGAAATTCGACCAGGGCGACTACCCGTGGCGACGTGAACTCGAAGCCGTCATCAAGAAGTACCGGAACGACCCGCAGTTCTGGCGCACATTCCAGAGCCTCGCCGTCCAGGAACACATGGCTGACTGCCGGATCTGCGGCCACGTCATGCACGCAGCGCACCGCCAGTGCGACTACTGCCTCGCCTACCTGGAGCAACCCACGGTGATCGCCGGGACCGTCATCACCGACGCCACGGCCCTGGCCGTCGTGGCGGAGACGGCAGCGGACGAGCCAGCCCGGTGCGGCGTGCTGGACGAGCCGTTGAAGCCGTGCGGCTGCCTGTCGTGGGGCGAAGCCTGCCCGGAGTGCAACATCCACCCGTGCGGACCGGAGTACGACCGGTATTGCGTCGCCTAGGAGCCCTCACCATAGGGCTTGGATGGACACGAGGGCACCTAGATGATCTAGGTGCCCTCGTGTTTGTCGTACAGGAGATCAGAAGCCGCACAGGTGGTCGTAGGCGAGTTGCAGCACTTCGCGTGCGCGGCGCACGGTGAGGCTCTTGGAGGCTATGGCCTTGAATAGTTCGGCTTTGAGTTCCTCACGGCGGACGTCAGCGCTGGTGGCAGCTTGGTATGCGGCGCGGCGCTCAGAGGCCCAGTCGTGCGTGATGTAGTGAGGCCTGGGAGTGCTGTCGTACACCGTGATCCGCGGTGCTCGCTCACCCTTGTACCACTTGTCACCGCACCGCCGGGCGGTGCGGTGTTTCGCGTGCTTCATTAAGTTGAGCGTCTTGCTAATCGCCCACTGCTGCGCCCGCGACTTAAACAAGTCAGAGCCGTAAGGAGCCGCCGGGCGTCCACCGCTCTTAAGTTTACGACGAGATGCTGCCTGGTTGTAGACTTCAGACCGGCCGTTTATCGTCCCTCGCTCCCCCCCGTCAAGTTTACGACGAGATGCCGCCTGGTTGTAGACTTGACGGGTAGCTATGTACTGTTCGTAGGCGCGGTAGTAGTCAGTTTCAAGCCATCCTTCCCGAAGCACGGCGTGGATCTCATCCAGGGTCATGCCCTCGGGGTGTTCGTCCAGCAGCATGTAGATTCGCTGGACGAAGTCGCTGGCGCCGGAAGGGCGCTTGCGCGCCCTCCCGTCGTACACCAGATCACTGATGATCTGACCGCACTACGTAACACCGGGGCAGGCTGATAACACTCAGGAGGCCATCCATGGCGGCTGGCATATACCGGGACCGGCCAGCCGCCGCCAGGTGCGCCCGCGCGGAACGCTGCTCCGCCGCCACCACCAGCGACACCGGCGAACCCGCTGC
>DATIYI010000123.1:0-6803 GCA_035517695.1 Streptosporangiaceae bacterium
GCTCGTCGATGTGGCCGCGGACACGGTCAGTAGGCGATACTCGATCTGGCATGGGCGTAGGTCCTTCCCTTCGAAGGCTTGGCGGTCTTGAAGGGAACCTACGCCCGTCTTGTCATTTACACCGGATCTTGGACGCCACCCATTGGGTTGCCGGGGCCGCGGTCCCTTGCAGTTCGGGCATCGGCGCGGCGCATCACCGTGGTAATCCAGCATGCGCGTGACCTGGTCGCACTCGCCGCACCACGGCGTCCGCGCCGATCGCACGGACAGCGCGGGCAGTTCAGCCGACGACAGCCGGGCGGCCAGCACCGCGTAAGGGTTCCGCACGCCCGTGGTGTTCGCCCCGGTAACCGACGCCAATGCCTGCGGCGCCCAGCCCATGTCCAGCGCGGCCTGCACGGCGGCGGTGAGCCTCGCTCGCTGAGTCTCGGTCAGCCTCCAAGCGTCGCCGAGCGCGGCGAAGAACTCGACCACATCGGCGCCGGTGGTGGCCGCGACTGCGGGACGCGCATCAGGCGCCGACGCGGCGGCGGTTCCCTGGTGGTTGTCTGGTGGATCGGGTGACACAGTTGTGTCATGGGTCCCCTGACACAGTTCTGTCAGGGGTGAGCGGTCACCGGTGTCACCCCCGGACAGACTGTCAGGGGTGTCATTCAGTCCAGGGCTGTGGATAACCCGGTTACCGGTGACGACGGTGTAGGAGTTGGTTGACCCGGTCCGTCCGCCGCCGCGGTGCACGATGAGGTGCCCCTCGGCTTCCAGGCGGGTGATGACACGGCGGACCGTACGGTCGCTGACGTTGGCCTTGCGGGCGATGGTGGCCGCCGAGGGCCAGCAACCGGTGCCGTCGTCGCGCGAGCAAGCGTCGGCCAGCGCGAGGAGCACCAGGCGTTCGTTGCCGGAGGTCGGTGAGTTGGCCCACACCCAGTTCATCACCGCGATGCTCATCGCGTCCGCCTGTCCTGCTGGCTAGCTCCGGGTCCCTGCCCGATCGTGGTGGCCGCGGCCCTAGGCGGCATGAACCATCGCAGCTGGCCGGGTGTCCAATTTTGGGAGCGGAATGGGAGTGGCCAGCTCCCGTCAGGCGCGCTCAGGCGCGGTCGCCAGCGCCGAGCGGACGTCACTGACCTGCGCAGACACGCCCAAGCAGGCCACTCGTACTCCTGCGCGCCCTGTTCGGGACGAAGAGGCCGCCGGTTCAAATCCGGCCACCCCGACCAGAAGGTCTTAGCAGGTCAAAAGGGATTTCGGAGCATCGCTCCGGGGTCCCTTTCTGATCTTCAACAGGTCTTCGGGAGCCAAACGGGGAGCCACTGCCTCACGCGGACTTGGCTTGCTTGTGCTGGCCGAAGATGGTGTTCATGGTCTCGGCGCCCTTGGTGATCACCGGCTTGAGCTGGTGCCGGTAGACCTCCTCGGTTACTGCCGTGCTGGCGTGTCCGACGAGATCAGCGATGGTCTCGATGGGGACGCCGTTGTCACTCATGATGGACACGAACGAATGACGCAACTCCCTGGGGGTCCAGTTCTCACCGAGCCCGGCCTTCCTAGTGATCGCCTTGAACGATCGGCGCACGTGGGATGCGTCCAGCGGGGTACCTGCCTGGCTAGCGAAGACGAGGCCGTGATCCTGCCACAGCGGTCCTGCCGCCAGCCTGTCCTTCGCTTGCCGTCCCCGGTGTTCGCGGAATGCATCCGCCGCCTGGCCGGGGAGCTCTAGCGTCCGGCGGGACTTCTCGGTCTTGGTGTCGCCGTCAGCCCGGACCGAGCGCCAGACGTAGATCGCGAGCCGCTCGTGATCGAACCCGACCTCGGTGACGGGCCGCCACTGATCATCTTCCGCGATCCATGCCACGATGTGGGACCAGCGCAGGGCGCGGGCCTCTTCGGTGCGGATGCCGGTCAGCAGGCTGACCACGACGTAGGCATGGAGTCGAGACGCCTTCGCCTGCGCCAGCATGGCCGTGGCCTGCTCCAGCGTCATGGCCTTGCTGGGCCGTCCCGGCTTGCCCTTGGGAGTCGTGACCAGTTCGGCCACGTTCCGCAGTACCCGGTCGCGGGCCTGGGCCTGGCGGATGGACCGCTTCAGGATCGCGTGCACGCCTTGCAGGCTTCTCGTCGCGAGCTTGGCGGTCAGGCCGTCGAGCCACTCGTCCACGTCATCGGCGGTCAGCTCGGTGAGCTTGTACGCACCGATCAGCGGCAGGACATGCTGCTCGGCCAGGATACGGTTGGCCGTGATGGTCTCCTCGTTGCGACCCTTGAGCCCCTTGGACAGCCAGTCCTGGACTGCCTGCGCCACCGTGTAGTTCCCGGCGGTCTTGAGCCCAGCATCCCGGTCCGCTACCGCCTGGATGAGCTTGTCCTTGACGATCGCCTTCGTGCGGCCCTTCCGCTTGATCCGCTGCCGCCTGCCCTGGCCATCGAATCCCAGGCTGATCGCCCCGGTCAAACCGTCTCCGTCCGGGTAGATGGTGGCCTGGTACTTCCCGATTAAAATCTTGGACACGTCTTCTCCTTCTGCCAGGTGGTTCGGTGTGGTCCTGGCGTGCCCTGGCCTGCGTTCGAGGCGTACCACCGGTACACGTAGTGGCCGGGCTGGCGGTGCTCATTCCTTGTCTTCGTGACGGTCGAGGTATTCCTCGATCGCCTTCCTGATGACCCACGAGACGTCGCGGTCCTGCGAAGCGGCGTAGCGGGCCAGCCGTTCCTTAAAGTCGGCTGCCACCCTCACGGGTGGGAGCGTGGTATCGCGCACGTAGAACACCGTAGCACGCCGTTCTACACGAGTGTGTTACCTCGGCTCGCTTTCGAGCGAGGCGATGAACTCCCCTACGTGCTGGCTGGTGATCCGGCGCAGCTTGCCGATCTTGATGCTGCGGAGCTGGCCGGTCCGCAGCAGGTAGTACACCTTGTCGCGGCCGATGTGCAGCATCTCCGCAACCTGCTCGACTGTGTACGCTTCCACGTCCCTGCCCTTCTCTCCCTCGTCGTCCGTGCCCTGGCCATGTCTCTGCTGGTGCTCTGGCTCTCGTCCAGGAGTCAGTGCGCTGGTTTAGCGGGTGGGGCCTCGCAGCCGGGACGGTCCTGGTCCGCGCCGGTGCGGCGGCGCGGTTTGGTGCCATCCCGGCGTGGGTGGTGCGGCCCAGCGCGAGGCCGGGAAGCTTTCTGCGGCGAGCCGCGCCGATCTGGCGGCCCGGGACTCCGTGCGTCGGCCGAGGCGCCTGCCCTCGGCGTGCAAGTGCCCAGCGGCCCGCCGGGCGGCGGCGGCTTGGGCCGCATGCTGCTGGGCTTGGCGTAGCTCTATGACGGCCTCAGCGAGCGTAGCCAGGCGAACGATCAGCTCGGCCTGGGCGGCGATGGGGCTGGCCAGCGCGGCGCGCGAAAGCAGCCGGGCGGCCTGGCGCAGGTTGTCGCCCGCCGGGGTGGGCCGGGGCATCCGCGCATAGGGAATCCGGGCCGCGCGGGCGTAGTTGTCGGCGGCCTGGCGCACGACCCGGCTGCCCAGGGCGGCGGCCGCGGAGTGCAGCGCGTCGGAGGCCGCCCAGGCCGCGTCGGTGACCGAACCAAGATCGCCAGCCGAAGCGGCTGCCCGGATCTGATCGCGGGCGTCCCGGGCCGTCCGGGCGGCATGCTCCCAGATCGCGTTCCGCTCGGCCGCGGTCAGGTCCGCACCGTGGAGCGTTCCGGCGCGGCCGGTGCCCCAGCGGCAGCGGAGCTTCGGCAAGGTCAGGTCTGCGGCGAGCTTTCCGCCACCGAACCACACCGGTCCGCCAGTGCGGGCCGTGTCGCCGTCGAGGGCGACGGCGTATCCGGTGACCTGCGCCGGATCGCAGGCGCTGAGCCGGGTGCGGACCAGCACTCCCGCCTGCGCCAGGCGGTCGAAGAACTCTTCCTCGCTGGCCGCTGCGGCGGCGGCGGTGCTGACGGCGCGCCGGAGCGTCACGCGGGGCGGCTCGCGCCGTCTGTGGCGGTGGGCTTTCTCGCTCTCGGCGCGGGTGGGCCGGTGACCGGCGGTACGGTCACCGGGCGCGGTGCGGCGCAACCCGTGGCGTTCCTCGGCTGCCCGGCAAGCATCCCGTACGCGGAAGTAGTCGTTCCAGAACCGGGGCCGCGCACCGTCCTGGCGGGCCAGCGTGCCAACGATGTGCACGTGATCCGCCGCGTGCCGGACCGCGATCCAGCGAACCGCGTCCTCATCCTGGCCACGGGGCGCGAGGCCGGTCCGGTGCATGATGTCGCGCGCCAACCCGGACCACTCCTGGTCCGACAGCAGCCGGTCCCCCGGCGCGGCCCGGACCATGCAGTGCCACACCGGCTGGCGCAGGCCGCGTGGCCCCAGCGCCGCGTGCGGCTGGTTGAGTAGCCCGGTCAGCCACCGGAAGTCCCGGCGGCCATCGGGGCGCAACGGCGGCTCTAGCTCGCCCGGGTCGCGCCATCCGGCGACGATGTGCGGATCGGTGTGCTCCTCGCGCCTGCCCGGCCCGAACAGGTAGTACAGCAGGCCCGCAAGCCGCTGGCCGCGGAGCACCTTCCCGATCACCGCAGGCGCCTCCGCACATCTTCGGCCGCAGCATCGAGCCGTCGGACTCTGCGCATGCTCTCGGCCGCGTACGGCAGGAGATCCGCCGAACGCTGGCCGGTGGCATTCAGCTTCGCCACCGCCTGATTGAGGTTGACCCCGATGCGCCGGACCAGCCCGGCCGCCCGGATCAACTCGGTCAGCGCCTGGCGGGACGGCGTATCCGCCGGATTCATCAGCCCCCTGGCGGCTGCCAGCGTCGCGTGAGCCGCGTACGCTCCCTTCGCTAGCCCGGCGTGCGTTGCGGCGACAGCCACCTCGCCGTACTCCTCCTCGGTCAGGCCGAACCGCACGCTGCGCATCCTTCTCGCTGCCCGGCTGGAGCGCCTCCGGGACCGCGTGCCCGCACGCCGGATGTCCCCTGATGCCGTCGTCATGCCGATCTCTCTTCCCGGCGCGCTTTCCGGGCTGCTCGCTGTCATCTGATGCCTTCTCCTGCCACCGGATGCCATTCTTATTGGCTCGGTATAGCCGAACTAATGGCATTATGCAGCCGTAGACCGCGCCCGGTCTACGGCGATCGGAACGAAGTGGATATCTTGCTTCACGTCACGCTGGGATCGGCGCTTACATTCCGGCAGAGCGGCCTCTCACTCGTGCGGCCGACGGGCGCCATACCTAGGTTATATGTGATGACATCGCAGCTTATGGCGTCACGATTGAGCAAGATCGGTCAGGCTGGCCGGTCTTCTCGGCAAGAACGACAGTGGCCCAGACGCACAACCAGAGTTCATTTCCGTGCACCACAGTTCACGGCAGTCCAACACAATTTAGCACGGTCCGGCATTCAATTCTTCGCTGCGGCTAGCTAAGCCTGCTCGGGCTTGGGCCATGCCATTCACAGCGGATCATTCCATCTGAACTGAGTTCTTCGGCTGGAGCCTGCAGCCTGGCGTCCGGCCGTGCACGACGCAGAAGCGAGGAGATCCCTACCGCCGCTCGACGAAGGTCCCGCGGCCGGGACGGTCCTCACCAGGCCCAGCTAGCGCGGGTGCCCCAGTGGAAGCTCCGGATTTGCGGATGCTTCATTTATTGCGGATAATTCGATGAGGAGGAGGTTGCGACGATGACAAGCAAACCTATCGCCTCGATTGACCCGGGAGATGTAGACACCGAGGTCGCAGGCCGGGCCGCACGGCGCATCAGCGACTACCTCAGTAGCCATCCGGGAGAAGACCTGATCGAGGCTCTCGGCGAAGTCGGCGCCGAGGACGCGCTCGTGATTCCGCGTCCGACCGTGGTCATGCTTGCCCAGGTGCTCAGCCTGTTGGAGTCGGGCCACGGCGTCCAGATCATCCCGAAAGATGCCGAGCTCACCACCCAGCAGGCAGCCGATGTATTGAATGTGTCTCGGCCTTATCTCATCAGCCTGCTCGAATCTGGGCAGATCCCCTTTCGCAAAGTCGGCCGCCATCGACGGATAACCTTCGAGGCGCTCATGGAGTACAAGCGGCAAGACGACTTGCAGCGACGGGCCGCCGCCGACGATCTGGCTGACCTGAGCCAAGAGCTGGGCCTGTACTGACCATGCCCTTCATCGCGGTGTATGACGCTGACGTCCTCTACCCCAACACGCTGCGCGATCTGCTGATCCGCATTGCCCAGCTTCCGCACTTGGTGCAGGCAAAGTGGACCGAGAAGATCCTGGATGAGGTAACCGACAACCTGCGGAAGAACATGCCGGACATCACGGTCGAGAAGACCGACCGCTTACGCCAGCTGATGAACACAGCGGTGCGCGACTGCCTCGTCTCCGGCTACGAGCCTCTCATCGCAGCCCTGGACCTTCCCGACCCCAACGACCGTCATGTCCTAGCCGCCGCGATCAAGGCGAAGGCCCAGATCATCGTTACCAAGAATCTACGGGACTTTCCGGCAGAGCGACCGGCTCCTTGGGATCTCAAGGCGAAGTCCCCGGACAGCTTCGTCCGCGACCAGATAGACATCGACCGACAAGCTGTCTGGGCCTGCCTCCAGCAGATCGTGGACTCCCGCACGAGGCACCCAGTGACGATCGACGATGTGCTCGACGAACTGCAGCGAGACGGACTGGTAGGTTCGGCAACCGCCCTACGGACGAGCTGAAGTAGCCGATTGTTCCGGCCTATTAATCTGGCCACGGGTCGATGATCAACGGCAACTCTCATTCTTGACGGCCACCGGGACCGGCCGCCCAGCTCTCAGGAGCACGAAGATATCCGAGACCGTATGCACGCAGGGC
>DATIYI010000124.1:0-2015 GCA_035517695.1 Streptosporangiaceae bacterium
ACTGTCCTGACCCGTCACCATCCCATAACGATCGGACCCCTCATTCCGGGCCCCGAGACCTTGCCCCGGGACGCGTCCAGGTCACCGCCCTCGACGCGTCCGCCCAGGTCAGCGCGACCACAGACTGCCGGGCTCAAGATAATCTTCTTCTCGGTCATCCAGAAGAAAGTCGTCTCACCGAACGACTTCCCCGCCCTGGAGAAGCTATCCGAAACTCTGCTCGCCTTCGTCGACCGCTATAACCAGACCGCCAGGCCGTTCAGCTGGAAATACACCGCCGGCGACCTCAAGGACCTGCTGCGCCGCATCAGCGAGCACGACAACCAGGACGCCAGGCAGCAAACCGACCTCACGGAGGCCGCAGCGGTTCGGTGACTTCGTCCGACCGCGTATCCGGGTCGTCCCGACTGGCCAGTGGAATAGTGTGGTGCGGGTGTGTTTGCCGATAACGAGCGGTGCGCCACCACCGCCTGCGGGTACACGCTGGCCAGGACATAACTCACGCCGGATCAGCTCCCCACGCGCAGGGCGTCTCGGCGAGATCATCGGCGCCCCCAGCCTCAATGACCCGTCGATGACCGACGCCGTCAGCCAGGCGCAGCAGGCCCTGTTCCGGACCGCGGTGAGCTCTCCGCTCGCCGAGCGCTGCCGGAAGGACCAGGGGACATGACCACATCGGCGGCGGGCCTTGCGCCCGACGCCGCCGAACTGCTCGACCGCATCGGCGTCGCGCCCGGCGCAAGCGTGATCGACATCGGCTGCGGCGTGCTCGGCATCCTGCCCCGGCTGCGCGCCCGGGTGGGCCGCGGCAGGCGCGTGGCCGGGCTGTACATCGAGCCGCGGCTGCTGGCAATCGCCGCCCAGCTCTCGGCTCGGCATGGCTTCGCCGTCGAAACCGTGCGGGCCAACGCGGCCAGCAGCGGCCTGCCGCCCAGCTCCTTCGACCTGGCGCACGAGCGCATGCTGCTGCTGAACGTCACCAGCCCGCAGAACTTCGTCGCCGAGATGACCCGGCTGGCCCGGCCCGGCGGCGTGGTCGCGCTGCAGGAGCCCGACAGTGCGGCCTGGGCCATCGACCCGGCCGCATCCGGCCTGGGAGCTGCTGCTAGCCGAGGTCACCGACGTCTACCCGCGAACCGGTCACGCGGGCGTCGCTCCCGAGCGGGCTGCCCGTCCGTTACCGGGCGGTTCCGGTCTTGGTGCGGGCACAAGAGTCCCCTTCGGGAAATACGCGGCACCAGCCGCTAACCGGAGAATCTGAGTCGCCGACACGGATACCAGCAGCGCATATGCGGCAGCGTTCATTGCCCTGACCGGTAGCGTTCCGACGCCAGTCACTGATAGTGGCGATGACCGGCCGATCTTGGGCCACGGCAACGGCTTCGTCAAGCTGCACGCTCACGATGATGTCGTGGGCGCGCGGAAGGGCGCCGCTACGACCGTGGTTACGAGCGGTGGCACGAGATGCTCATGGCGAGTGAACGCGTAACACCCAGGTATGCGCGCCGGATCAGATAAAGACAACCGGGGAGCCGTGCGGCGCGCATCTGCCTGTCACCTATCAGCCGGTTGCCTGCCGCATGTCAGTCACGGGGGCGGTCCGGTGGATCCGGGCGGCAATCGCGCCGATCGGGCCGCCGGGCAGGCCCGCTAACGGCTCTGTTCCTGCCGCAGGCCGCCAAACCCCCTACCCGATGTACCGGGCGGTCGTGACCGAGCACTCGATCCTGTGAGCACGCAACCTGGATACTGTCACGCAGAGACCCTGCGTCGCCTATTCGGTCAGCTCTTCGAATGGGATGGCGATCTTGAACGGATAGGTCAGCACCACACCG
The DNA here is from genome assembly GCA_035517695.1 of Streptosporangiaceae bacterium. GTDB lineage: Bacteria > Actinomycetota > Actinomycetes > Streptosporangiales > Streptosporangiaceae > DATFVJ01. The sequence goes on from DATIYI010000124.1 coordinate 1,836, forward strand.
TGCTCCATGACCGATTCCATCCGGTACTGGCACGTGGCAGCGTCCAGGTGAAACTCCCGCGTGTCGATGATGTCGCCATCGGCGGACATCCGGACCACCACATAAGCAGGAATCCCGGCCGCTGCGTACTGCGCCATCTTGTCCACCAGATCTTCCCGCTCGGTCGACGGAGAGGACACC
>DATIYI010000125.1:0-3572 GCA_035517695.1 Streptosporangiaceae bacterium
CGGCTACTTATGTCTTCCAAGACTGCCTGGGCCGGCGCAGGCTCGGGTGAGGTGCCCGGCCGGACGCTCTTCTTTGCGGCTGCCCGTCTCGGTCTCGAGCGTGGCTCTTTCATGGGTTGCGTTCTGGCCGGGTGCCGCGGCGGGGCGTGGCTCAAGAAGGGTTTGCTCAGCTCGAAGTAGCGTTGCCCGTCCTCGCTGACAGCCAGGAGTTAAGTCAGGAGGTCTGGCATGGACCGAGTATTCATCGGTGTCGATCCGCACAAGAAATCCGTCACCCTCGAGGCCCGCGATAGCCGGGAGATCCTGCGGGCTACCGGCTCCTTCCCGACTGACGCCGCCGGCTACCGGCTGCTGGTGGAGTACGCGCGGCAGTGGTCAGACCGGGTCTGGGCGGTGGAGGGTGCGAACGGGATCGGACGGCCGCTAGCGCAGCGGCTGCTGGCCGCCGGGGAACGGGTGCTGGACGTGCCGGCCAAGCTGGCCGCCAGGGCGCGGGTGTTCGACACAGGTCAGGGCCGCAAGACCGATGCGACTGACGCGCACGCGATCGTCATGGTCGCGCTGCGCGACCGGGGCTTACGCGAGGTCAGCAATGATCCGGAGCTGACGATGCTGCGGCTGCTGTGCGACCGCCGTGATGAACTGTCCAGGGCCCGGGCGCAGGCACTGAACCGGATGCACCGGCTGTTCCTGGAGCTGGTGCCTGGCGGCGCGCCGGTAAAGAAGTCCGCCAGCCAGTACAAGACGCTGCTGGCCAGCGTGCGCCCGTCCGACCCGGCCGGGAAGATGCGTCGCCGGATGGCCGCCGAGGAACTCGCCGACATCGAGCGCCTGGACGCCAAGCTCAAGGCAATGAAAGCCGAGCTCAAAACCGCGGTACTGGCCACCGGATCACACCTGATGGACATCCACGGCATCGGCCCTGCGGGCGCCGCCCGGATCCTCGCCGACGTCGGCGATGTCACCCGGTTCCCCAACCGCAGCCACTTCGCGTCCTGGACCGGCACCGCCCCTATCGACGCTTCCAGCGGGCAGCACATCCGGCACCGGCTGTCCCGCGCCGGCAACCGAAGGATCAACCACGTCTTGTATATGGCCGGAATCGTTCAGCTGCGCAACGACACCATCGGCCGCCGGTACTACCGGCGCCGGCGCGCCGACGGCAAGACCAGCATGGAAGCGATGCGCTGCCTGCGGCGCCGCTTGTCCGACGCCGTCTACCGGCAGCTCGCCGCCGACACCATGACGCCGCGGCAGGCAGGCCCGGGAGGGCACTCCGGGGCGACTCTGTCATCCAGCGCGGCCGACCATTCCCCGGTCATCGGCTCTTCGGACAAGCCACTTCCCGGACCTGCGCTGCCGACGCTACTCCCGCCCACGGCTGCCACCAAGCCTGCCGACCCGGGAACAGGCGCAACACCACGGCGGCGCGCCGGAGGTGTCAACGTGCAGCGCCCCGCCGGACGAACGACGTTGACGCCGACAAGCGCCGTCGCATCCTCGGAAGCCTCCCGGATCCATGCCCCTTGACAACCGCCGCCATAGAAGGGAGCCATGACAGCGCGTTTGAGATACCTACGAGCGATGAATAATGGCGCGAGGCTGGGGAGTCCGGAAGAGTCCGCTCTTCTGGCCGCTGCTCGGGCCGAATTCCTTACCCCTCTCGGCCGATTCGGCTCCTCTCGGCATGTTTACGGACGTGTTCATCAAGCCGGTTCAGGCGTGTACCTGCTCGTTTCGCCACGCCTTGGTCCCAACGATCCCGTCAGCGCGGTGGGCTGGGCGCGCAACGACTACTGGGCAGTCCAGACCTGGGGCTTTGATGGCAACGGCTACCGCAACGTGTGCGACCCGTTTGAGCCGACCGCCGATACCCCCTCGCTTGCCAACCTCGGCTGGCCTTATCCCTTGAGGTACGCGGATACACTCGCACAGGCCAGGCGGCTCTCGGAGAAACCGGTGATGGTGAGCTCCGTCTATCGCATGACCGACGGCGCATTCACCTCGCACGTGATCCGCGCCCCCGCGCGAGTCCAGTTCCACTACGACGACCCGAACCCTCAGCCAGGTGACACTGCTGCCGCTAACGAACTGGGTCTGTCGGAGATGTGACCTTTCGCCCAGTCGATTGGCGAGCCGAGCAGGAGTTGAGCCCGCGGCTAGCTACCGAGCGGCCATCGTGGTGACATGATCTACGCGGGCTCGTTTGCGGGAGACAAGGCACCCAAGGGCAGGAGGAGCTCAATGAGCATGGACGACCAGGCACGCCACACCATCGACATGTTCCACGAAGCGTTCAACCGCCGGGACCTCGACGCCCTGGGTGACTTGATCACCGACGACTGTGTGTTTGAGGCCACCAGCCCAGCTCCCGATGGGACTCGACACGTCGGCCGACCGGCCGTGCTTGAGGCGTGGCGCGTCTTCTTCGCTGGTTCGCCAGCGTCGCACTTCGAGGTGGAGGAGATGTTCGGCGCGGGCGACCGGGTCATCGTCCGCTGGCTCTACAGCTGGGCGGACGGGCATGTTCGCGGTGCTGATCTGCTACGTGTTCGAGCTGGGCAGGTGGCAGAGAGCCTGGCCTACGTCAAGGGCTGAGCTCGACCGAACGATCGGCGGCAAAAGCGGATGCGTGCGTACGCCCTGGGTGACGAGATGATCCGGCCACCCCGGCCGGGGTCCGGCGGATCGGCGTGATCTGGCACTTATCAACTGGTGCGCGCCCGCTGAGCGCCGTGTCATGCCACGTCTGCCCGGTCCTCTCCCGGCAATTCCGGAACACGTGTCGCTCTCGCGTCCGAGTGTGACCCCGCTGGCGATCCAGTCGATCGGGCGGTTGGTCAGGCGACCGCTGGCCACGGCGGACCGTCACGCAGAAGGCTGAGGAGTGCCACTCCCGAGTGTCTGCCGCTCGGGTGCTGGTCGTCGCGACGCCACCGGTACGCTGCGATCATCGCCAGTACGAGCCCGCGGCACTCGCCGACCAGATTCTGGTCGGCGTCCCGGTAGCGGTCGCTCACCGCTTCTGGCACCCAGGCAAGGTCGTACTCGACGGGCCCGCAGGCGGTGTTCTCGAAGTCTATGAACAGCGGCCCGTTCCTGGTGCTGAGCACGTTCCCCGGGTGGGGCTCGCCGTGCAGCAATTGCCCGGGCCGGCGCCGGTTCACGATCGCCTTCTTCAGGTCGCGCAGCGTGCTGGCGAGAACCGCCCGGTCCGTATCCGCGAGGTCCGGGGTGATGTCACGGCTCGCAACGTCGTGCTCTACAGCGGCGACGCGATCCAGCACGTGCGGCGGCGTGAAATCGATCTGCCGCAGGCCGGAATGAAGACGCTCAAGCGCCCGCACGTAGTCCGCCGGCGGGAGCATCCGGGACTCCCCGGGCTCGAAGTAGGCCCACATGGAGATCTGGAAGCCGTCACGTGCGAAGACACGTGGCCCGACCCGGGCGTCGAGCGCGGCAACCGGGCTGCCCGTCTGCGCCAGCCACCTCACGAGTTCGACTTCTCGCTCTGCGCTCATGTGATGGCCCGCGAAATGCGTGCCGGGCGTGACCCGGGCGACGATATCGCA
>DATIYI010000126.1:0-12794 GCA_035517695.1 Streptosporangiaceae bacterium
CCTCGATTCCCGGCGGCGGTGCGTGGGCCTGCTCCCGTCTGACGTCCCGGCCACGCGGGACGTATTTCCGCTGGTAGGCGGCTTTCCTTTCGTTTCTTCTGCGGTGACCTCAACGAGTTAGCCTGAACCAGGTCACTCATCCGTGGGCCGCGGAAATCGGACACGCGCGGCAAGGATCGCGCTCTGACCGGCGTGTCATCGCGCTACGTGCCTTATATAGCTCTACTGTCTTAGGTGAACGCTCAGTAAGATCAGTTGAGGTATAGTTGAGACAGGGCGCGGAGTACTTCACCGAACCGGCCGGCCCAGCGCAGCGCCGGTATGAGGCGCTGCGCGCCTACTTCACCCAGGACATGCCCGCCAGCGAGGTCGCCGACAAGTTCGGGTACTCCACCGCCAGCGTTCACCAGATGGCCACGCTGCTGCGCAAGGGCAGGCTGGCGCTGTTCGCCGAGGCCAGGCCGGGGCCGAAGGGCCCGCGCAAGGCCACCGGCCAGCTGCGGCAGCGGGTGCTGGAGCTGCGAGCGGCCAGCCACAGCGTCACCGAGATCGCCGCCGCGCTCACCGGCGAGGGGATGCCGGTCTCGGCGCAGACCGTCTGGCAGATCCTCGACGCCGAGGGGCTGCCCCGGCTGCCCCGCCGCGACGAGGGCCGCCGCGGCCCGCCGGCGAGGCTGGCGCCGGTCAAGGCCGCCGCGCTGCCCGGCTGGCCAGCTGAGCCCCTGCCGGTGCCATGCGACCATGCCGGACTGCTGCTCCTGCTGCCCGCCATCACCCAGATCGGCCTGCCGGACCTGATCAGCCAGGCCGGCTACCCCTCGACTGGGGCGCTGACCTCATGGCATTCGATCGGCGCGCTGCTGCTGGCCAAGTGCGCCCGCCGGCCCCGCGTCCACCACGCCGGCACGCTAGCCGACGACGAAGGCCTGGCATTTGTCCTCGGGCTGATGGCCCTGCCCAAGACCACCCACCTGGGCACTTACTCCTGGCGGGTCCACCGCGACTCCAACCAGAAACTCCTCACCGGGCTGGTCAAGGCGCTGCGGCCGCTCGGGCTGGCCACCGGCGAGGCCGGGTTCAACTGCGACTTCCACGCCATCCGCCACCACGGCGACCAGGCCGTGCTGGAAAAGCACTACGTGCCCCGCCGCTCCCAGCGCACCCGCGCGGTGCTGACCTTCTTCGCCCAAGATCACGCCTCAGCCGACATGGTGTACTCCAACGCCGACATCACCAAGGCAGAACAGGCCAGCGAGATCATCGCCTTCGCCGACTACTGGAACAACGCCACCGGATCAGACCCCGGCCTGCTGGTCTTCGACTCACAGCTGACCACCTACAAGATCCTCGACGAACTGTCCGGCCGCGGCATCCGCTGGCTCACCCTGCGCCAGCGCGGCAAGACAGAACTCGCCCGCCTCGCCGCCCTGCCCGCTTCAGGATGGAAAACCGTCACCATCGCCCGGTCCGGCCGCTACCGGCGGCCCCGCCTGCACGAAGACATAATCAAGCTCAAAGACATCAGCTCCAAGGTCCGCCAGATCGCGGTCAAGAACATCGGACGCGACCAGCCCACCCTGCTGATCACCAACGACGTCACCACCGCCGGCAAGAACCTGTTCGCCCGCTACGCCGAGCGGATGATGGTGGAAAACGAGCTCGACGCCTACATCGGCGGATTCCACCTCGACGCGCTCACCAGCGGCGTCCCGCTCAACGTGGACCTGGACACCACACTGACCGTCGTGGCCGGGAACCTGTACCGGCTGCTGGCGCTCAAGCTGTCCCGGTACGAGCGCGCCACCCCCGAAACCCTCTGGCGCGACTTCCTAGACGCCACCGGCAGCCTGCACATCGACGACACCAGCGTCACCTGCGCGCTGAACCTGCGCAGCCACCACCCCGTCCTCATCGACGCAGGGTTCGCCGACCTGAAAACGCCGATCCCCTGGTGGGACGGCCGCACCCTGCAATTCAGGTTCCCGCCACGGTGATCACCAAGCCGCAGGAAACCTCAACTCAATTACCAGACCGGGAATCGAGGTTAGTAGCAGGGGGTAGGTACTCGTGATCCGCACCGTATTGACCGCTTCCCAGTGCCCGGCCGGGCCGGGCTCGCCGTACCGGCTGGCGCCCGAGGTTCTGCTGGTCATGGTGGAAGACGGCTCCGCGCGCATCGTCGACCTCGACGGCGCCGTGGCCGCCCTCGACGCTACCGCCACGACCATGATGAAGGCGGCGCTGCGCTTCGGCGAGGCGGGGGCGGTAGCAGAGCTAACCGGCGCCTTCGGCGTGGAGCCGCGGCGGATCACCACCGATCTGCACGCCGTCCTCGGCGATCTGGCCGCCCGGGGGATGATCCGCTCCGACGCATGCGGTCTTCCCCGGCGCGCCCGCCGGAGCAGGCGCCGGGTGGCGTCGGCGCTCAGCGCGCTCGCTGTGCGGCGGGCCGGCGCTGGCGGCACCCGGGAAATCCAGGCCTGGTCCGCCCTCACTGCCGCCTACCTTTCGCTGCGCCTGGCCGGCTGGTCTGGCACCCTCGGCGCCTGGTGCACGCCGGGACACCCCGGATGGGGCAACGCCCGGCAGGCCGCCGGGAACCGCAACAACAGCATGGCAGATCTCGACGCCATCGCCGTTGCGGTCACCCGCGCCCTCGCCCGCCACCCGTTCCCGCTTGACTGCAAGGAACGGGCGCTGGCCGCCTTTGCGCTGGCCCGCACCGCCGGCCTGCCGGCCCGCATCGTGCTCGGGATCTCACTTTTCCCCCTCGCCCTCCACGCCTGGTGCGAGTCCGGCGGTCAGGTCGTCGCCGACGAGCTCGACGGCTACTGCGATCGCTACACACCGCTGCGGATCTACGGCTGATCCGGGGCCGGATCGCCGTCCCGCTGGCGGAGAGGGCAACACTGGAGCCGACGATCCGTTCTTCATGCCATTGCGTCCGATCATCGAGTCCATAAGGAGCGTTCAAAGGGCAGCTCGACCTTGAACGGCACGGCGGGCACACCCCGCCCGAGGCGTGACGCCACCCGCCGGGCGCAGGCGGAGATGGTCGCCCGGACTATGGCCGATATCGAGGCCAGGATCAGGGACATCGCAACGGATCTTGCTGTGCGCTCTGACCATCTACTGCCTAACCAAGATCCAAATGTGAGGTGGTTTAACCGTTGGCCATGTCCGCCCCAGCGGGCCGGGGCGAACCGGTCGCGGCGGCACTGCACGCCCCCGTAGGGTGAACCGGTGCCGGATGCGCAGAACGAGCAGGCCGGTCGGATCGCGCGGCTCGCTGCTGCCGCAGGCGCCGCGGTCACCGCCGCGTTCGCCGGGTCACGCTTCTTTAGTGGCAGCGGCACGCTGGTAGCCACCGGTGTCGGCGCCGTGGTGTCAGGGGCGGCCGCCGAGCTGTACGGCCATGTCCTGGTGAAGGCCAAGCACCAGGTCCGCGGCGTGCCGCAGTGGGATTGGCGAGTGCCGCATTTCACCCCCCGGCTTGCGGGCCGGCTCTCGGTGGCCGCGCTTGCCGTGGTGGTCGTGGCGTTCTTCGCTGTGTGGGTAATCGAGGCGGCGGCGGGGCGGCCATTGCAGGCGATCACGACTGGCTCGAATGAGCGGGGTTCGTCGTTCACTGGCGTGGTGACGCCAGCCGGCCCCAGCATTCCAGGCCGCGCTTACACGTCGCCGGGGTCTCGCCACCTGTCGCCGCTGCCATCCGATGATGCGAGCCCAACGCCATCCTCATCCGATGCCGCTACGCCGCCGGCACAGCCGTCCGCGCCGCCGTCCGCGGGCGGAACTTCGCCGTCCACCTCAGTCCCGGCTCCGGCCCCTTCGGCGGCATCAGTCCTGCCGTCACCTGCCTCCTCGCCACAAGACGTTCCGCCCCTGCCAGATGGGACAGCGACCCCACCGGGGTAACTGGACACTTGCCGTCGCTTCACGCTGGGGCGGTGGCTCAAGCCCCCGCACGCTCCGCGTATGAGCCGCGCCGTCGTGTCGGTGCTGCCGGATGCGGGCAAGGTCCCGTCCGGGCTGAATGCCACGTCATTGACCTCGCGGAGGTTGCGGCCGGGCCGGCCGAGGGTGTGCACCACGATCACGTCACCCGGGCCGGGCGCAGGCCAGCAGCGCGAGCGATTGTGCGTGCACAATGGCGCCGGTGCCGTGAGCCCTTTCGTTACTGTCCGGTCCCAGGCTCGGTGTACTAAGCGGTAACCAAAGATTACGAAGCTGGGACACATCCGGCGAAACTGGCGAAACCACCGCAAGAAGCCGGCAAGCATCTGGGCACCCCCAAGATTGCGCCGGGTAAACCTCCCTGTAGTGGCGCAGCGGTAGAGCCCTGGATGATGTGCGCGGCATCATCCAGGGCTCTACGCTGCAGACCTGGCCTTCGAGATCACCCACAGCCGCAACCTAGTCCCCGGTGACCGGGCGCCGCGAACAGCGCGGGACCAAGCGGCGGGGCGGGCCAGGCCCCTCACGGCGGACGTCCTTCCTGATCTGCGATTACATGTCACGGGATACTTCGGCCTGCGGTGACACGGGCTGGGTGATGCGGGGCTGCGGCTGGTTACGGGTCAGCGTGTGGTGGCGAGCGCGGCGTATGCGGTGGAGCGGGAGATTTTCAGGGTGCGGGCGGCCTGGGTGACGGAGGCGCCGTCGGCGAGGAGACGGCGGAGCGCGGCGATCTCGGCCGGGCCGGTCACTTTCGGGCGGCCGAGGTGCTTTTTGCCGGGCAGCATCCGGCCTTCGGCCTGGCGGCGCCGGGCGGCGGCGATGCCTTCGGCCTGGCGTTCGGCGCGCAGTTCGAGTTCGTATTCGGCGGCGGCAGCCAGGACGGCGAACATGAACCGGCCTTCCTTGGTGTCCAGGTCGAAGTTCTCGGTCAGCGACTTGACCGTCACGCCGCGGTCGCGCAGCTCGCCGATGGTGGTCAGGACGTGCGCGGCCGAGCGGCCCCACCGGTCAGACTTCCAGAACACCAGCGTGTCGCCGGGCTGCAGGGCCGCCAGGGCGGTGGTGAACCCGGGCCGCTGCACGCCGCGCCCGCCGGATTCGGTCTCGGTGAACAGCCGGTCATACCCGTGGGTGTCCAGGGCGTCCAGCTGGAGCTGCGGGTTCTGGTCGCGGGCGGAGACCCGGCAGTAGGCGATGGTGGCGCTCATCGGTGGTCTCCGTCCGTCCGGGAACGTCTACTTTCCCGGACACCCTAGCGACCAGGGCGGACACCATCCAGAAACCTATGTCCGGGAAGGCTCCGGGCGAAGAGCATCCGGATGACACGGTGCGGGAGGCGCTGTCACGGGCGTCGGCGAGAAGACGCTGCGCGAGCTGGGCCGGGAGGCGAAGGCCAACGAGCGGGTGTCTCAGGAGCGGCTCAAACTGGCCGGAGCCTGCCGGTCCGGCGCAGCTCGAACCGGTCGAGATCAAGTTCGCAGTCGCCGAAGATGAAGATCAAGAAAGCTCCCCACCCCGCGCGTCACCGCGCAGCGTCACCAGCCTTTACACCTGCCCGCGCGGCTGTCTCCAGGTGTTCTCCATTTTTCCTCCAAGGCTGGCGGCTGCCCGAGCGCGCACATTTGGTGCACGAGCCCGATCAGGTCATGCCGCTGGGCGGGCCCAGCGCACAGAGGAGAAGCCGTGATCATGCCAGGCCTTGTGGATCACGACCGGCCTGCTGCCGGGCTGACGTACATACGACCGATCCAACGGGAGCGAGCCAACCATGCACACCTCGAACCGCAGCCGTCACGACGTCGTCATCGTGGGCGGGCGAGTCGCTGGATCAGCCACTGCCCTGCTGCTCGCTCGTCTCGGGCATGACGTAGCGGTCGTGGACCGGGCGTCATTCCCGAGCGACACAGTGTCTACTCATTCGATCGCGCGCAGCGGCGTTGTCCAGCTCCGCCGCTGGGGCCTGCTCGATGCAGTGCTGAACAGTGGTGCTCCGGCCATCAAACAGGTCACGTTCCATGCCGGTGGTGAGTCGGTCAGCCGGCCGATCAGGCACAAGGCCGGGGTCGGCTTTGTCGTCGCGCCCCGGCGTTACGTGCTGGACACGATCGTCGCGACCGCCGCGGAACGGGCCGGCGCCGGCGTGCGCCCCGGCGTCACCGTGACCGGCGTGCAGCGGGACCGGCGCGGCCGGGTGGTGGGGGTGTACGGGCGTGATCGCGCAGGCACTCCGATCAATATCGGTGCCCGGTTTGTCATCGGCGCGGACGGCCTGCAATCGCGGGTCGCCCGCTCGGTCGGCGCCGCGTTCAGCGAGGTCCGCCTGGCCGGCGGCGCGACCCAGTACGCGTACTACGCGGGCGGCCCGTGGGCCGGTATCGAATTCTTCGTCGCCGCGCGGTCGCTTGCCGGGGTGTTCCCGACCCACGACGGGCAGGCATGCATCTGGATATGCAATCCCTCCGCCGACGCGAAGGCGGTCCGCCGCAGGACGGGATCGCGCGCGGAGGCTTTCGGCGAGCTCCTCGAGCGGTCCGCCCCCCAGCTAGCCGAGCGGCTGCGCCACGCTCGCCGTACCTCGCCGGTGTCGGGCATGCTCCGGATGCCCAACCAGCTGCGCCAGGCGTTCGGCCCAGGCTGGGCCCTGGTCGGGGACGCCGGCTATCACCGTGACGCAGTCACCGGCTACGGCATCAGCGACGCGTTCCGCGACGCTGAGTTCCTGGCCGTCGCACTTGACCAGGCGCTCGGTGGCGACACCGGGGAGACCACGGCTCTGGCGCTCTATCAGCGGCAGCGCGACCAGGCGCTAAGGGAGATCTTCGAGATCACCTGCCGCCTCGCCGCCTATCCGGCGGTGCCGACGTTCATCGAGCTTGAAAAGCAATTGAGCGCCGCCATCGACAAGGAGGCGGCGGCGCTGGCCGCCCGTCCGATCCCGGGCGAACGCCTGCTCGCCACGGCCTGATCGAACAACACTGCCTGGCACGGAAGGAGGTCACGGCGGGGAGTCCAGGAACTGATCAAACCTCAGCACAGCCTTCACCGGTCAGCCCACATCTGAGTCTAAGGAGACGTACCAAGATGACCACCACTGACATGACAGCCGCCGCGCCCCGTGACTCGATGCGCAACGGCGTGGACACCGCCACCCTCTTCGCCACCCGCGACGCGGTCAAGCAGGCGCCCGGGGCGGCCAAATTCCAGTTCCGCGCCCACAATGAGTGGGTCAGCGGCACGCATAACCGCAGCACCATGGCGGACTACTTCGGTGTCGGAGAGGAGCGTTCGCACGAGCGTACGTTCGTCTTCGACGCCGACCATCCTGCCGTCCTCGTGGGCCAGGATCACGGGCCGACCCCGACCGAGTTCGTGCTGCACGCTTTGGCCGCGTGCCTCACCGCCGGCCTGGCGAACATCGCTGCCGCCAGGCGGGTGACGCTCACCGAGGTCCGCTCGACAGTCACCGGGGACATCGACCTCAACGGCATTCTCGGGCTCAATCCCGATGTGCGTAATGGCTACGAGCGGATCACCGTGCGGTTCACGGTCAAGGGTGACGCCCCAGCCGAGAAGCTGCGCGAGATCGTGGAGCAGTCGCGAAACCGGTCGGCGGTCTACGACGTCATCACTAACCGGGTGCCCGTCACCATCGAGGTGGACACCCGCTGACGCCCAAAACAAGTGTCACGGCTCCCGCGGGCCAGCATTCCGGTACTCGCCGGAACGCTGGCCCGCGGGACGTCGATTTGGGCATCTTGCGATCCACCATGCACCATGACTCACGTGGGGGTTCGATTCGGTGATTGCGAGCTGAGCGTCGAGCGCATCGAACTGCGCCGCGCCGGCAAGATCGTCGGTATGGAGCCCCAGGTCTTCGATGTGCTGGCCTATCTGCTGCGCCATCACGAGCGGGTAGTGCCGAAGACGGAACTCCTCGACCAGATCTGGGGTGACAGGTTTGTCTCCGAGTCGGCGCTGTCCAGCCGGATCAAGTCCGCTCGCCGCGCCGTGGGCGACACCGGCAGAGATCAGCGGATCATCAAGACAATCCACGGCCGTGGCTACCGGTTCGTGGCCGATGCGATCGAGAAACCCCAGTTCGCCGGTCCGGTCCACGGCGGGGCCGCGACTGCCGGCCCGGCCCTTGAGGGCGCCTCGATACCGGCGCGCCAGGTGCTCCGGACCGTCGGCGATGTCCCCGCGGGCATCGGAGCGGCGATCCAGATCAGCGGCGGGCCCAGGTCGGGAAAGACCGAGCTGCTCCATCATGTGGCCGGGACCGCCCGGCGCCAGGCGCTGGCCGTCGGGCTGTCTGCTCCGGCGCCGGCCAGCCGCAGTCCTTACCTGTGCGTCGCCGGGGCTCTCGACGAGATGGCCCAGAGGGACCCTAGACTGCTCGATGCGATCCCGGCCGGGTGCCGGGCCGAGCTTGAGCGAGCCTTCGAAGGGCAGCTGCCCACGACGCGTCAGCGGTGGTTCGTGGCAGCGCGCGAGTTCCTCGTCGCCGCGGCGGAGCAGTCGGGTGCGGTGCTACTGCTCGACAATCTCCATCTCGCTCATCACGAAGCCTTGATCCTCGTTGACGATGTGGCACGGCTAACCCACACGCACCGATTGGCCGTCATCGTCGCTCAGCGGTCAGACGCCCGGCCACGGCCTGGCTTCCAGGTCGTCGAGCTGGCCGATGGTCATCGGCCACAGATTGGCCAGCCCGCGACCGTCGATCTGCCTGCCGAGGTGGCCGAGGTTCTCCGGCGGGCCGCGCAGCTCGGAGATCGTTTCGATCGGCGCGAGTTCACCGCGGCCACCGGTCGCGACGCGCAGGCCGCTGGTCAGCTGCTTGAGCAGGCGCTCGGCTCCGAAGCGATCTGCGTCGAGTCCGACGGGTATCGATTTGCAGATCCGGCCATCGCTGCCCGGCTGACGGCGCAAGTCGCCCCAGCCCTACGGCCAACGGTCAGGACCGAGATCGCGACGCGGCTCGTCGATCTTGGTGGGGCTCCGGCGCGGGTCGCCAACCTTCTCCTCGGCGGGCGTGAGCCGGCTATGGCCGCTCCGTATGCGCTGGAGGCGGCGCGGATAGCGGCAGCGTCCGGGCTTCACACCGAGGTGCTGCGCTGGACCGAGGCGGTTCGTAACCACGTCGATGGCCAGGCGGAGGCTGCGCTGCTGTCGCTACGGGCCGATGCGCTGGCGGCAGTGGGTGACCACGCCGCGGTACCGGCCTACCGCAAGGCGCTGGCCACCGCAGACCTCGATCAGGCGCCAGGCCTGCGGGCGCGGCTGGCCCGCGCCGCGCTGCTCAGTGAGGACATCGCCTCGGCTGAGGAGGCACTCGCCGGGCTTGAGCCGAGCGGGGGGCCCGCCGACGGCGCAATCCTGCTAGCGCGGGGCATGCTCGCCTACTTCTCCGGTGATCTCGACCGCGCTGACGCGGCGGTCGAAGCGGCTCGCGCCGTGGCCCTGGCGCCCGGAGCACCGAACCGCCTGCTCGACGTCATCACCCTCCAGGGCCTGATCGCCCACAACCGCGGCGAGTGGTTCGACCGGCTCCGTCGTGAGCTCCGCGCCACCAGTGAGAACCCGCAGCTTGCCGCGACGGTGTTCGACTCGCACCTGTGCGTCGCCGAGTACCTCCTGTACGGGCCGACGCCCTATGAGGAGGTGGTTGCCCTAACGCGCCAGCTGCGTGAGCAGGCCGAGCGGACGGGCGCACGACGCGGGGTGGCGTTCGCGGTGACTGTGGCCGGTGAGGCGGCCCTGCTCGCCGGTGACCTCGATACTGCCCGCGCCGATCTCGCTGAGGCGGTTGCTTTGCATGTGGAGATAGCAGCCGATACCGGCACGGCGCACACGCTGCAGCGGCTGGCCGAGGTCGAGCTTGCCTCCGGTGACCGGGTAGCGGCCGAGCGGCTGCTGCGGCGTGCGCTTCCGCTCGCCCGCTGGTCGCCGCTGGCGCGCCATCTCCTGCAGCGCATCTACGGAACGCTCATCTCTGCGGCCCCAGCCGCGGATGCCGCGCTGGCGGTCGTCGATGAGGCAGTGGAGAGGCTGGACGCGCCGTTCGCCTGCATCTTCTGCCAGGTCATGATCGCCGTGCCGGCGTCGATCGCGTGCGTCGAGGGAGGGCGTCTCGACGAGGCTCGTGCCTGGCTCGCACAGGCCGGGCGGTCGGCGGCGGCCTGGCAAGGCACGGCGTGGCAGGGAGCGGTCGCCGAGGCGCGGGCCCACCTCGCGCGTGCCGAAGGAGACGACACTGCTGCCAGTCGCCTCCTGACCGAGGCGGCGAAGCTGTTCGAGCTCGCCGGACAACCGCTCGACGCCCAGCGCTGCCTCGACGCCGCGGACACCTGACGGCGGACAGCCTCGGCCTTGGCGGCAGTGGGCCCGCGCCTCGGGTGGCTGCGGGAGGGGGTCAGAAGGGTGCCTCCTCGTGGCTGCGGCCGACGCCGATCTCGGACGCCGTCACCACCTGGCGGGAGCGCTCGGTGTCGGAGCCCTCGGGGGTCCAGGTACTGGTGCGCAGAGTTCCCAAGATGACGACCCTGTCGCCCTTGGAGAGCGAGTCGAGGATGTTCGGCAAGTTGCGGGCGATACCGGAAGCCGAGCATCTGAAGGAGGCTAAAGACAATGTCGGAATACGAGGCGGTATCACACCGAGCTGCTGCCAGTAACCTGATGGTCTGCGGCGTCCTGTTCAGTGCGCTGGCGACCGACCCGATGAGGTAGAACTCAGGCGGCGTTCCTTTCAGCGACAAGATCGTGTAGGGTTCGCCTAAGCTGAGATGATCCAAGACAGGGCTGCTCATCCAAATCAATCCTCTTTCCTTGCGCGAAGCTATACCGTTCCAAGTATAACCGAGCCAAACACAGCAACTGAGAATGGTGTCGTCAGCATCAATTCACCCGTACGGCAGGCGTTGGTGCTAGCTAGGATTAATATTTCGCACAACTCATCGTTGCCGAGAAATACCAACCGTTGGGGCAGTCGTTCACCAAATCAGCGGAGAAGGATTTGACGAAACACAGCTCCTAAGTTTCGCGGGGAGAATGATATTATAGTTTTAGCACCAGCCAAGGGTCCCACAGCCGTTAAACCTACTACTCCGGGCAAGACATGCCTGCGCGCGCAAGATTCTTCACACCTTTCAGGATCCGCATGATCTGCGCCTGCCGGGCTTTCTTGATGCTCTGCAACGGGTCTTCGCATGATCGAGGGCGCCCGAAGTTCGTTATCTGATCTCGGCTGTGCGCGCTTCGCCACAGCAAGTTCCACATACTAACCATGAGCATTCATGGTTCACAGAACTCGCAATAGAGCCGAATTTCCTCCGCACCATCTTGCGGCGCAACTGTATGGTCCGCGTACCCGGCCCGGGTATCTGTCCTGGACTGTCTGCAATTGCCTGGTCACAGGGGGTGGACATAAGCCCAGGATGTCGATAGACAAGACGGGTGGGTGCTGGCCAGCCCGACGTCCGCAAATCGCCAATCAACGGCAGGTAAGGTGACGTAGTAATGGCACTACCCATCCGGCGCGGAAGCAGGTTCTCTGCATCCCTGTTCGAGCCCACGGCTTTGTGGGACCCGGCCAGCGAGTTCGATTATCTGCGTGATCGCATGGGGCGGCTGTACGACCAGTTCACCCAGCAAGGACGCGACCAGTCGCCATGGCAGCCGGACATCGAGGTCGATGAGACCGAGGAGAACTACCTCGTCAAGGCAGAACTCCCCGGGATCACCCGGGAGAACGTTGAACTGCAGGTGGACGAGCACAGCCTGAGCATCGCCGGTTCGGTCTCGGAGGAGCAGAGCGAGCAAACGATGCACCGGCGGGCCGGGCGGTTCTTCTACCGCACGGTCCTGCCCAGGGACATCGACACCGACAAGGTCCAGGCGAACATGAGGGACGGGATCCTGACGATCCGCCTCCCAAAGATTAAGCAGGCGACTCGCCGGGTGCAGATCCGCGGTTAGGCGTCCGGGCCAAAGAGCTGAGGGCCGGGGCATCAGCCCCGGCCCTCAGCCCACCTCTTGCAGGAGTCAGCGTCATGCCATCGCCAAGGCTGGGGTTGCCCGGCGAAGTCGGATGTCTGGCGGTGTGGCCGCATGTATGCGTTGCACGGCTTCTCCGGCCGACGCGTGGGCGCAGGGCGAACATCCAGACGATCAGATTCTGGCGGCAAGGGCACCAAGAGGTGGCGGCGGGCAGGCTGGCGCTGAGCCGCTTACGTCGCCTGTGCCGCCTGCCTGATGACGGTCCTGGCCAATACCGCCGCACCCGTGATCAACAGCCCGGCGGCCAGTGCATACGCCGCTACCGCTTCCCTGATCCGTGTCATCCGCTTGCGCATCCCGCTTGCCCTCCCCCGTCCTGACTGACTCGGGCAGTGTATGTGACACCTTCACAGAACCAATTCACAGATAACCGGATGTAACCCCTTGACTTCCATCGGTGGTTGCGAACGTTCCGGAAAGGGATGTTCGGATGCCTCGTTGGGCTCACAACAAGATGCCGGCCTCGGTCAAGCAGCGGTACTTCGAGCTTTTGCGGCAGGGTTACAAGGGTGCGGCAGCGGCCCGTGTCGTCGGCGTGTCGACCCAGCTGCGGATGGGTGCAGTTCTTTTGGAGGTACCCGATCTGGTGTCAAAAGGTAATTGATCATGCGGCGAGGGCGGCGGGGTCTTGGTATCGTGCGTAGTGGACGTGTAGCTGTTCTTGGTCGAGGTGCCATTCCCAGTAGGCGTCGAAGTCTCCGTTGCTGTGCAGGGCGCGGAGTTTGAGGATGGCTTCGGCGCCGTCGAGGCCCCATCTGGCGCCGGTGATGTCCATT
>DATIYI010000127.1:0-34129 GCA_035517695.1 Streptosporangiaceae bacterium
TCGGCGGAGACACATCTTCGCGCGCCAAACCGGACCTCCGCGCGGCGCAGCGCCACCCATCCGCCGCATGCGCGGCTGGATGGCGTCATCATCTCCTATCGGGTTCTCAGCAATGCGTGAAAGTCATTTGCCCAGCTCAACAGCTATATCTGCACATGCAGCCGCGGCCCACGGCGCAAACGATAATGACACACATTATCCGCCTGGCTCCGGAAGGAGCCAGGATGTACGAGGAAGAGGACAACGACGGCAAGTTTCCTGATGAGAGCCCGGTCGAAGTCCGCTACCCGCGCTCGAAGCAAGAGGAGCAGGCGACCGCGAGCGGTGGCCGTGGCTGCCGGGAGCCATCGCAGCGCTTCTACTCAAGCGACTCACTATCGTCGACGTCGCATCGCCGAGGTACCTGCTCGCGATGAAACTGTTCGCGGCCCGGACCGAGATCGACGCCGACGATATCATCCTGCTTTACCGCCAGCTCGGGTTCACCACCGTAGATGAAGGCCTCGACATGGTTGAGCAGGCCTATCCAGGACGGCCGATCCCGGCGAAGGTGAAATTCCTCCTTACCGAGATCGTGGACTCGATGCAGCAGTAAACCGCGACTGGCGGCCATCGTCGGCCGAATGTGCGTGTGACGACAGACCCCTGTGCCGCCGACACCACCAAGTCAAGCAGGCTCCCGGCTGGCAACTCACCCGGCCCCGGCCGGCTCAGGGTGCGTCGATCGGGGGCGGTTCGCCGCTGGACGACGCGGCCGCGGAAGCGCCCGTCATCTGGCTACGCGCCCGCTGGGCCCGGCGGGCCGACAAGGCGACCTGACCCGGCCAGCCCAGCGTCAGTGGACGAACACGGCAATCGCGGCGCCGACGAGCATGAACAGGATCCCGGCGGCCATGAGTGTCCGGTCAGAAAACCGTCCCTCCCTGCCGTAGACGAGCAGGTCCTGCGGATCATCCGGGTCGTACCAGACGAGCACATTCTGGCCGGGACGCAACGACGCTGCCTTCCTGACCGGCGCGGGAGCGTTCCGCTCAAGCACCCGCCCATCCCTGAGCGTGTACTGGATCAAGGTGCGGCGAGGAGACCCCGTCGACTGATCACCGTCCGCGGCCGGTGGCACGGCCATCGCCCAGGTTGACAGGCCGTCGCGGCACAGGCGCCGCGCGCGGCGCCTGCCGGCTAGGCCGGCGAGGACTGCCAGCGAGCCGGCCAGGGCGAACCAGACCCCGACCACGATGGTCATCTCGTTCCTGCGCCCCTTCCTGCGCCTTGCCCGGTTGCCGCGAGTTCACCCACCCAGCGGCGGGCGGGCCTTCGAGCTTGGGCGTCCGCCCGTGAGTGTTTCGTTAAGGATGAGCATGGGACCGTTAAGGCTCCGTTTGGATGCGGTTGGTGCGCCCCATTCGTGCCTAACGTCATTAGACATGAACGCGACAGCAGTGATGGTCGTGCCGGTGCGAACCAGATCGGGGATGGCCAGCCTGCGGTGCGGGCGGCTGCCGACCGGGGAGCGCGTTGGCATCGCGTTCACCACGCAAGCCCGCCTGACGAGGGCAATGGGAGCAGATCAGGCATGGATACTTTTGAACGACGCCACGATGAAGGCGATGCTCGCGCCGCTGGGCGTGACCGGGGTCCAGGTGGATCCTGGCCTGATCTCGGCCGGCCTGCCGATCTCCGTACCAGCCTGATCGGCGACCGACGTGCTGCGTCCACGCTGGCAGGGCCCGACGATGTCATCGTCGTCGCTGCGGCTTTAGCGGCGCTCAACCGCGTGGTTTTCGCCGCGCCCTGCTTTGTGAAGCCCTACTTTGTGAAACCCTTCACATGCGCGCGGTGAGTGACGTCGGCGCGCTTGAGGCGCTCGTACGCGTGCAGCTGAGACCCGGCGTGGAGCCGGGTGGCTTCGAGGCGCACCTGCGCGCCGCTGCCGCCGTCAGTGAGGCGTGGCGGCTGGCCGGCGACTGCGACTTCGAGGTGCGGCTCTCTTGCCGGAGCCTCGCCAACCTGGGCGCCGCGGTGACGGAACTCCGCGACGCCGGTGGCACGACCTCGACCACCCTCGTCCTGCACCGCGTCTGCTTGGAGGCGTGATGAATATCTGGCCGCTCACCGCCCACCAGGGTCTGTCGGTCGGTGGTGTCGGTTTGACCGCGATCGCTGAACGTTTCGGTACCCCGGCCTACGTGCTTGACGTCGAGCACATACGGTTCCGCTGCCATGAGTACAGCAAGGCCATCGCGCCGCACGAGGTGGCCTACGCCGCCAAAGCGTTCTGGTGCCGCGCGATGGCGCGCTGGATCGCCGAGGAACATCTATCCCTCGACGTCTGCTCAGCGGGCGAACTCGTCGTCGCCGCGGCGGCCGGTTTCCCCGCCGGGCGCATTCTGCTGCATGGCAACGGCAAGACACCGCAGGAACTGTCCGCGGCGCTTGACTATGGAGTCGGCCGGATCGTCCTCGACTCCCCCGTGGAGGTCGCGCGGCTCGCCGCGCTTGCCGACCGGCGCCAGAAGATCCTGGTAAGGGTCACGCCGGGCGTTGACGCCCATTCGCATCGGGCGGTGACCACCGGCACCGAAGACCAGCAGTTCGGCCTGTCGATCGCCGCCGGCGCCGCGGATGACATCGTTCGCCGCGTTCTTGGTCAGCCGTCTTTGGCATTGACCGGCCTGCATTGCCACATCGGATCGCAGATCAGCGGCCTGGACGGCTTCGAGACGGCCGCCCGCCGCCTGGTCGCCTTTATGGCCGGGTTTGGGGGCCTGCCCGAGCTAAACCTCGGCGGCGGCCACGCGGTGCCCTACCTGCCCGGCGAACAGGGCCTGGACATCACCGCCTTCGCGGAGCGGATCACCCGCGCGGTCGGGCAGGAATGCGCCGCCCATGGCATCGCCATGCCGCGCCTCACCGTCGAACCAGGCCGCGCGATCGTTGGCTCCGCCGGGGTGACGCTGTATCGGGTGCTTACCGTTAAACACGGCGCACGAACCTACGTCGTTGTGGACGGCGGCATGAGCGACAACCCGCGGCCCGCGCTGTACGGCAGTCGCTACACCATCGAGCGGGTCGCAGCTCGCGGCAGTGCCGAGACCGAACCGATGACCGTCGTCGGCCGACACTGCGAGGCAGGGGACGTGCTGGTGCGCGACGCGCACCTGCCCGCTGACATCCGCCCGGGCGATCTGCTCGCCATGCCCGGCACAGGCGCCTACCACCACGCGATGGCGTCCAACTACAACCTCTTCACCAGGCCACCCGTCATCGCCGTGCACGAGGGGCGCGCCTGGCCGCTGATCCGCCGCGAGACAGCCGAAGACCTGCTGCGCCGTGACGTCGGCTGACGCGCCCCGGGGACGGCCCAGGGATCCCCCCGCACCAATGGATGGCGCATCCGCAGCTGCCGTTTGGGAACGTTGATCTTAACGGCCGCGCGGTGGATCCGCCAGCCGCGGGGGCGGGCTCTCATCTCAGCGGCCGTGCGGGCGGTGCGAATGCTTGAGCGTCAGCCGGCCTGTATTAGCGTCGAAGTCGAAAAGCTCGCCATAGCGTCCCCAATCGATGGCGATCTTCAACTGCCGTTAGCGTCCTCCTCGGAGAAAAGCAATCTAGAGGCTCGCCTCACGGTCCACCCTCAGGGCTCGCCTCACGGTCCACCGTCGAGGGCGGGCCTGTTGCCGATGACGACGGTGGCGTTCAGCTCCTCGGAACAGGACACCCGCGGGACCAGCCCGCAACGGGCCACGCTTTCGACGGTCTGCGCCGCCTGGCGCGCACTAGTCTCGACAAGGAGATGGCCGCCCGGTGCGAGCCATAGTGGCGCCGCTGCGATCACCAGTCGCTGGATGTCGAGCCCGTCCTGGCCACCGTCGAGCGCCACCCGCGGCTCGTGCAGGCGGGCCTCAGCGGGCATCAGCCCGACATCTTCGGTGGGCACGTACGGTGCGTTGGCAACCAGAATGTCGATGCGGCCCCGCAGGGTAGCGGGCAGCGGTTCGTAGAGATCACCGTCATACACCTGACCACCGGTAGCGGCGACGTTGCGGCGCGCGCACGCCGCCGCGGCGGGGTCGATATCGACGGCATACAACTCGGCCCGATCCAGGGCCGCAGCCAGCGCGGCGCCCACGGCGCCCGAGCCGCAGCACAGGTCGACGAGGACAGCTCGTGGCGGGGCGAGCGCGGCGGCCTGGCGGACGAGGAACTCGGTGCGGCGGCGGGGTACGAAGACTCCGGGGTCCAGGGCAATCCGCAGGCCACAGAACTCCGCCCAGCCGATGACCTGTTCGAGGGGCAGGCCCGCGGCTCGCCGGTCCACCATTCCGGCGAGGTCGGCCGGCGTCTGTGCAGCGGAGACGAGCAACCGCGCCTCGTCCTCGGCGAAGACACAGCCGGCGGCCCGGAGCCTGGTGATGATGACCGATCGTTGGCGAGGTGACGGGGAGACCGACATGAGAGCCTTTCGGGATGCCGATGGGCGCTCAGAGACGGCAACACTACCTGAGCCGGGACCGCGCCATGACATGCCGCACTGCTCGGGTCGGTCACAATGGGCAGATGCGACTCCCGGTCATGCCACCCGTGCCACCGATGTTGGCGAAACCCGTCAAGCAGATTCCACGCGGCGCCATGAGCTTCGAACCGAAATGGGACGGCTTTAGATCCATAATTTTCCGCGACCGCGATGAGGTCGAGATCGGCAGCCGTAACGAGAAGCCGATGACTCGCTACTTTCCTGAACTGGTCGAGGCGGTGCGCGCGAACCTGCCTGAGCGCTCCGTGATCGACGGGGAAATCATCGTCATTGGCTCCGCAGGCGACCGGCTGGACTTCGAGCTGCTGCAGCAACGCATCCATCCCGCCGCCAGCCGGGTGAAGATGCTGGCTGCGCAGACGCCGGCGCGTTTCGTGGCGTTCGACCTGCTCGCGCTCGGCGATAGCGACCACACCAAGCGCCCGTTCGCCGAGCGGAGAGCCGCACTCGTGGACGCGCTGTCCGCCGCGGCGCCCCCCATTCACGTCACTGCGGCCACGACCGACGCCGCCGTGGCCGAGCAGTGGTTCCACCAGTTCGAGGGCGCCGGGCTCGATGGCATCATCGCCAAGCCCCTCGACGGGTTGTACCAGCCGGATAAGCGGACCATGTTCAAGGTGAAGCATGAACGGACCGCCGACTGCGTGCTGGCCGGCTACCGGCTGCACAAGAGCGGCGCGGACCGGATCGGATCGCTTCTCCTTGGTCTCTACACCGACGACGGCATATTGGCCAGCGTCGGCGTGATCGGTGCGTTCCCGATGGAGCGTCGCAAGGAACTGTTCGCGGAGATGCAGCCTCTGGTCACCAGGTTCGATGACCACCCGTGGGCGTGGGCCAAGCAGGCGGAGGGCACCAGGACGCCACGTAACGCAGAAGGAAGCCGGTGGGCCGCGGGCAAGGACCTATCGTTCACCCCGCTCCGCCCCGAGCGCGTCGTCGAGGTCCGCTACGAGCATATGGAAGGCGTGAGGTTCCGCCACACCGCACAGTTCGTTCGCTGGCGACCCGATCGTGACCCCAGCTCATGCACCTACGAGCAGCTTGACGAACCCGTCAAATTCGACCTCGCCGACGTCCTCAGCGCACACCGGTAGTTCTCCTGAACGGCTGCGCGGTAGATTCACCGCTTCCGACTCAGGCGTCGTAATCGACGGTGACCCGCTCCGACAGCGGCGTGGATTGACAGGTGAGGACGAAGCCCGCGTCGAGTTCGGACTTTTCGAGCGCGAAGTTGCGCCGCATCTCGACCTCGCCCTGTGTCACCCTGGCCCTGCAGGTGCCGCACACCCCGCCCTTGCAGGCGAACGGCAGGTCAGGCCGCGAACGCTGGGCGCCGTCGAGGACCGGGGTGCTGCGCGGCACGGTGACCGTGGTGGAGCGGCCGTCGAGGACAACCGTCACCTCGCTGGTTGCGCCCTCGATCAGTGCGTCCTCGTGGCGGACCGGGGGTGGTGGAAGTTCGTCGACGTAGAACAACTCCTGGTGGATCCGCTCGGCGCCGACACCGGCATGCTGCAACACGTCGTGCGCGTCGGTGACCATGCCGAACGGTCCGCACAGCCACCAGTGGTCCACCTGCTTGATGTCGGGAAGCAGCGCGAGCAGCGCGCTCAGCTTCGCCGCGTCTAGCCGGCCGGTGAAAAGCTCGGCCTGCTGCGGCTCCCTGGAGAGCACGTGCAGCAGGCCAAGCCGAGCCGGATAGCGGTTCTTCAGGTCCGCGAGTTCCTCGGCGAACATGACAGTGCTGGTGCGCCGGTTCCCATAGATGAGCGTTACGGTCGATGCCGGATTCCGCAGCACGGTAGCCGCAATGGAAAGTATCGGCGTGATTCCCGATCCGGCCGCGATGAGCACGTGATGTCCCGCTCTCGCGGTATCGGGGGTGAAGCTACCGGTGGGCGTCCCGACCTCGATCTCGTCGCCGGGGCGCACCTGCCGCACCAGCCAGGTGGAGAACGTCCCGCCAGGTATCACCCGGACCCCGATGCGCGGCGCGGCGCCCTCAGGTGCGCAGATGGAGTACGATCGGCGATCTTCTTTGCCCTCGATCGTGCGCCGCAGCGTCAGCGACTGGCCCGCGCGAAAGGCGTAGGCTTCCCTGAGGTGCGGTGGTACGCGAAAGGTAACCGCCACGGCATCGTCACAGAGGTGAGAGACCGCGGCCACGGTCAGCGGATGGAATTCCAGACGCGGCCTGGACCGCGTGCGCGTGGACGCGCTCAGGGTCTGCGTGCTCAGGGTGCTCAGTGAGTCCATAGGCAACGGCCCCGTGCTCAGGTATCTCGTGCTCACCGTCACGTCAGATCTCCTTGACGTGCTCGAATGGCTCGCGGCAGGCACGGCACCTGTGCAGTGCCTTGCACGCGGTGGCGCCGAACCTGGACACCTCCTCGGTGTCGGCCGAGCCGCAGCGTGGGCACCGCACCCGGCGCACTGGCGGGGCGAGGGTCAGCGGAACCTGGCCGCCGGCGCGCCGCGTGGCCGCGCCCGGCGGCGCTATTCCAGCCGCAGCGAGCTTGCGCTTGCCGTCCTCGCTGATCCAGTCACTGCTCCACGGCGGCCGCAGCACGGTACGTACCTCGACGTCGCGGTAGCCCGCGTTCTGGAGCGCGTGCACGAGGTCGTCGCGCATGGTGTCCATGGCGGGGCACCCGATATAGGTCGGCGTGATCGACACGATCACCTTTCCGTCCTCTTCTGATACCTCGCGCAGCACGCCGAGATCGGCCAGCGTGAGCAGCGGCAGTTCGGGGTCGGTGACGGTCCGCGCCACAGCCCTCGCTTCGGCCAGCATCGTCACCATCTCGCCTCCGGGTGCGCGCGGGGTACGCTCTGCAGTTCTGCGAGCACATAGCCCATCGCCTCGGTGTGCAATCCGTGCCGCCCCGTCCGGCCGGATACCCCGGCCAGCGGTGACACATCGGGCCGCTCGAGGGTGGCGGCCGACAGGACCTGCGAAAGCACGTCGTCGAACTCGTCGCGCAGCTCCGCCGGGTCGACCCCGACGCCAGCCTCCGTCATGGTCCGCTCCACCTCGTGTGCGGCGAACAGTTCATCGACCATTGGCCAGATCGAGGCTAGCCCCGCCCGCATCCGCTGATGCGAGTAGGCGGTGCCGTCACCAAGGCGGACGGCCCACTGGGCGGCGTAGTCCCTGTGGTAGGTGACTTCTTTGACGCCCTTCGCCGCGATCGCGGCGAGCACGGGGTCGCGTGAGGTCAGCAGGCGCTGCAATAGCGCGAGCCGCCAGATGGCGAACACCAGAAGCTGCGCGATCAGATCGCCGAAGTCGCCCCGCTTGATTTCAACCAGCCGCACGTTGCGGAACTCATGCTCGGCGCGGAAGAACGCGTAGTCGTCTTCGCCGCGACCGCTACCGTCGGCCTTTCCCGCCCTGGCGAGGAGCAGCCGGGCCTGGCCGAGCAGGTCGAGCGCTATGTTGGCGATCGCCATCTCGTCCTCAAGCTCGGGGGCGTTGGTGCACCATTCCTGCAGCCGGTGCGACATGACGAGCGCATCGTCGCCCAGCATCAGGCAGTAGCTGGCCAAGGCGTCGCGATCCACGTCGTCAGGAACCGATGTGTCGATGCCAGCCAGCGGGTCTTCGAACCCAGTGCCGAACGCCCACCTTGAGTCCGCGGCGGCGCCCGCATCGTCGGTTCCCGCTTCCGCGGCGCTGGTCTCGGCGGCGCTGGTCTCGCCGACGCTGTTAATGGACATTAGGTCACTCACATGTTCGGGATGTCGTCGGGGATCTGGTAGAAAGTCGGGTGCCTGTAGACCTTGTCACCGGCGGGTGCGAAGAAAGGGTCCTTCTCGTCCGGGCTTGACGCGGTGATGTCGGCGGATCTGACGACCCAGATGCTCACGCCCTCGTTGCGGCGGGTGTAGAGATCACGGGCGTTGTGCAGGGCCATCTCCGCGTCGCTGGCGTGCAGCGAACCGACATGTACGTGGTTCAGTCCCCGCCTGCTGCGCACGAACACCTCGAAAAGTGGCCAGTCACCGGTCACCGGCCTTGGCGTCACGTCACTCATGCCGCAGCCGCCCTTCTCGCGGATTGTTTCGCCGCGTAAGCTGTCGCCGCCTCGCGCACCCACGCCCCTTCGTCGTGCGCCTTGCGGCGCTGGGCGATGCGCTGGGTGTTGCACGGCCCGTTGCCGCCGACGACGCGGTTGAATTCGCCCCAGTCGACCGGTCCGAAGTCGTAGTGGCCGCGCTCAGCGTTCCACTTGAGCTCCGGGTCGGGCAGCGCCACGCCCAGGGCCTGCGCCTGCGGCACGGCCATGTCGACAAACCGCTGCCGGAGGTCGTCGTTGGTGTGCTGCTTGATTTTCCAGGCGATGGAGCGCGCGGAGTTGGGCGACGCGTCGTCGGGCGGGCCGAACATCATCAGCGACGGCCACCACCACCGGTCCACCGCATCCTGCACCATCGCCCGCTGGGCGTCGGTGCCACGCATCATCGTCATCAGCAGCTCGTAGCCCTGCCGCTGGTGGAATGTCTCCTCCTTGCAGATTCGGATCATCGCGCGGGCGTACGGTCCGTAGGAGCTGCGGCACAGCGGGACCTGGTTGCAGATCGCGGAGCCGTCCACAAGCCAGCCGATGACACCGACATCCGCGAAACTGGGCGTCGGGTAGTTGAAGATCGACGAGTACTTCTGCTTGCCGTTGAGCAGCCACTCGGTCAGGTCGGCCCGGTCCACGCCGAGGGTTTCCGTAGCGGCGTACAGGTACAGCCCGTGCCCCGCCTCGTCCTGCACCTTCGCGAGCAGGATCGCCTTGCGGCGCAGTGAGGGCGCGCGGGTGATCCAGTTGCCTTCGGGCTGCATCCCGATGATCTCCGAGTGCGCGTGCTGCGCGATCTGCCTGACCAGCGTCTTGCGGTAGCCATCGGGCATCCAGTCCCGCGGCTCGACCCGCTGACCCTGCTCGATCGTGCGCTGGAAGTGCTGCGCCGGGTCCTGGCCGCGCTGGCTGTCCTGGCCGCGCTGGCTATCGCGTCGGCGCTGGCTGTCCTGGCCGCTTTGGCCGCTTCGGCTGTTTTTGGCCGATGGGAGCGTTGTCATGACCTCGGCTCCTTGGACACCATGGTCAGCAAGTCGTACCTGGCCACCGGGTCCTGATTCTGATTGGTCACGTTGACGTCCCAGCGAACTTCGCCGTAGTCGGCGCTCTCCCGCGGCGTGATCTGCTTGGCGGTCAGCGTCACGGTCAGCTCATCCCCCGGCTTGACCGGGGTTACGAAGCGCAGGTTCTCCAGGCCGTAGTTGGCAAGCACCGGTCCAGGCTCGGGTGATACGAACAACCCGGCTGCGAAGGAAAGGATCAGGTAGCCGTGCGCGACGATCCCGCCGAACAGCGGATTTGCCGCAGCCGCGGCCTCATCGGTGTGCGCGTAAAAGCTGTCGCCGGTGAACTCGGCGAAGTGGTCCACGTCCGTGCGGGTGACCATGCGCGGCCCCGCGACGACCGTGTCGCCCACCTTGAGCTCGGCCAGCGACTTGCGGAACGGGTGCACGGACGTATCACCTCGCCGGCCGCCTGGCACCCAGCGGCCCGTGACCGTGCCGAGTACCGTCGGACTGCCCTGCACGGCGGTGCGTTGCATGTGGTGCAGCACGCTACGGATACCACCAAGCTCCTCGCCTCCACCAGCGCGGCCGGGCCCGCCATGCACAAGCGCGGGCAGCGGTGAGCCGTGCCCGGTCGACTCCTTCGCGTCCTCCGCATCGAGCACAAGCAGCCTGCCGTGCCAGGGCGCGACGCCCAGCACGATGTCGCGGGCAAAGGCTGCATCACCGGTCACTACCGACCCAGCGAGGCTGCCGTCGCCGCGCGCCGCTAGCCTGATCACCTGCTCCGCGGACGTGTAGGGCAGCAAGGTCGACACCGGCCCGAACGCCTCCACCTCATGCGGCTCCGCCCGGTCCGGATCGTCGCCGCGCAGCAGCACGGGCGAGACGAACGCGCCACGCTCGGCATCCGCGTCCACGACCGCCACGCGCTCGGGGTCGCCGTAGACGATCTGTCCGGCACTGAGCAGGGCCTTCAGCGACCGCCGGACCTCCTCCCGCTGCTCGAGGCTGGCCAGCGGTCCCATCCGCACGGCTGGGTTGGCCGGGTTGCCAACAGTCACCTTCGCCAGCCGCTCACCCGCCGCGGCGGCGACGTCGCCCATCAACCCGGCAGGCACGAACGCGCGCCTGATGGCGGTGCACTTCTGCCCCGCTTTCACCGTCATCTCGGTGACAAGCTGCTTGACGTACAGGTCGAATTCCGCGGTCCCGGGCCCGGCGTCGGGGCCAAGGACGGACATGTTCAGCGAGTCGGCCTCAGCATTGAATCGGACCGAGTTGCGCACGATGGCGGGGTGCGCGCGCAGCTTGGTGGCGGTGGCGGCGGAGCCGGTGAACGAGACAAGGTCCTGGCTGGTCAGATGGTCGAGCAGCGCGCCGGTGCTTCCGCAGATCAGCTGCAAAGAACCCGTCGGCAGCAGCCCGGATTCCACGATCAGCTCGACCAGGCGAGCGGTGAGATAGGCCGTCTGGCTGGCCGGCTTCACCAGGCTTGGTACGCCGGCCAGGAAGGCGGGCGCGAACTTCTCCAGCGGACCCCACACGGGGAAGTTGAACGCGTTGATCTGGACCGCCACACCACGCAGCGACGTGCAGATGTGCTGACCGACGAACGTCCCGCCCCGGCCCAACGGCTCGACGTTGCCTTCGACATAGACGGTATCGTTAGGCAGTTCCCTGGTGCCCTTGCTCGCGTAGGCGGCCAGGACGCCGATGCCGCCGTCCACATCGAATTTCGAGTCCCCGAGGGTCGCACCTGTCCTCGTGCTCAGTGCGTACAGGTCGTCGCGCTGCTCGCGAAGGTAAGATCCCAGCGACTTCAGCAGTGCGGCCCGCTGGTGGAAGGTGAGCCCGCGCAGGGCGGGGCCGCCGACGCAGCGGCCGTGATCGAGGGCGGCGGCCATGTCGATGCCGGCCGAGGAGATCCGCGCGACCTCCGCGCCCGTTGCGGCGTCGTGCAGCGGCCTGCCTTCGTCGTCCGGCGTTTGCCACCGGCCCGAGACGTAACTGCGCAGCGTACTCATGCGGGCTGACCTCCTTGGAAGCCGTTGCGGGCGAATTACTGACCGTTCGGTCAGTAATTGCATGGTAGCGTGCCTGCGTGGCTGAAGATAGCCGCAGGAGCGGTTCTTCTGTTTGGGCGAGGAGGCTGGAACGTGCACGCGGAGCAGGTGCCGGAATGTTCGCCCGCGCCGACGCGTCGCGCGGCCGACCAGGCGGGCAAGGGGACGGCGCGCTGCGATACTCGGGCCATGACCGCGCCGCGCCCGACCGGTCCCGCCAGACGCGGCCGGCCGGGCTACGACCTCGAATCCCTGCTCCAGGTAGCGGCTGAGCTGTTCGACGAACGTGGCTACGACGGCACCAGCATGGAGGACCTCGCCCGCAAACTCGGCATCACCAAGTCCGCCATCTATCACCACGTGACAGGCAAGGAAGCGCTGCTGCGTCTGGCCGTCGACAGGGCGCTCGACGGCCTTTTCGCCGCGGTTGACCAGCTCGGATCATTCGACGGCCGCGCGGTCCAGCGCCTCGAGCACCTCGTGCGGGCCAGTGTCATGTTGCTTGCGGAGCAGCTCCCCTTCGTCACGCTGCTGCTGCGGGTACGGGGCAACACAAAGGTGGAGCGCGATGCGCTGGCGCGGCGCCGTGCCTTCGACCACATCGTGACCGAGCTGGTCACCGAGGCCGCCGCGGACGGCGATCTGCCGTCCGACATCGACCCGGCCATCGCCGGACGACTGCTGTTCGGCATGATCAACTCTCTTATCGAGTGGTACCAGCCGGGCGGCAGCACAAGCGGCGCCGACCTCGCGGACATGGTCGTGGCCGTCGCCTTCAACGGCCTTCTGGTGCGTCCGGCCAGTTGGCCCGGCCCGGCAGGGCCCGCTCACAGCCGACCTCGCACGTCGGCTTGTGCGTGCGAATCAGACCAACATGGCCCTATCCGGCGTCGTTGAGGCGCTTCCATTCGATCCGCGCCTCCGCGGACCAGCGCTCGTGCCTGTCGGCGAAAAGCCGGGCCGCCTCGAGGCCGCTCCACCGGGCCGGCAGCAGTTCGCGGGGCAGCGCCGGGTCGATGGCGGGGAACCTGCGCCAGGCGTGCACCAACTCGACTTGCTGCGCGAGAACGTCGCCACGGTCGCGGCTGCCGAACTCGTCAATGAACTGCCAATACTCCCTTTCGATCGCGGCAAGGTCCCACGCCGCGCTCACCATGGCGCGCACGTCGGCAAGGCCGGATCTGGTCGCGACGAACATGTGGGTGTCGTCCGCGATGCCTACCTCGCGCAGTACCTGCGTGACTTCGACTTCCCGTTCCGGATGCGTGCTGATCCACAGGCATGGGCCCAGGGAACCGAAACCCGCCCAGCTGAGCCGGTTGCGCACGACATCGCGTGCGCTCCTGTCACTGTCAGGAATGCGCGCCGCCACGAGCAGCCAGCGCCCATCCCAGTTGTCCGTCGGCCCGGTGAAGGAGTAGATGCGCTCGGCGCCGTCGGTCAGCAGCCGGCGTGCCGCATCGGTGAGATGCCAGCGGGTACGGCGGCCGGACTTCTCCGCACACAGCCAGCCCGCACCGGCCGTGCGCATCAGCGCCTGCCTGGTCGCCTTCTCCTCGACCCCGAGCCGTGCGAATGCGGCGATCACCGCCGACGTCCAGGCGGCACCGCCGCCGGTCAGCACGAACTCGCCGAGCAGGGTAAACAGCAGTCCGCGCGCGCTCGGCGCGCCTGCGGCTTCCCGCCGCGACAGCGTCGGTGCCGGCATCGATGCCGGGTACGTCGCCGCTGCCCCCGGCCGTCTGTTGCTCGGCATGGCACCTTCCGTAGCGCGAAACCCGTAGCGCGAAGACCGTAGCGCGAGACGGACCGGATAGCAGGCCGGGACCGCGCGGTATCCCGATCCTGCCGCATCCCCAGCCACGGCGCTTGATCTCGGCGGCGTGGTGTCCAGCAGACAATATGCTACAGATACTTTACTGAGCAAGACATTTGTGTAGAATCTGGCTACTAGGTGAGTTCGCGCAAAAGAGTCTGCGCACAGGAGGGGTCCACGGGATGACGGCAGCTGCAGGAGACCTTGCAACCGATGCTGTGCAGGAGGCGCAAGGGGCGGCGGCACGCGACCGCGGCGAGCCGGTCAGCTTCCAGGTCGAGCCGGGCGGCTACCGGCACTGGAAACTCACCTTCGACGGCTCGGTCGCGACGCTGGCGATGGACGTGGACGAGCACGCCGGGCTGCGCGACGGCTACGAGCTGAAGATGAACTCCTACGACCTGGGTGTGGACATCGAGCTTTATGACGCGATGCAGCGACTGCGGTTCGAGCACCCCGAGGTGCGCGCCATCGTGCTGACGAGTGGCAAGGAGAAGATCTTCAGCGCTGGCGCGAATATCCGGATGCTGGCCGTGTCGCCGCATGCGTGGAAGGTGAACTTCTGCAAGTTCACCAATGAGACGCGCAACGGCATGGAGGACGCGTCAGCGAACTCCGGACAGGTGTACCTGGCCGCGCTGAACGGCACCGCCTCGGGCGGCGGGTACGAGCTGGCCCTGGCATGCGAGCACATCATGCTCGTCGATGACCGCTCCTCGGCGGTATCCCTTCCCGAACTGCCGCTGCTCGGGGTGCTGCCGGGCACGGGCGGCCTGACCCGGGTGGTGGATAAACGGCATGTCCGCCGCGACCTGGCCGACTACTTCGCCACCAGGTCAGAAGGGCTGGGCGGGCAGAAGGCGGTGCAGTGGAAGCTGGTCGACGAGGTCGTCCCGCGGCCGAAATGGGACGAGACCGTTGCGGCGCGCGCCGCCGGGCTCGCGGCCGGTTCGGACCGCCCGTCCGGCGCATCAGGGATCACGCTGTTCCCGCTGGCCAAGGAGCGCGACGACGACCGGATCGGCTACCCGCACCTGACCGCGGAGCTGGACCGGGCAGCGGGCGTAGCGACCATCACCGTCACCGGTCCGGAGCAGGACGCGCCAGCGGATGTGACGCAGATGTGCGAGCAGGGAGCTGCTTTCTGGACGCTCGCGGTGACCCGCGCGCTCGATGACCTGATCCTCGACCTGCGTACCAACGAACTCGAACTCGGCACCTGGGTCGTCAAGACCGCCGGCGACCCGGAGCGGCTACTTGCCTACGATCAGCTGCTGCTCGACAACGGGGACCACTGGCTCGTCAACGAGATCGTGCACTACCTCAAGCGCACGCTGAAGCGCCTGGACGTGACAAGCCGCAGCATCATCGCGCTGATCGAGCCGGGCAGTTGCTTCGCCGGATCGCTGCTCGAGCTCGCCCTTGCCGCCGACCGCTCCTACATGCTGTCCGGGGTTTTCGAGGAAATTGACCCGGACGGGGCACCTGCTGTGGTCACCCTTGGGGAGATCAACATGGGCCCGCTGCCGATGGGCAACGGACTGACCCGGCTGCAGACCCGCTTTCTCGATGACGACACGCAACTGACCGCGGCGCACGATCGCGTCGGCAAGCCGCTCGAGGCCGATGCCGCCGACCAACTCGGCCTGGTCACGTTCGCACCCGACGACATCGACTGGGACGAGGAGGTCCGTATCGCGGTGGAGGAGCGGGCCAGTTTCAGCCCCGATGCGCTCAGCGGGCTGGAGGCGAACTACCGCTTCGCTGGCCCGGAGACGATGGAGACGAAGATCTTCGGCCGGCTGACGGCATGGCAGAACTGGATTTTCAATAGGCCCAACGCGTCCGGCCCGGACGGCGCGCTGCGCAAATTCGGCACCGGGCAACGTGCCCACTTCGACCGGAAGCGAGTCTGAGCCGTGACGACCACCGCTGATTACACCGAGAAGATCCCGAACAACGTCGATCTGGGCGAGGACCGGCGGCTGCAGCGGGCGCTTGAATCGTGGCAGCCGAACTTCTTGTCGTGGTGGGAGTCCATGGGCCCGACGCTGCCGACTCAGGACGTCTATCTGCGTACCGCGGTCAACGTCGGCCGCGAGGGATGGGCCCATTTCGGGCACGTCGCCATGCACGACTACCGCTGGGGCATCTTTCTCGCCGAGCGCAATCCCGACCGGCGCATCGCGTTCGGCGAGCACAAGGGCGAGCCGGCCTGGCAGAAGCTGCCCGGCGAGTACCGCGCGGATCTGCAGCGCCTGATCGTCATCCAGGGTGACACCGAGCCCGCCTCGGTAGAACAGCAGCGCAACCTGGGCGCCACCGCGCCGAGCCTGTACGACCTGCGCAACCTGTTCCAGGTGAACGTCGAGGAGGGGCGGCACCTGTGGGCGATGGTGTACCTGCTGCACGCGTACTTCGGCCGCGAGGGGCGCTCGGAGGCCGAGGAGCTGCTGCACCGCCACTCCGGCAGCGAGGACGCGCCGCGCATCCTCGGCGCGTTCAACGAGGAAACTCCGGACTGGCTGTCGTTCTTCATGTTCACGTACTTCACGGACCGGGACGGCAAGTACCAGCTCGGCACGCTCAAGGAGTCCGGCTTCGACCCGCTGTCGCGCACCTGCGAGTTCATGCTCAAGGAAGAGGCGCATCACATGTTCGTCGGTACCACCGGCATCGACCGCGTCGTCGAGCGCACAGCGCAGCTGATGACCGAGCACGACAGCGACGAAGTTGCCCCGCGGGGCGGAATCCCGCTTGATGTGATCCAGAAGTACCTGAACTTCCACTACACCGTGTCACTTGACCTGTTCGGCGGCGAGACGTCGACGAACGTGGCCAACTACTTCACCGCAGGGCTTAAGGGCCGCTGGTCAGAGGAACGGCGCCGCGACGACCACAAGCTCACCAGCGAGTCGATCATGGTGGAATCCCTCACCGACGACGGGCAGATCGGGCAGACCGAGGTCGCGGCGCTCGTCGGCCTCAACACCGATCTGCGCCGTGAGTACATCTCCGACTGCCAGAACGGCGTCAACCGGTGGAATCGCATCCTTGCGGGCGCCGACCTGCCGCAACGGCTGCGGCTGCCGCACGTCGCCTTCAACCGCAAGGTCGGCGCGTTCGCCGGCATCGACGTCACCCCGGAAGGCGAGCGCATCCCGGCGGCCGAATGGCAGCGCCGCAAGGATGAATGGCTGCCCAGCGCCGTCGACAAGACCCATGTCCGTTCGCTGATGCAGCCGGTGCACGAACGCGGCAAGATCGCCGCCTGGATCGCGCCGCCGCGCAACGGGATCAACGGCAAGGCCTTCGACTACGACTACGTCCACCTCGCGTGAGCCGCCGCAGCCGACCTTGTGCCGCTCCGGAATGAATGCTACGAATACGCTACAAAACATTCAATATCAGTCGAATGATGACATCTTGGTCGCTCGGTTGACCGAGGGCGAAGGCGGGAGAGGTAATGACTGCTGCCCAAACTGACGCACCGCTGTTCGCGCGGCCAAGTATCACCGGGTGGGAGCGGGCGGACGGCTGTGTGCTGCTGCGTTCCACCGACCCGTTGCGCGACTACCCGCCCACTGTCGTGCACAGCATGCGGGCGTGGGCAGCGGCCAGCCCGGATCATACGCTCGTCGCCGAGCGCACCCCAGCAGGGCCGTGGCGCAGCTGCAGCTATGGTGAGGCGGTCGCCACGGCCGAGGCGATCGGCCAGGGCCTGCTGGACCGTGGCCTGGGCCCCGACAGGCCGCTGCTTGTGCTGTCTGGCAACAGCGTCGACCACTTGCTTGTGATGCTCGGCGCGATGACCGCGGGCATTCCGGTGGCACCGATCAGCGTGGCCTACTCATTGCAGAGCCGCGACCACGCCCGCATCAGGTTGATCGCCGAACTGATCCATCCGGGCGCCGTCTTCGCCGAGGATGCGGAGTCCTTCGGGCCGGCCCTTGACGCGCTTGGAGACGTCCCGGCGTTCGTAGCGATGGGCAGCCGAGACGGTGCCGGCCGACTGGCCGATCTTGAGGCGACGAGACCACGTCGGCAGGTCGCGGACGCGTTCGCCGCGTTGGATACGGACATGATCGCGAAGATCTTGTTTACTTCCGGCTCAACAGGTATCCCGAAGGGCGTGCTGAATACGCACCGGATGTGGGCGGCCGACCAGCAGATGATGCGCCAGGCGTGGCCGTTCCTTGCCGCCGAGCGGCCAGTGATCGTCGACTGGCTGCCGTGGAGTCATACCTTCGGCGGTAACCACAACCTGGGCATGGTGCTGACCTCAGGCGCCACGCTTTACGTTGACGTCGGGCGTCCGACCCCGGACTCGTTCCCGCAGATGATCGCGAACCTCATGGAGGTGGCGCCAACGATTTACTTCAACGTCCCCTCGGGTTACGCGCAGCTCGTCCCCGCGCTCGAGGCGGACCCGGAGTTCGCGCGCACGTTCTTCGCCAGGCTTCGGCTGCTTTTCAATGCCGCGGCGGCGCTACCGGGCGGCCTGCGCGACCGGCTCGGCGAGCTAGCCGCGAAGGCTACCGACCGCGAGGTCCCGGTCACCGGCTCGTGGGGCACGACCGAGACCGCTCCCGCCGTGACGACGGCGAACTTCGATTACACCGACGCGAGGAACATCGGTGCGCCGCTGCCCGGCACCGAGGTGAAGCTCGCCCCGGCCGAAGGAGCCTACGAGATCCGGGTGAAGGGCCCGATAGTCACGCCCGGCTACTTCGAGCGGCCGGACCTGACCGAGTCGGCGTTCGACGAGGAAGGCTTCTACCGCACCGGTGATGCTGGCACGCTCGCCGACCCCGCCGATCTGAACGCCGGGCTGGTGTTCCGCGGCCGGATCGCCGAGGACTTCAAGCTCGGCACCGGAACGTTCGTCCGCGTCGGTGCCGTGCGTACCGCACTGCTGTCCAACATACGGGTCCTGTCCGACGCGGTGATCGCTGGCGAGCACCGCGATTACCTGTGCGCGCTGGCGTGGTTGAACTTGGCCGAGGCGCGCACGCTGCTCGGCGAGGACATCAGCGCCGACGGCGAGCTGATCGTGCACGAAAACCTGCACAGGACGATTGCCGAGGCGCTGGCCGACCACAATGGCACCGCAGGCGCCGCGTCGCGGATCGAGCGTCTCGCCGTGATTTCGCGCCCGGCGGATCTGGACGCCGGGGAGATCACCGACAAGGGTTACGTCAACCAGCGGCAGATGCTGAAAAACCACTCGGCGCTCGTAGAGTTGCTTTACGCGGAACCGCTGCCGCCCGGCGTGATCGTCGCGGCTAAGATCAGCTAATGCCTGGCACGGCACACTCCCTACGCCCTAGCAGGCGCGCTGGAGGAATAGCGCCTTGAACGTCGCACCCCACTCATAGGCGATCTCATAGGGCCACTCGGACAAGGGCTGCGGCACCGTGACCACGTAGGTCTGGCCGCTATAGCAGCGCCCGACCCGGATGCGCGCACGGGTGTCCTGCGCACGCGCGGTTACCAGGACCACCGAGCGCCAGTGGTACCGCTGCGCGAGGCGGTCGATGTACTGCGCCTCGCCGCGGGTCGTGCTCGGGCTCGGGTCGAAGCAGATCAGTGTGAGGCCCGGGATCTTCGGCGGGCACACCCCGCCGTAACCCTCGTGACCCCGGGACACGACAAGCATCGGCGCCCGCCGTGCCGTGGCAAGCTGCAGGGCCTTGTCCAGCCGATCGCCCGGGCCGGCCAGCATCACGATGGCGCTGACGTGCTGCGGCATTCCCTCGGCCGGCCACACGAACAGACGCGCCGTAGCCGCGCCGAACACGACAAGCACAGCGAGCACGGCGGTCGCGACCACCCGCCGACGCCGATGCGGTCGGCGGCCCCGGTCAACCGCCGCGTGGCCGAGCTTGCTCGAAATCTCCGCTATAAGTGCGCCTCCCCGTCGTCCACGTGCGTTCACCGGTCCCTCGCCAGGCCGAGCTGCGCCACGCCGCGCGACGCGGGCGACGCGGGCGACGCGGGCGACGCGGCTAGCAGCGAACCCGATTTACGCTCCGGCCGGACCCCCGACCTGACCACAATAGCGGCGCTTTGCCGGCCTTCCCGTCGGGGAAAACCTCCAGCGGAGGGAGGATCACCCTGACGGGAAGGTTAGCCGGTTCTGTTGCCGTCCCCCTTGAGCTGGTCGTCGCCATTCCAGGCGGAGTCAACCCACTTCTGATGGCTGGTCTTAGAGACCTTCTTGCCCTTCACCCTGACCACCTTATCGGTGGCCACCCGGGTGAACGTGTGTCATACGCCCAGTAACCCCACCGCCACCGTCATAGCGGTTCGCGATCTTGGTAGTCGCCGCGACCGCCGGGTGGTGGGCAGCGGGTGCGCGAGCGCCGCTGTCGCGGGAAAAATGGCAGTGATTGCCGCTAACCCTGCCACGCTCGCATATATTGCGGGCCGTAAATGTCTCTTATTCGACATTGGTGTCCTCCTTGACATCCTTGACATCCTTGGCATCCTTGACATCAAGGTGGAGCGTCTCACCGTTGAGAGCTCCGTGAATTAAAACGCTCCAGTTCATGTGACGGATTACACCGCATGGTCACAGGTTGAACGCTTATCGGCCACCTGTGTTACCCCTGTGTTACCCCTGTGTTACCAGCCACCAGGACTACACCAGGACTGCCAGTAGCCGGGCTGATAAACTGCGCTCAGGCAGAATCTATGGACCACACGTGCCCGGCTTGTATTTGACGCCAATAGCCTCAATTGTCACCCTGGTCTCCTCGTCGGGTTGGACCATGCGGGTAGTTACAAGGACGACGAGATCTGGACACGGGACGTTCGTGCGCAGCGGGCGGCAGCGGGGCTGAGTCCGAGCGTCGCTACCGTGAGTCTCCCGATGGCCGAGCAGGTGCCTGACGGCCACCTGATCGCTCGGCGGCCCAGGTCTCCTTCGCCTGCGCCGAGGCCCGTGTGACCGACCTGCTTGACCATGTCGGCGAGGGGTTGGGCGTTGGTGTCGGCGACGGTTTTGGTATTGGCGACAGTTTTGGTGTTGGCGACGGTGCCGGCGTTGATGTTTGCGTGGGTGTCGGGGTGGGCGCCGGCGTCGGTGTTCCCGTCGGCGTCGGCGTCGGCGTCGGCGTCGGCGTCGGTGTCGGTGTCGGCGTCGGTGTCGGTGTTGCTGTCGGCGTTGACGCCGGCGCAGGGGCCGGGCACGTTGTCAGGGTCGGCGTTGGGGTGGCTGTGGGTGTGACTGCCAGGCTCGGCTGGCCAGGTACCGGAGCACATGTCGTGGGCGCCGGCGTCGATTGCGTGCGGGCGGGCGACGGCGTGGCGGCATACCGCGGCGACGGCGGCGCTGATTTGGATGGGAGGGGGTTACCCGGGCTGGACCCGGGGGTGGTAGGCGCTGGGGCAACCGCTGGATGGCTGGCCGGCGGCTTCGGGTTTGTCTGGTGCACCAGCGAGCTGATCCGCGCGGCGACGTTGTCGCGCAGCCCCGGGATGCCGAGCATCGTCGCCGCGGCGACGAGGACGGCCGCCGCGGTCGCGAGTGCCGGCCGCAGCCAGCCGCGACTGGCTCGGGACCGCTCCGGCACGGACCGCGGCCAGCCATGGAGCATGCCGAAGCCGAGCCTGTTGCGGGCCGGCTTCTGGGCGATCCTGCTGCGGATCCGCTCGAGGCCGTCCTCGGACGGCACGACGCTGTCTGCCGCCGCGTGCAACGCGCGGCGCAACCGCTCGCCGTACTCGTCGTCGGGATCCCTCATGACTCCTGCCCCAGCACGCTGCGGAGCGCGGACATGCCCCGCGTCATGTGACTCTTCACCGCTCCCCGGCTGATCCCCATGGCACTGGCGATCTGCGCCTCGGACAGGTCCGCGTAGTAGCGCAACACCAGTGCCTCACGCTGGCGGGCAGGCAGCGTGCGCAGCGCAGCGACCACCGCCGACCGCTCCAGCAGGGCAATCGCTCCCTCCTCCGCGCTTGGCGCGTCCGGCGCGGGTTTCGGCGCGTACTTATCCACCACCGCCCGGTGCCGCAACACCGACCTGGACCGGTTGACCACCGATTGACGCAGGTACGAAAGCGCCTTGTCGGGGTCACGCAGCCGCCGCCACGCGCCGTTCATTGCCACGAACGCGTCCTGCACGATTTCCTCCGCCGCGGCGGTGTCGCGGAGAAGGATCGCGGCTAAGCGCACAAGCGACTGATAACTCGTGCTGTACAGCTCGCATACCAGCTCGTCGGAATCTTTCTCAGCCTCGATCGAACCCATGACGGTTTCCGCCACAAGGGTCTCGCTTGCGTCAGCTTGACTCGCGGCCTTGCCCCGGGGTTCACGAATGAACATCACCATTTGCCGTCGTGTCGGTCGAACCAGCGCGGCTGAGGCGTTGTGCTGCACGCGCGCAGAATTACCCTCCGCAGGCCCGGCGGGTGGCTCGGGGGTCGTCCGCTGTCAGCCCGCGGCGATCCCCGCTTTTTTCCTCTGCCGTCAACATATGCCACGTTCGATGCCACGTCGACACGCGTCAACGAGGCATGGCTCCCGCCGAAGGTCCCTTTTGGGTGGCGGTCGGCGCTGCCCGGGCCGCCGCGGCGGGGCAGTCGCAGACGGGCAAAACTGGGGTCAGCCTAGGGTCCGACCCTAGCGACACCGCTTCAGCAGCCGGGCGACGATGACGCAGTGGCGCCGGCGTCGTGGAAGTCCGGGCCTCGTGGCCAGGCTCTTGCCAGGTCGATGATGCCGGTGCCACATCCGTCGCTGCGCCGCCTGCGCGATCGGTGCGGAGATCTGCGTGCC
Organism: Streptosporangiaceae bacterium; assembly: GCA_035517695.1. Taxonomy (GTDB): domain Bacteria; phylum Actinomycetota; class Actinomycetes; order Streptosporangiales; family Streptosporangiaceae; genus DATFVJ01. The sequence goes on from DATIYI010000127.1 coordinate 22,282, forward strand.
TGATCAGGACTTTGCCGATTCGCATAACGTGGGCAAGCGCACGCCTGAATCCCGAGAAGAACTCATGTCGAGGGCCACCGCGGCCATCATCGGCTCCGGCAACATAGCCACCGACCTGATGTACAAGCTGCTGCGCAGCGAGCATGTCGATCCGCGCTACATGATCCGCCGTACGCCGGCAACCTCGACATCATCACCGCGTCGTCCGCCCGGGCCGGCGACCCGCAAGACCGTGGCGGTCCGCCCATTCCAGCAGGGTGTCGAGCGAGTAGGGGGCGTCGTCGATGCCCTTGTGCAGGTCGCCGAGCTTGGCGAAGCGGCCGGGCACGGTCGCGATGGTCCATTGGCCTGGCTCGACGTCATCGATCTCGTCCCAGCTAATCGGGGTCGACACGGTCGCCTCTGGCACGCCGCGCACCGAGTAGGCGCTGGCGATCGTGTGGTCGCGGGCGTTCTGGTTGTAGTCGACGAACAGGTGGGCGGGATCGCGGTCCTTGCGCCACCAGATGGTGGTCGCCTCGCCTGGCGCGCGGCGTTCGACTTCGCGGGCGAAGGCATAAGCGGCCCGCCTGACGTCGGCGAAGCCCCACCGTGGCTCGATCCGGACGTAGACGTGCAGTCCATTGCCGCCGGATGTCTTCGGCCAGCCGACCGCGCCGAGTTCGTCGAGAATCTCATGCACGACATGGGCGACCCTGCGCACCGTGCCGAAGCCGCATCGGGGCATTGGATCCAAGTCGATGCGCCACTCGTCGGGCCGTTCTGTGTTAGCGCGCCGTGAGTTCCACGGATGGAACTCCACGGTGGACATCTGAACGGCCCACACCACGCTCGCCAGCTCGGTTACGCACAGTTCGTCGGCGTGCCTGCCGTAGCGCGGGAAATCCACCCGCACCGTCTCCAGCCAGGCAGGTGCCCCGCGCGGAACGCGCTTTTGGTGCACCTTCTCGCCGCTCACCCCGGCCGGGAAGCGATGCATCATGCACGGCCGTTCGCGCAATGCGCGCACGATGCCGTCGCCGACCGACAGGTAGTAACGGGCGAGATCGAGCTTGGTCTCGCCGCGGGCAGGAAAGTACACACGGTCCGGATTGGAGATACGCACGGTCCGGTTCCCGACCTCGAGCTGCACTTCTGCGGCCATACGGAGAACTTAACGGCTGCCGCGAATACGGCAGCTACTGGCGCGACGTCAGGTACGACACGAACAGGTGCAGCGTGGACAGCTGAGGATAGTCACGGAAGGGAATCTCGATACCGGTGCGGTCGTGAATGGCCGTGACCAGATTCAAGAAGTCCATCGAGTCGATCGCAGTCGCCTCCTGGAGGGGGAGGTCGGGATCGACGCTGCCGAGATCCACCTCGGGGGCGATCTCGTGCATCGCGCTCGTCAGGAGGGCAGTTGCTTCGTCGCTGGTCATAGCTCGTCAGGATTTCCTTCTGGTACGCCGAGATCGCGCGCTCTCAGTACTCTGTGCATGATCTTGCCGCTGTTGGTCTTCGGGAGGTGCTGCTCGAAGATGATCTCCTTGGGCGCCATGACGGCACCCAGCCTGCTACGACCCCAGCCGATCAGCTCCAAGCGGAGCTGATCATCGGGCGTTCGCCCGGGCGCGACCGTCACGAAGGCCTTGACGATTTCACCGGCGATGGGGTCAGGTCGGCCGATGACGCCGACCTCGACGACGGCCGGATGCTCCATGAGGACGTCTTCGACCTCGAAGGGGCTGATGAGGTGGCCCGAGGACTTGATGACATCATCCGCACGGCCGACAAACCAGAAATAGCCGTCGGCGTCACGGCGAGCGATATCGCCGGTAAGGTACCAGCCGCCCGCAAAGCACGCGTGGTAATCGGCCTGGTCGTGCAGGTAGGTACGGAACATCGAGGGCCAGCCGGGACGCAAAGCTAGTTCGCCCTCGCAATCCGCTTGGTCGACGACGGTGACCTGGCCGTCGCGTACCCGGGCCCGGCCGTCCTCGCCGCGGGCAAGTATGGCGGCCTCGATGCCGGGCACTGGCCGACCCATGGAACCCGGGCGGATGTCCGTGGCGGCGAAATTGGCGATCATGATCGCGCCGGTCTCCGTCTGCCACCAGTTGTCGTGGATCGGCTGGCCGAGGGCTTCCTCACCCCACAAGACCGCCTCGCGGCCGAGGGCCTCGCCGACGCTGGCCGCGAACCGGAGCGTGCTGAGGTCGAATCGGCCGGCGACGTCGGTGCCGGACCGCATGAGCACCCGAAGCGCGGTGGGCCCGGTGTACCAGACGGTGACCCGCTCCGCCTCAAGGATCCGGTACCAGCGTTCACTATCGAAAATTCCCCCATCGATGATGCTGGTCAGGCCGTGGACCAAGGGCGTGATGATCCCGTAGGAGGTGCCTGTCACCCAGCCAGGATCCGCGGTGCACCAGAGGACATCGTCGGGATGAAGGTCCAGCGCCGTGCTGCCGGTGGTGAGATGGGCCATGACGGCTTCGTGGACGTGGACCGCTGCCTTCGGCGGGCCTGTGGTGCCGCTGGTAAAGTGGATCAGCGCCATGTCCTCCGGATCGGTCGGCCCGATGTCGAAATGCTCACTCGCTGCGGCCAGCGCCTCATCAAAGTCGAGCAACTGTCCCGATCTCGCATCCGAGCCGTACGAATCGACGATGATCACGTCGAGCTCGGGAAGCGAGTTGAGCAGCTTGGCCACCTTGCCATCGAACAAGGACCCGGTGGTCACAAGCACTCGGGCATCGCCAAGCTCAAGGCGCTGGCGGATCGGATGGGGGCCAAAGGCCGAGAACAGCGGGCAGAAGACGCTTCCGTTCTTCAGCGCACCGAGCGCGGTGATGTAGAGGGCGGGAATCCGCCCGGTGAGAGCGAAAACCCTGTCGTGCCTGCCGACACCCAGGGACCGGAGCAGGTTGGCGAAGCGGTTCGTCAGCGCTCCTAGCTGCCGGTAGCTGATGTCGGTGCTGGCGAAGGACTGGTCCAAGAACCGCAGGGCAACCTTGTCGGCCCGTGATCCGCCGGCGTGGCGGTCCACTGCCTCGTGGGCGATGTTCAGCCCCTTGCCCTGGGGAAGGCCATCGAGCAGTCGGCGTGCGGTGTCCCACGAGAACGTGCGCCGAGCAGTGTCATAATCTGGCATGTTCGCCCGGACGGCCAGATCAGTCCCTTCCTTGCGGATAGTTTCGCGGGTCATGGCCGCTTCTCCAGGGGGTCAAAGCCTCGTGACGGCGTTGTCTCGAATCGTATGACAGGTCACGCGCGGCGCATCGCCCTGAGCGGGTGCTCGGGCCATTCGCCCTGCCGTTGAGTGCCATTCGGCGCTTACGCGGCGTCACACCTGCGCGCACAATGAGACCTGGAGGTCCCGAAGATGACGCTGGCTCAAGCTGCACCTGCCGCTGGCGCTGACGACGGCGTCGTGGACATCGTGAGCCTTCCCGACGGCCGGACGCTTACGGCGCGGAAGGTGACGCGGGCCGACGTCGACGGGCTTGATGCGCTGTTCGAGGGGCTGTCCGATGAGGACAGGCACTACCGCTTCTTCAACCTCTACCATCCCGCTCGGAAGTTCATCGAGCGGATGACCCGAGCTGAGGATGAGGGCGGTTATCGCTTGGTCGCGGTCGTTTCCGGCCCCGCAGGCTCAGGTTCTGGCCCGGAGCGTTCAGGTTCTGGGCCGGGGGGCTCAGGTTCTGGGCCGGAGGCCGCTGGTTCAGGCCCGGAGGGCGCTGGTTCCGGCCCGGAGGGCGCTGGTTCCGGCCCGGAGGGCGCTGGTTCCGGCCCGGAGGGCGCTGCTGGTCCCGGCCCGGGGGGCGCTGGTCCCGGCCCGGGGGGCGCTGGTCCCGGCCCGGAGGGCGCTGGTTCCGGCCCGGAGGGCGCTGCTGGTTCCGGCCCGGAGGGCGCTGCTGGTTCCGGCGGACAGGACGCAGGCCCACACGACACACTCGTCGCCGAGGCCGGATACGCCATCTTGCCCGACGGCGACGGCGAGTTCGATATTACTGTCGCCAGTGGCTGGCGGGGGTGGCTAGGACCCTACCTGCTCGACGCCCTTGTCGCCGCCGCGGCAGCGCGTGGTGTGCCTCGCCTGCAAGCAGACGTTCTGCTCGACAACGTCAAGATGTTCGCCCTGGTCGCACACCGTGGCTACAAGACGCTCGACCGTGCCGAGTTTTCTGAGGTGCGGATCGCGATCGATGCCGCTCAGCATCGCTGACGCAGCCAGAACCCGAGAACCCAGTACCCCAGCACCTGACAGCCCCAGCACCACGACCGTGCGCCGCCTGCGGCCCACCGCCTAACCGCGTGCCGACGGCGGCGCAGCGGCTACGCGACATCGGCGGATGCGGCCGACGATAGAGCCGGCGATACGATGTGTGGGCGATGAGCACCGGACGAGCGCCGGCGAGCGGCACCGGCCTTCCAGCAGACCAGCGGGGCTCTGTCGTCCACACCGAGCACCTGACCAAGGTTTATCCAGGGACGGACTTTGCTGCGGTCGACCGGCTCAACCTCGACGTGCAGACGGGCGAAATCTTCGGCTTGCTCGGGCCCAACGGTGCGGGGAAGACCACGACCGCGGGAATCCTGACGACCCGTGTGCTGCCGACGTCCGGGCACGCCTACCTCGGCGGGATCGACGTGGCGGCGCATCCGGCGCTGGCGAAGCAGCTGAGCGGGATCGTTTCACAGCAGAACACCCTCGACCGCCAGCTCACCGTGTGGGAAAACCTCTACTTCCACGGCCGGTTGTTCGGCATCGGGTCGAAGGCGTCCCGACAGATCGCCGATGAGCTGCTCGAACAGTTCCAGCTATCCAAGTGGGCCAAGGCGTCGGTGTACGCGCTGTCCGGCGGGATGGCGCAACGGCTCATGGTGGCACGCGCCATCTTCCACCGGCCCTCGGTGCTCTTCCTCGACGAGCCGACCGCGGGCCTGGACCCGCAGAGCAGGCTCGCGCTGTGGGATCTCCTCGGCGATCTTCATCGCGAGGGCCAGACCATCCTGCTCACGACCCACTACATGGAGGAGGCTGACCGGCTCTGCGGGCGGGTCGCCATCATGGACCATGGCCGGATCCTCGCCCTCGACACCCCGGCCGCGCTCAAGCAGAGCATCGGGGCCGACACGGTGGTCACGGTGAAGGCCACCGGCGACGCCGACAGGCTCGCCCGGTTGCTCGCCAGCGACGTGGCAGGCGTCACCCGCACGCGCCACGTAGTAGGCGGGCTCCAGCTGGACATGCAGGGCGGTGACAGGCTCGTGCCGCGCATCGTCCTGTCTGCCGAGCGCGGCGGTTTCGATCTCGTCGACGTGTCGGTCTCCGAGCCCAGTCTCGAGACGGTGTTCATCAACCTCACGGGAAAGGAGCTGCGGGACTGATGGCCGCCTCGCTGACCTCGCAGGCGCCGGCTCGGCATATCGGCGGTGGCCCCACCCGTTCGGTGGCCGCGGCAAGCTGGACCGCGCTGGGCGCGCTCATGCTGCGTGATCTCGTGGTGCTGCGCAAGCACGGCGGGGAGTTCGTGCTGCGTACGATCATCCAGCCGTTTCTGCTCTGCTTCGTCTTCCTGTTCGTCTTCCCGAAGATCGGGCAGGGCATCGGCGGGCACGGCACGGTGGCCGAGTCCGCCTTCGCGACCATACTGGTACCCGGGGTCGTCGGGATCTCGATCATGTTCCAGGGCGTGCAGTCGATCGCCCTCGCCATGGCCCAGGAGTTCGGCTTCACCCGGGAGATCGAGGACCGGGTGCAGGCGCCCTGCCCCATCTGGCTGGTAGCCATCGCCAAGGTGCTTTCCGGTGCCGCCCAGGGAGTGCTCTCCGCGATCATCGTGCTGCCGATGGCTTCTGTCGTGCACGCGCCTGGCGTGCACGCCCACCTGACGCTGCACTGGTGGATCATCGTGACCTTCGTACCGCTCGCGTGCATCGCGATGGCCGGCCTCGGACTCGTCTTGGGTACCAGTTTCGAGCCAAGGAACATCGGGTTGATGTTCGGCTTCATCATCCTGCCGATCACCTTCCTCGGCGGCACGTACTACGCGTGGACCAGGCTCGCGCCCGTAACGGTCGGCGGCTGGCACTGGCTTCAGACGATCGTGCTGATCAACCCGCTCATCTATGTGAACGAGGGGATGCGGGCCGCGTTCACCCTGGCACCGCACATGCACCTCTACGTTATCTATCCGGTGGTGATCGCATTCGGTGTCGTGTTCCTGGCGATCGGGTTGCGCAACTTCAGGCGGCGGGTGCTCTCCTGACCGGGCAGCCGCCCGGGCGGCTGGTGACAGGCCGTGTCACGCCCGCGGCAGCCGTTAGGACTGTATTGGCCCGGGAGGACGACGGGATCCCCCGCAGAGGGTAACGGCCCGCCCGCTGCTGGCTGAGAATCCGCCGATTCACGTCAGGACAATGAAGCCAAACGGCTCACGCGGGGGCCGCTCCGCTTTGGCCGCCGGGTTGGTTGCGCGGTCATCGGGTATTTCTGGTGCGATCGGAACCTGTCGAGCTGACCGAATCATCCGGAGGCGACGCGTGAGCATCGGCGACGCCCTGGCAGCGTCTCGGTGCCAGGTCGGCCTCACCGTTACCCAGGTCAGCCAGCGGACCCCCATCAGGGACCCAATAATCCGGGCGATAGAGAACGACGACTACGCCGGGTGCGGCGGCGACTTTTACGCTCGGGGCCACATCCGCAGCATCGCCAAGGCCGTCGGCGCCGATCCCGTGCCGTTGATCCGGGAGTACGACGCGACCCATCTGGCGCCGCAGGAGATCGCGGCGGCGGATGTGTTACCGCCGACCACGCCGACCGGGAGGCACGGACGGCGCCGGTCGCAGTGGGCCGTGGCACTAGGGCTCGTGGGGGCGCTCGGTTTCGTCGCGTACTACTTCTTCTCAGGCTCGGACCATGCGACAAGCGCCGCATCGTCGGCACGGGCTCAGCCGGTGCCGCACCGCGGTGCAGGGCGCGCGGCTGAACCCGGCGCCGACGACCGACCAGGCCGCGCACCCCTACGCGCACGGGACAATTGTCGAGCTCACCGCCGTCCGCGACTGCTGGGTTGACTTCATCACGCCACAGGGCCTGTACCTGTTCCGGTCGTATCTCCCCGCCGGAGCATCCAAGAGCTGGACGTTCACCCGTGCGGTGGACATGACCCTGGGTTACCCGGGCAGCATCCGGCTGACCGTGGACGGTAAGGACCCGATGCCGCCGGGCTCGGCGGCGCAGCCGATCACGCTGAGCCTCGGCCCGAACCGCCCTGCAACCGCCGTTGTCCTCCCGCGCACCGCCGTCCCTGCGCACTCCCCCGCCGCCTCCGCGCGCCCAGCCCTGCGAACACTGATCCCGGTCAGCGCCACGGCGGTCGGTCCGGCCGGCGTCGGCCGGGGCGACAACCCCCAGCTCGCTTCCAAAGCGATCGACAGAAGTCTCACCACGGCCTGGCACACCGACTGGTATACATCAGCCCGCTTCGGCAACCTCTATCCAGGCACCGGCCTGGTCCTTGACATGGGCCGGCGGGTGGCGGTCACGGGGCGCGGATCACCCTCGGCAGCGTGCACGGCGCCCGCTTCCAGTTTCGCGTCGGCGCCACACGCGCGCTGGCAGACCTGCGGCCCGTCGCGCACGCGGCCGACGCGGGCGGGGTGGTGCGCCTGCGGTTCACCACCGCAGCGCGCGGGCGTTACATGCTCATCTGGTTCACCAGGCTGCCGCGAGATCGGGCCGGGACCTTCGAGGCAAGCGTGCATAACGTCGAGCTCGAAGGCTCGCCGTAACCCGCTAGCCGTGGCCGTGGCATCCAGTAGCTCGCGGCAGTGGCATCTAGTCGGGGCATTAAGTCGTGGCATTCGGCCTGGCTCGGCGGTACGTCCAGCGTCGGGTTGCGGTCGAAGAACCCGAACGGCTTGAGCCAGAACGAGACCGTGTCGACCGGCATGACCGGTCAGTCTTCCGGCCGGGTGATGTGGTGAATGCCGAACACATACCACAGCACCACGTCGGTGTTGTCGATTGACCGGTTCCGCGCGGTCCACGTCGGCAGCCCAGCGTCCCGGTCGCTGAGATTTGGAAAGTCGCCGCAGGGCCATCGCTCGTCCTGCTGGTAGGGCGTGATCCAGAGCGTATGTTCGATGACCCGGGCCCGCCGCAGCACAGGAGAGGAGTTGTTCAGCATCGGCGGGAAGGACCCGCCAGGAACCAGCTTGTACCCGACCGGGGTGCCGAGCCCGTTGCGGACGTTGTTGTTGACGACCTTCCACCCCCGCTGCGTGTGCCAGTTATAGTCCTGCTTGCCCTCCGCCTCGGTGCGAAGCGGCGTCTCGCGGATCACCAGGCCAAGTCCGTACGGGTCGTCGTCATCCGCGGGAGACGCCTGCGAATCAACCGCGTGGACCGTGTTTGCGTACCCGTCCACGTCAAGATCAAGGCGAGCCACGATGAAATGCTGGTGGAAAGGCGCGTAGGTACGCTCGTCCACGAGTGTGCCGAACGGCGGCTGGCGGCCCTCGGGAAAGTTCGAGGTGACCATGAGCCCGGTGGCGCGCACCTCGCATTCGATGTTGCCGTCCTGGTAGAAACGCCAGTAAATAAGGTACTCGTAGTTCGCGACGGTGACGTGGAACGATACGATGAGCCGCCGCGCGCGCCGCACTTGCGCGCCGAACGCGTGATCAACGTGCTTCCACAGGATCCCGTTGTCCTCCTCATGGATGCAGATGGCATGGGGGATGACGTGCGGCTCGCCGCTCGAGTCGTGCACCACCGCGTCGAGGTAGGTGATCTCGCCCAGGCAGTCGCAGCCACGTTCGAGCGAGGTTGTCATGAAGCCCAGTCCCCACTCGCCGATGTCGAACGCGGTCCTGCGGTAGTGATCGGTGGTCGCATCCCGGTAGGGCACGACCATCTCCGCGAACGACAGCCGGTGCGCGATCGGCCGGAGACGGCCCGCATCGCAGAACCCGACGTCATACAGGACCAGGCCCTCCCGGTAGTTGAAGCCGAGCCTGATTTGCCAGTTCTGCCACGACAGCAGGCGGCCGTCGAGGATGAACGAGACTCCTTCTGGCTGGCTGATATGCAGCGGCTTCACCTCCCGCAGCGGCAGCGGGATTAGCTTGGCCAAGTACTCACCCTTGACGTCGGGCTGGTCGCCGGGAGCCGTGGGGCGGAGGTTGTCCTCGATCTCGAGCACCGTCATCCGGTTGAGGTCCACGATGGGATGCAGTCCGCTGACGTTGTGCGCGTACGGGTTACCGTCGTCGCTGCCGCGGTACCACACATCTGCCCAACCCAGCCGTAGGCCGCGATAGCGCGGCGGAACCAGAGCGGCGCCGTAGGCCCAGACGTCGGTGAGGACGCGCGTGTGATCGGTGATCCCGCGCCGGGCGAGCGCCGCGGCCAGCAGCGGATGCGCGCGCAGCATCTCGTCGCACTCGTGCCACTCGTCGAGCGTCATGTTCGGGTGCTGGCCGGGCAGATGCTCCCAGGCAGTGACGGTGCCGTCGGCCAGCGATACGACGGCGCGGTACGCCTGGCCGTCGTCGCGATTCCAGCACGTGGCAAACGCCTCACGGCGGGCCGGCACCTCGGCCGGGCTGGCCTCGCTGGCGTGACTGGCGTGGCCAGCGTGCTTGTGGGGCTCGCTGGCCTCGCTCTCCTGGCTGGCGTGACCGCCCTCGCTGATCCCATTTGTCCCACTGGCCTCCCTGGCGTCGCTGGCCTCGCTGGCGTGGCTAGCGTGATCGGTGTGGCCAGCGTGCTTGTCGGGCTCCTTGAGCTCGATCGAGGCGAACCGCCAGCGTGCGCCGACCCCCCGGTCACGCCGAAGGATCCCGGCAACCTGCCTGAACTCCTCGGCGGTCAGCGGGTCGAGCGGATGAGCGCCGCCCGCTGCGGCGGCGCTCGCTGCCGTGGTACCCGGGCCCGTGGTGCCTGGGCCCGTGGCATCCGGGACCGTGGCGCCCGGGACCGTCGCGCCCGGGACCGTCGCGCCCGGGACCGTGGCGCCCGGGACAGGATCTGGCGGCATGGCATCCGCGGGCTGTCGTGACGTGTTCACCGATGACCTCCCCCTCGTGCGGCCCACCCAGTCGGGCTCATTCCGTCCCTCAATAGCGTCAAGATCAGCTGCGGCCCGTGACACATGATGGCCGATCGTGTGTCCCAGATATCGCACACGAGGGGCCATCATTTATCGGCCCCAGGCCCGGCCGGACCAACGCGAACCCTTTGACAACTGGCGGCACGCACACTTCAGTCTCATCCGCCGCCCAGTCTCGTCCGCCGCGACAAGCCCATCAGACAATCGAGTCTCACGGACAACTCCAAGGTCGCACAGACACTCGAACTCTCACAACACTCGAATCTCACAACACTTGTTGTCTCACAGCCGGGCACGCCACCTGGTCACCAGGATCGGGGTCGCAGGCTTCAAGTCGCAGCTCGATCAGCTCGAGCAGGTCTGCGAGATCATCCGGCTGCTCCGCGGAGAGCCCCGGGTGGATGATGACAGTCGGCATGAACTTCGGGCCCGAAATGTGTCGTACCCCCATGGTGTAGTCGAGGTAGCGACAGCTCGAGGAGGCCCACGATGCGGCCAACAAGGCACCACCTCAGCATCAATGCCGACAGAGCCGCGGCCCTGTTCGTGTCGGCGTTGCGACGGTCGGACGAACCCAGCGTCGAGCAAGTCCTTGAGGCCATCGCTGGGGCTGTTCGCGAGTTCGGCCGCCGGGGCTGCGCCGGACAGGTGGCGCAGGAGTTCGGCGACCACCCGGAGATCGCGGTGGCGCGGATGCGCTGGGCCCGCCGGGTGGTCGACGAGGCGTTCGGCGGCCCGGGGCTGCAGACCAACCACGTTGCGTGATCCGCCAAACGGGTCCGACGCTATATCCCCGTCAGCTTCCGTTCGCACGGGCTTCCAGGCCTATGGCAGCCGGCGCCTGGAGCAACGGCGGCGTTCGGTGACCGGGAACCTCGAGCGTGCTGGACAGACGCCGCTTCTCCTGCTCGGGATCCAACGGCTGGGTAGGCGTGACCTCGGGTAGCCACAGCGCCAACTCGGGCACGAGCTTGATCAACTCTACGGCGAACGGCTCCAACGTACTCAGCGCAGCGGCACGGGAACGAGGCAGCACCCCGGCGCTCGCAGACCCGCGGTGAAAAACGGTTATGCGGCGATGAGTCGCTCCGCCAGTTGGCGCCATTAGCCGACCGACTGGGCTTGTGGCGCGTCAGAAGTAACCGAGATGGCGACATGGTCAGCTCCGGCCTGCAGCTGCCGTGAAATGACAGCTGCGTTAGAACCGGCGTCACCCCAGGCTACGAGAGCGTCGACCAATCGATCGGCCAGCCCGCTCGGGATCGGTCTCGACCACTACATGCCGCTCGATGGCGAGCGTGGTATCGGCACCCACGCGGGAACGCGTCTCGATCTCCGGCACAAGTCACCTCACCCACTCAGTGCCGGTGTCGCCGCCAGTAGCTCCGGCGCACCACCTGGCACAGGCGCCTACCCGTATGTTCCACGCCGTCGGCGTCCGGCGTGGCGGGGCGAATCAGGGAGGCCACAGCGGCGAGGAGGCCGGGCGCCAGGTGATCCCGATCAAGCGATGGGCGAGGATGGTCCAGGGGGAAGGAGTCGGGTATGGAAAGTTGGCGAGCAGCGCACGGCGCGGCCGGCGACAATCGGTCTGCTGGCGCGGCCGGCGACAATCGGTCTGCTGGCACGGCCGGCGACAATCGGTCTGCTGGCACGGCCGCCGACAATCGGTCTGCTGGCACGGCCGCCGACAATCGGTCTGCTGGCACGGCCGCCGACAATCGGTCTGCTGGCACGGC
>DATIYI010000128.1:0-4790 GCA_035517695.1 Streptosporangiaceae bacterium
GCCGTTCTCGGGTTACGTGTTCTGCCGTGCGTTCACCGACACGCGGATGGAAGCGTGGATCGCCGCGCACGTTGCCGCGTTCGAGTTCGCAGGCGGGGCCGTGCAGATCCTGGTCCCCGACAATGCGACCACCGCGACGCACCGCAAGGCCAGGGGCGACGCCGCCCGGTTCGTCACCGGCCGTTACCGGCAGATGGCCGACCACTACGGGGTAGCGGTCGTGCCTGCCCGGGTGCGCAAGCCGCGCGAGTATCCCGAGTATTTGGTTATCCCGAGGATTGTCGATCGTTGCTGGTCGGCGTGGGTGCGGCCGCCGGATTCTCGGGATAACTATGTCAGTGCGGCGAGTTGGAGGATCATCTCGTCGTCTCCTTTCCAGATGGGGACGGGTTCGGGTGTGCTGCTTGCGGCCCGCTGGACGGCATCACGCACCATCTGGTTGTCTGCCGTGGCGTAGATGCTGGTGGTGGTGATGTCGGCGTGACCGAGGAATTCTTTGATGTGTGGTAGCGGCACCCCGGCCCGAAGCATCTGCATCGCGCGGGCGTGACGCAACTGATGGGCATGAACATGCTCTGGTAGTTCGGGGCAGCCCGGACGTGCTGTGGTGGCGTGTTTGTTGAGCAGGTAGGACACGTTGTCCTGGCTCATCTTTTGGTGCTGCCCGGCGCGGGTGGTGTAGAACAGCAGCGCATCCGGTGCGGGTCTGCCCGGGTGGAACAGATCGATGTATTGGTCGAGGTGACGGCCGGTCTTGTCCATGATCGGCACGATCCTGGTCTTTTGTCCCTTGCCGGTGATGGTCAGGGTGCCGCGGCGCGGGGTGGTGTTGACGTCTCCGACGGTCAGGTCGAGGACTTCCTGGACGCGGGCGGCCGCGTCGAAGATCAGCAGGATCAGTGTGGTGTCGCGGATGCCGCGGCGGGTGTTTTGGCCCGGCGCGGCGATCAGCGCTTCGACGGCTGGCATGGCCAACGCGTCCGGCGCCCGGGCCGGGACGCAGGCCGGGCGGGCTTGTTTGACCTGCAGCCAGAGCGCGATCAGGGCAGGGTCTTCGCCGGCGCAGAAGGCCATGAACGATTTGATCGCCGCGAGGCGCTGGTTCACCGTCGCGGGGCTGGCCTGTTTCGTCTCGGTGAGCCACAGGGTGAATCCGGTGACGGCAGCCCGGTCGACCTGGTCGAAGCCGACCTGTTCCAGGCCGAGTCCGCGGGTGTGGCGCAGGTAGGTCAGCAGCAGGTTCAGCGCGGTCTTGTAGGAGCGGATCGTGTGCGGGCTCAGGCGGCGCGAGCGGGGCAGATAGACCGTGAGCCAGGCGCGGATCAGGCGGAAGAAGTCATCCGATGCCATGGCCGGCCTCCGGCAGCATCGGCTCGATCCCGGTGTTGGCCATCACGCGCAGATCGGGGTGGAAATCGGCGGCGAGGTGGAAGTAATACCAGGTGTCGGCGGTGTTGGCATGCCCCAGGTGCAGGCTCAGGTAGGCGATCAATGCCTGCGGGTCATGGCCGGCCCGGGCGCACCGGTTGATCGTCTCGACTACGTGCGCGTGCCGTAGGTCGTAGACCCGCGGAGCCGGCCCGGATACCGGGTCGATGCCAGCGGCGTGGAGTAGCTGGCCGAACCAGTAGTCGATGGTCGCCGCGCTGTAGGTATCCCCGGCCCGGTTCGGGAAGAACACGACCCGCCGGGGATGCACCGCGTCGATGGCCGTGTCGTAGCCACGCAGGTATTCGTGCAGATCCGCCGACAGGAATACCCGCCGGTCCTTGTGCCCTTTCGACTCGCGGATGTAGACGGCGCCGCCGGCAAGGTCCACGTCGGCGCGGCGGAGCCGGCGGGCCTCGCCGGGCCGCAGGCCCAGGCAGTAGATCATCCGGAATATCGCCGGGATGATCAACTCCCGCCGGCCACCGAACGGAGTCGCGCGGATCTGGTCGGCGGCATCGAAGATCGCCCGAAGCTCGACAGGGGTGTAGACGTGCGGGCAGTAGCGCACCTGCCGGCCCGGGATGCCGGCAGGGATCACATACGCCTGCACACCCAACATCGCCATGTGTCTGGCCAGTTGCCGCACCGGGGTGATCCTTCGCATCTGACCGTTGACGTGCTCACCCGCCCGGGCCTTCGCCCAGGCCATCGCCATCGGCCTGGTCAGCTCGGCCTGCTCGGGATAGTGTTCGGCGCACATCGCGTCGAACACTTGCAGGTGCCGCCCGGAGGTCGTGTAGGGCAGACCCAGGGCATGCTTGACGGCCAGCAGGCTCTCGATGTGCGGCGCCAGGCCGCTGACCAGGCCGGTCATGGCCGCGCCACCCGCGGTGCGATACCGGTGAAGTCCAGACAGCACGCCCGCAGGCGTTCCTCGTCGGCGGCGAGATAGTGCTTCGCCGAGTCGATTCCCCGGTGGCCGAGTGTCCCGGCGATCACCGGCAGCGGCGTGTCAGCTTGGAGCATCCTGGTCGCCAGTGATGCGCGCAGTACGCGCATTCCGTGGCCCGCGCCGCCGTGCGCGGTGACACCGCTGCGGGCGAACGCGCGCGCCGCCACGTAATGCAGATCCGACGAGGCCAATGCGACGTGCGGGGCCTGAGCGCGGACGAACACGCGATCACCGCGGGCATCGGCCGGTCGGCCGTCGAGCAGGTAGCCGGCGATCGCCGCACCGACATCGGCCAACAGCGGCAGCGTCACCAACACACCGGTCTTGTGCTGGGTGACCGTGATCCGGCCTGCGCGCCAATCGATGTCGCCCAGCCGCAGGCCTGCGATGTCGCTGGGTCGCAGCCCGGTGCGGGCCGCCAGCAACAAGATCGCTCGATCCCGCCGGCCAGTTGGTGTGGCCGTATCCGGTGTGACCAGCAACCGGTCCACGTCGGCGGCCGTCAGCACCGCCGCTGGTCGAGTCGTCCTGGCCGCATGCGACGGCACCGCCCGCCAAAGCCCCGAGCGTCCACCGTCTGTTTCGATGAAGCGGCACCACACCCGCAACGCGGTCAGCACGGTGCGCATGCTGCCCGGCCGGTAACTGCTGCCGAGGAATACCACCGCCGCGGACACGTCCGCGGCGGAGAGTTTCCGCACGTCGACCACGCCGTGCTGGGGCAGCCAGCCCAATACCGCCCGCGAGATTGTCGCATACAGATCCGCCGTTGCAGGAGCCAACGATCGGCCCCTCAGCCATGTTTCGAACCGCTGCTGAACCTGCCGGACCTTCGGGTCCAGCACGTCGTTGATCTCCGCGGTCCGAGCCACCGACCACGTGTAGGACCCGGTCGCTGCCACCTCGCGCAGCACCAGCACGCCCTTGCGCAGAAGCTTGTATTTCCACTGCTTGAACCGTCCCGCCCGGAACTCGTCGGTCACGAAGTCCAGAAACAAGACCGCCATCTCATCGGAGAACACGACGACATCCCGTGCACGGCAGAACGTATCGAACCGCGACCACGCCCACCGGTACTGCATCCGAGTCGATGGAGCATGCCCAAACTCGTCCATCGCCACGTCCGCCCGGGCGATCACCTTGCCGACCGAAACACCCATTGCCAAGCCCGCCTCTCGAAGAGAACCAACAGAGGCGAGCACCGTAGACCTACCCGGTGTTATCCCGAGAATCCGGCGGCCGCACCCAAGCCGACCAGCAACGATCGACAATCCCCGGGATAACCAAATACTCGGGATACTCCCGGGGCTTATAGGCCCGCGCCGGGATAACCGCGACACCGTAATGGGCGGCCATCTCGGCGAAGGTCGCGTTGACGTCCGGCTCATACCGGTGCGGCCTTGTCACGCCGGAGCGAAGGTTGTCGCACACCACGATCGCCGGGCAGCCACCCAGCGCCTCGAAGCAGTGCACGTGCGCGGTCACCCAGTACAGCAGCTCCTGCGAGGGGAACGCCTCGGCATACAGCCAGTTCGAGGCGCCCATGACCGCGACAAACAGCTCGGCGCGCAGGGCGATCTCGCCGGTCGCCCGGTCCCAGATCGGGACCGTGTCGCCGGGGAAGTCGACGAACAGCTTCTCCCCGGCCACATGCGCCTGGCGCATCGTCACATCGACGGTGCCGCGCCATTGCCGGTACAAGTTGGCGAACTGGCTGTAGCCGTACCCGTCCGGGCAGGCCTCCCGGTACTCCACCCACAGCAGCTGCAGCGTCACGCCCTTGCGCCGCAGCTCCTTATGCACCCGGTCCCAATCCGGAACCGGCCGCGACACCACCGACGGGGCCGCCGGCGGGTACAGCAGCGCCTCCAGCCCGCCGTCATCAAGATCACCCGGCAGCGGCCACTTCAATCCCGCCGCCGCCGCCCGGCGCAGGTAGTCGTTCACCGTGGTCAGCGGCACCCCGGACGCGGCGCTGGCCTGACGGCGGCTCAGCTCCTCACCCAGAGCCAGCCTGAGAACTTCGCGGATCTTGCGCATGTCGATACGGGGTCGCGGCATCGGCGCCAACTCTCGGACTCGGGACAAATGTCCGAGGCAGCGTTCCAGCGCCCCCAGCGCCCGCCGCGTTACGACACGCCGGCCCCCGCCAGGTGATCGGAAACCCCGGAATCAGCGATCGGATTCGATCGGAACAGGTGATCGGATTCGCTCGGAATCCTCAGCTCGGCGACATCCTCGACGATTCCGGCTACGCCCACCGCGACGCCGATGCCTGGGCACTGCCGCTCCGCGCCGCCGGCGCCCAGCTCGTCCAGGACCTGCACCCCCACGACCGCGGCCCGAAAGGCACTCACCACGGTGCCATCATCGCCAACGGGAACCTCTACTGCCCGGCCACGTCCCG
>DATIYI010000129.1:0-2928 GCA_035517695.1 Streptosporangiaceae bacterium
TCCTGTTTCCTGACCAGGTCGATGCCGTCGTGGCGATCGCCAGCACGCACGCCCTCCACCCGCAGGGCGTGGCCTGGAACTCGATCGCACGTGACGCGATCATGCGCGATCCGGCCTGGCAGGGCGGCCACTACTACGGCACGGGCCGCACGCCCGAGGCCGGCATGGGTGTGGCGCGGATGGTCGGCCACGTCACGTACCTGTCGGCACTGGCGCTGGGCGACAAGTTCGGGCGGCGGCTGCAGTTCGCTGACGACATCCGCTACACGATCACCGAACCGGAATTCGAGGTCGAGAGCTACCTGCGGCATCAGGCCGACTCGTTCGTCAAGCGCTTCGACGCCAACACCTATCTGTACACCTCGCGGGCGCTCACCTATTTCGATCTCGCACGGCAGTACGGCGGCGGATCGCTCGCGCGGGCACTCGAAGACGTTTCGGCGCGCACGCTGCTGATCGCGTTCAGTTCCGACTGGCTGTACCCGCCGTCTGCGTCGGGAGAGGTCGCCGACGCGCTCCGCGCGGCCGGCAGGCCGGCCGAGTTCCATGTGATCGAGGCGCCGTACGGGCACGACTGCTTCCTGCTCGAGGAAGCGCGGCAGACGCCGATCATCCGCCGGTTCCTGAGCAAGCACAGCCTGGCCGAAGGCGGGGCGGGCCGATGATGTCGGGGAAGGGGCCTTGGTGACCGACAATCCCTTCCGGGCCGAGGAAGACCGCACGTTTGGGTTCGAGACACGGCAGTTGCACGCCGGGCAGCGGCCCGACCCGAACACGGGCGCGCGCGCGGTGCCGATCTTCCAGACGACGAGCTACGTCTTCGAGGACCCGGAATCAGCGGCGGCGTACTTCAACCTGCAGGAGTACGGGAACACGTACTCGCGCATCATGAACCCGACCGTCGCTGTGTTCGAGGAGCGGGTGGCGAACCTCGAGGGCGGCTGCGGGGCGGTGGCGTTCGCCAGCGGGATCGCCGCGCAGGCAGGCGCGCTGTTCACGCTGCTGCAGCCGGGCGACCACGTCGTCTCGTCCTCGGCGCTCTACGGCGGGACGGTGAACCAGTTCAAGCACTGGCTGCGCAAGATGAGCGTGGAGCTGACGTGGGTCGATCCTGACGACCCGGGCGCGTGGCGGAAGGCGGTCCGTGGCAACACGAAGGCGTTCTTCGGCGAGACGATCGGCAACCCGGCCGGGAACGTGCTGGATATCGAGACCGTGGCGGCCATCGCCCACGAGCATGAGCTGCCGCTCATCGTGGACAACACGTTCGCGACGCCGTACCTGTGCCGCCCGATCGAATGGGGCGCCGACATCGTGATCCACTCGGCGACCAAGTTCATCGGCGGCCACGGCACGAGCATCGGCGGCGTCGTCGTCGAGGCCGGCACGTTCGACTGGTCCAACGGGCGGTTTCCCGTGGTCGCGGATCCGTCCCCGGCCTACCACGGCCTGCAGTTCCACGAGACGTTCGGGACGTACGGCTACCTGATGAAGCTCCGGGCCGAGACCCTGCGCGATCTCGGCGCGGCGCTCGCGCCGTTCAACGCCTTCTTGTTCCTGCAGGGGCTCGAGACGCTGTCGCTGCGGATGGAGCGCCACGTCGACAACGCGCTGGCGGTCGCGGCGTTCCTGGAGTCGCACGAGCTGGCGTCGAATGTGACCTATCCCGGCCTGCCCGGTAGCAGGTACCGGCCACTCGTGGAGAAGTACCTGCCGCGCGGTGCCGGTGCGGTGTTCTCGTTCGACTGCGCCGGTGGCCGGGCCGGGGGGCAGGGCCTCATCGGCGGGGTGGCGCTCTGGTCCCACCTGGCGAACGTCGGGGACGCGAAGAGCCTGATCATCCACCCCGCCAGCACGACGCACCGCCAGCTGGGCGACGACGAGCTGCGGGCGGCCGGCGTCGGGCCAGGGACGGTGCGGCTGTCGGTCGGCACGGAGTCCGTCGACGATCTGCTCTGGGATCTGGAGCAGGGTTTCGCGCGGGTCGCCGCGACAGTGGGAAGAAGGTAGCGACGGCATGATCGATCTCGGGCGGTACCAGAACCCGTTGGCGATCCAGCGCGTGCTCCACACCGCAGCGACGATCGCGATCGTGGGCCTGTCGGGCAACGAGCTGCGGGCCAGCAACTTCGTTGGCTACTACCTCAAGCGGCACGGCTACCGCGTGATCCCGGTGAACCCCCGCGAGACGGAGATCTTCGGAGAGACGTGCTACGCGAGCCTGCTGGACATACCGGTGCCGGTGGACGTTGTGAACGTCTTCCGCGCGCCGGATGCCCTGCCGGGGATCGCACGGGAGGCTGTGGCGATCCATGCCGGCGCCTTGTGGTGCCAGTTCGGCGTCATCAACGAGGAGGGCGCGCGGATCGCCGAGGACGGCGGCGTGACGGTGATCATGGACCGCTGCCTCAAGGTTGAGCACGCGCGCTACGTGGGCCGGATGCACTGGCTCGGCTTCAACACGCAGCGCATCACATCCGTCCGCGCCGGGCTCCAGTAGCTGACCGCGTCCATCGTGATCATGATGACCTTCCTGATCATGCACGGCCTCTTCCTACCCTCCCGCCCGGGCGTGCCGGCCGGGCAACCCTTGGCCGGCGGCCATCCGCGGCCGGAGGCCTGACCGGCCCGCGGCTCGCATCCGGCCTATCTCATCTGGCGGCGAGGAGCCGCTCAGCTACTGTTTCGCCCTCGTTGTACTCACCGGTGGGATGGAAGCCCAAGCGCCGGTAGAAGGCCTCCGGGCCATGCTGGCCCGCGTGGTAAGAGACCGTCAGCCGGTGGTGCCCGCGCCGTACAGCTTCTTGCCACAGTTCTTCGACTGCGAACCGCCCGTAACCGTTGCCCTGGTGCCCGGCGCCGATGTTGAGCCGCCACAGATAGCTGTGGAACAGCGGGTTCTCGTGCTCGGGGGCGAATGCGGCCATG
>DATIYI010000130.1:0-8466 GCA_035517695.1 Streptosporangiaceae bacterium
ATCCGGCTCAGCGTCACCACCCGCTGCTTCAGCGCGGCCAGCTGCTCGCGCTGCGCGGCAACCGTCCCCGCCAAGGTCGTGTTCTCTGCCGCCAGCCGCGCGTTCTCGGCCTCTAGCAGCTGCGCGCAGGAACGCCAGAACACCGCCTCCTCCGAGGCAGCCCGGGAACAAGCTGGCGCGACCATCACGCCAAGGCTGGACCACCGCCACGGTCTGTGTCCAGCACCGCACCCGCATGTCGCGTCAGCGCGACGGGATCACCGAATACTTACACGCATACGGACAGGGGACGCTGAACGTCAACAACTGCAAGCCGTATTGCAGCGCGGTGGGCAAGTACAGCCACTACTAAGCAAGCGTCTCACTCGGCAGCGTCAAGACGCACGGGCACCCCAGGTACTTCTCGAAGATGGTTACGACGGTCACGCCTATTACTAACAGGGTTATGTGGTAGGTCATGAAACGCATCATCACCGCGCTCATGCTCGCGGCTAGCGTGCTCGGTGGCACAGCAGTGACGGCAATGCCCGCCCAGGCGGCGGCGCATCCATCGACCATCTGGGTGGTTGAGGACGGCACCGAGAAAATCGGCGGCATTCACTGGCAGGTCTGGAACAACTCGTGGGCGAAGGGCCGGCACCATCCTGCTCATGACATGCGAGCCGCCAGGGCCAGCCTGCCCGTACTACAACGAAGGCCAGACAACCATCGAGTTGTACGGTATCGCCTGGCACCACGGGCGCCGGTACTACACGCACATGCAGGGCTGGTACTACATCGGTGGCCACCGGAGGTTCGAGCGCGAGCCGCTCAACGGTTACTCCGGGGGACGTTCAGCCGGATACCAGTCTGACTCACCCAAGGAGGCCCCTGGTGCTCGCCGGTATTGCGGTCTGGGCTGTCATCGAGCCGTTCATCGACCGGTTCGACGAGAAGCGGGAAAGGAAGGGCAAGCATGACTGAGGCCGGCTGAGGGCAGCGGGATGACCTGGCGCCGCCCAGGCTGACCGGCGAACAGAGAGGCCCGGTGCTCGTTGGGGTACCGGGCCTCGGCATGTGCGGAGGTACATGTTTGAGTGAACCTTGCGCACGAACTCGACCGCATGCACCTGGTCACCCTCGCCACCGCCAACGGCCGCGTCGCCCAGCGCTCCGCGGCCACTCCGGCCAGCAGACCATCCTGCGCGCTCTTGACCTGCGCGAACCACCGAAGTTCCTCGACTTCACGCTCCCAGCACCAGCTTGACAGGCCAGCTTGGCCCAGGCCTTGTAGTAACACGACCCGAACACGCCTTCATGCCGGATCCCCAGCTCAGAGACCAATTTCGTCTCACCTTGTGCCCATCATCTGCGGAAGTCCGGGCTCGGGCGGGCCGGTTTCGTTGACGCTAGCTGAACCAGCAGTGTGTGTTCCCGGTACTTGCTTCAAGACATATCTGGCAGCGAGGGCGAAACGGCTTACGAGAACGACCGCCGGTTCCCCGAGGATACGGCCGTGCCGGTCTGGTCTGGTATCCGGGCTTTTTTTACGGGAGAACCAGGACCGTGCGGGGTAGCGTGGCCACCTGGCAGCAGCCGAGCGTAGAGCCTGTGGGGTGCCAGAAGTCTGCCCTGCCCGTGAGACCACCGTGGGCCCGATTGCTGCATACGGTGACCATTCGCGTACCGACAGGGACGTCTGGCCCCTAGCCGGGCATCAGGGGGCAGCGCTCAGTGGAGATAGCGGGCAGCTCCCGCCTCTCGATGCCCAGTGGGAGCTGCGCTGCAGCAAGGGGGATCTCCATTCAGGGGATCTTGACTGGCAACCAGTGGGGGAGAGATGAACCCTAATGAAGATCGCTGTCGTCGTCGCGGCATCCGTGGCGGCCCTCGCGCTGGCGGGGTGTGGCACCACTCGCGCGGTCACTAGCGCGGCACAGAGCAGCCAGGCTCCGACGGTGACCGTGACCCAGGCTAAGCCGGCTCCGAAGGTCACAGTCACTAAGACAGCTAGGCCGAAGATCGTAACGGCCACACCGGCGGCCCCGGCTCCTGCACCGGCACCTGCTCAGCCGCAGTTCGCCAACGCGGATGCCGTGGTCACGCAGTTCTACCAGGACATCACCAACCAGGACTACGCCGACGCCTGGGCCGTTGGTGGGGATAACATCGCGGCCCAGAACGGGCAGACCTACGCGTCCTGGGTCGCTGGCTACGGCACAACTGCCAGCATCACCCTCGCCACCGAGAGCCAGTTCAACGCGACCACCGTCGACGCCGGCCTGGTGGCGACGCAGGACGACGGCACCGTCAAGACATACGAAGGGACCTACACGGTCATTGCAGGCGTGATCACGTCCGCCGACATCACCCAGACGTCCTGACGATAGCGCCGCCCGCCATCGCCCGGCCAGTAATTGCGACGCGGGAATGTGCCTGAGAACACGACAGGTGCATATCGTCGGATGGCGGCCGAGGAAGCCGAGAGCGCACCGAGCGAGGTGGCCTCGAAGATCGGCTTTTCCTTGAATATGTGGTGGAAGAAGCCCAATCAGCAAGGAGGCCATAGCCCGCAGGCGTTTCACCTGCGCAGAGACTCTGGGTTGCCAGCCTTGATAGGCCTCGAGACGGTGCCGGTTGTTAGATTTCCCGACCAGATGGCCCATCATGACCGCCGGACGGGCAGGTGCCCGCCTGCGCGCCGCGTCACCGGACAGACCCTGCACGTCAACCGGGGCGGCTATACGACCAGGTGGTCAAGAAAACGAGCCCGTACAGACTCCCTCGGTTGCCGCAGGGCGCGGGGGAGCGGCCGGTCGACTCGATGGTCGTCTCGATGGTCGTCCGATGTCGTAACCACCGGACTGTTTAGAGATTGGGTAGGAGGGCTACACCTGTTCAAAACGGGCCTCCCTGAGTAACCGGGGAGGTCTTCCGTTGTGGATCGATCCCCGCGCCCGGGGCTCCGTCAGCTGCTAGGCGGCGTCGCCGTCGCGAGCGCCGTCGCAGCTCTTTCGGTGTGTGCCTCGGCGGCGATTGTGCTGGCGGTTTCTGCTCTGGCGGCCGCCCTCATCTTGGCCGCCGTCGTGCTCGTCGCCGTCCTCGGCTCCGCACCCAAACGTCGGGCCGCCCTGAGGGTTCTACAGCTGATGCTGCACGGGCCGCTGCAGCACGAACATGCTCCCCCGACGTTTCCCGAAGGTTGGGCGCAAGCTCGCACCTGGCACGAACACGCGCGGAAGATCGGAGTCGGTGAACCTCAGCGTCAACGTGATGGATCAGCGCAGGGGCCGGCCTGGCTGGTGTCCGGTGAGGGATTCAACTGCACGATCGCTTGCGTGGACGTCGCCGGGTTCGGAGATCATCAGCGTGACGACGACGTCCAGCTCCACATCCGCAGGTCGCTGTACGGGATCCTCGAAGAGGCATTCCGGGTTTCTCCCATCGCGTGGCACGGGTGTTACCGCGAGGATCGCGGCGATGGTGTGCTGATCGTCGCGCTGCCGGGCGTCCCGGCAGGTGCCCTCGTCCACTCGTTTGTCGAGCATCTGAGCGCCGGGCTTCGGCGGCACAACAAGATGGCGAGCAGCGCTGCGCAGATCCGGCTGCGGATGGCCGTGCACATCGGCCAAGTCCACCGCGATGACAACGGCGTGGCTGGGCAGGCTGTCGTGCACGCTTTCCGGCTGCTGGACGCGCCGACGCTGAAGCAGGAATTCGCGGCGTCGTCCGCGCTGCTCGCAGTAGTGGTTTCGGATTACCTCTACGAGAACGTGATCCGGCACGGCCACGGGCTGATCGACCCGGCCTCCTACCGTAGGCTCGATGTAGTGGTGAGGACGCGGACGACGGCCTGGCTGCATGTGCACGGGTCAGTGCACCGCGAACCACCGTCATCCGCCCACCCGTGGTCAGGCACTGGTTCAGGGAGTCTCGAGCGGCCTACTCAAAATGTCCTGCCTCGTTGGCCGTGACCTTCGATACGATCTCGCCGTGGATCGCAACTGCGACCTGGCTCAGGTCGCCCACACCCACAGCGAAGGTGCGGTGGAATGTGCCGGGCGTCGCAGCTCGATTCTCAGGACGCCGACGGCGCTATAGTGACGCCATGTCCGCTGGTCCGCCAGGCCCGCGCGGACCGGTCACGTCGGTCGCCGAAGCGATAACACGCATGGAGGTGATCGATGCGGTGACTCCGGTAGGCGATGGCCTGGCCTGTTTCAACCGCATGTACCTTCAGGTGACCCGGGAGGTGGACAACGAACTGGGCCAGGGGTTCTACGCCGATCCCGTTTTCATGACTGAGCTCGACGTGATATTCGCCAACCTCTACTTTGACGCCGTCGACGCCGCAGGCAAGCCGGCGACGGTGCCGCTGGCATGGCGCCCCCTCATCGACCAGCGTGCCGCAACAGGGATCGAGCCGATCCAGTTCGCCTTAGCCGGCATGAACGCCCACATCAACCACGACCTGCCGCTGGCAGTCGTCAGCACGTGCGCCGATCTGGCTACCTCACCGGCGGCGGGCACGCATCTGGCCGACTACCAGAAGGTGGACCGGCTGCTGGACGCGGCGGAGCAGTCCGTCCGGCAGTCTTTCGAGTCCGGGCCCGAGCTTGCCGTGGATCGCCACCTGCAGGCGGTCGGCAACCTCGTCGCCAACTGGACCATCAACTCCGCCCGCGACCTCGCCTGGAAGAACTCCCTTCTGCTGTGGGAGTTGCGCGATGATCCGGTCGCGCGCGAGCTCTTCCTTGACAGCCTGGCTGCTGCGACGGCGCTCGCAAGCCGCTTGCTTCTCGTGGTGGTGTGAGAGCTTCGAATAACGTCGGCGGATCACTTATTCATCGTCGGCTCGACGGTGTCCTGGACGGTCGCTCAGGCACGCTCAGGATGGATTTCGGCCATTCTCGGCCCTGATACCGGTATGACCATCGGCGCTCTCGAGGAGCATCATGGCGGGCTCCCTGGCAATGCCCGGTCACGCACAGGCCGGTGACGGGCATCGCGCGGTGTACCGGGACGCCCACACTGGAGGCAAGCCGACACATGTTCCGGTAGCCCGTCTGGGGGTCGTGGGGCCGGTGACGCGGGCACCAGATTCCGGCCCCGGCCGGAATCTGGTGCGCTTCAGTTCATCGGATACCTCGTGCGGATCGTCCGCCCTTGACCTGCAACCCAGAGCCACCGCGTCAGTCGCGGCAGAAGCCGGCAATCCCCGGACCAGGCGATCATGCATAGTTATGCACTTCGGATCGGCCCGATCATCATGTCGATACGGGGGAGCCAGGCCGCGACACCATCGTGGATGCCAGCTGCGCGCACTGAGCCGCCGATATGGACGGCTTTCGAACGCAGGCTGACTGCGGTCATGGGCGCGAATATCGTGCAGTTATGTGCGCGTACGGTCAACGGCCTGGTCTGGGATTGGCGGGTACGCCGACTCATACATCGGCTGCCCGCTTCCGCTTCTGCCGATGAGCGGGATCCCGGCAGGCGCCGCCGGGCCGTCAGGCAGCCACATTCCGCCCAGAACTGGCAGATCTGGCTGATTGCTCAGACTAATCAGGCGGCTCCGCAGCCACTCCGATTTCGGCAGGGTTTCGTTTCCTGCGGCTCGTTGGCCGCCGTTCGTTCTTGCGTCACGCTCTGTAGTTGGCCTTGCTCGCGCTCGCCAACCAATATCCGCCGATATGGGCGGCCCGGCATGGCAGGCCAGGCAAGCCGCCGGTGCGGCCAGGTGGTTCCGGCTGTGGAGGTCGGCGCGGGCCGAGGGGCGCGCGTCATGCTCATCACGCCAGGACTGGCACAGACCCCGTGCAGGAGACGCAAATGCAGGCGTCGAGCGTCTTACCAGAGTGCTTGGACAACTGTGCCGTTGTGCAATGTCACCACCGCGGCCTTGGCCATCCAGGCCGGCACGGCGGAGGACATTTCCGGCCAGTTCATCGTGTCCTGCCAATGCTTGGCGAGGCCGGCCGGTGACTCGTAGTACTCATCGATCACGAAGGTCGTCTTGCCGGTTGGCTCAGAGTTCGGGTCCATCGGGTTCGCCAGTTCCGGGGCCTTGGAGACTGTGTAGCCCAGCAGCGCCACGTCGCCCTCGCGGGGATGCCCCTTCATCCACTCGCCGTGGCTCGCGAAGATGCGATCTCCTTCGGCCACGTCATCAGCCCCCACCGTCATCATGATGACGAGGTGCGACTTTCCCATGTGCGACATGCTAACCCCCTTTCGCTAAGGCGCGCATGACGGCAACGAGATCATCTCTCGTCCGTTCGTCTAGTGAAGCGGTTGCCAGGCTTGGCCGTCAAGGAGGGTTCGCCGGGATCCGCGGAAGGTGGCCGCGCTGCCTCTCGCCGGGCTGCCGCATTGGGAGGCCCGCCCGGCGCGGACGCGCCGACCACCTGTTACCCGCTGATCAGGCTGACTCACTCGCAAGGCGACGCTGATCGCGCATCCGCACCGTTATGATCACCGGCGATAACCCGCTGACCGCCAAGTCCATCGCGGATGAGTCCGGCGTGGACGATTTCCTGGCCGAGGCCACGCCGGAAGATCTTCCCTGCGCAGGATTATCTGCCGCGGCGCGGCTTCGGGAACCTGATCGCGCTGCCGCTGGAGGGCAGGTGCCGCCGCCTTTGAGCTGTCCGCGCGGGAGCTGGAGGTGGCCCGGCTGGTAGCCGACGGGCTCTCGAACCCGGCGATCGCGTCGGCGTTGTTCATCTCGGTGCCGACGGTCAAGACCCACGTGTCGCACATCCTCGCGAAACTCGGCCTGGAGTCGCGCGTGCAGCTCGCGAGCTGGGTCGCGGGCCACGACCTCGGCCCGGCCGCGCCAGCCCGCGAGTAGGAGCCAGACCCCGCAATCATCCCCTGCCATCGGCCAGCTGGCCGATGGCATAGCGCCCGTCGGCGCGAATGATCGGCACCGTGACCAGACCGATCTGCGCCAAGGAGCCACGATGAACACCACCACGACGACCATAGACCAATACGACCACGTGGCCGCAGCGGAATATCTGATGAAGCACGCCGGGACGACCGCCCTTGCCGTGCTGGACGGCCAGCGCTCCGATCAGCCGATCGGGTGCATCACGGAGACCGACATCGCCGAGGCGATAGCAGGCGGGCACGACCCGAACCAGACCCGGGTCCGTGACCTGATCGTCACCAGCCATGGGCGTTCCGCCTATATATCAGCGCACTGACCGTGCCGGGACCAGGTCCTGCTATCAATTTTCCGGGAGACCACCATGAGCTTGCGTGGGGATCTTTGTGAGGAAGCCGGTCATCATGGCCGTGGACGATGAGGTGGGGGTGCTTCACGCCGTCGAGCGTGATCTCAGCAGCCACTACTCCGAGCAGTTCCGAATCCTGGTTCGGGACCTCCACGGCTCTCACACGGCCCTGACGTGCCTCAATGCGGCAGAAGCGGCATTGCTTGCCAGCTCGGTGCCGGTGGTCGGCCTGCTTGTCGCGGCGATGACCCGCAAGCAGGGCACATAACGTGGCCGTCATGACGAAGCCGGTGCTAATGGTGGTTGATGGTGAGGACACCAGCTTGCGGGCGCTGGCGCTCGAGCTGGAATCGCGGTATGGCTTGCACTACCAGGTTGTGTCTGGTTCGTCAGCGGAGGTGGCACTGGCCCGGCTGGCGGAGCTGAAGGTGGCGGGGGCTGATGTGCCGCTGGTGCTGGCCAATCAGCAGATGCCAGGGATGACCGGGACGCAATTGCTGGCGCGGGTGAGGCAATTCTTTCCCACCGCCCGGCGCGGGCTTTTGATCACCTGGGGCGACATGTCGGCGCCCGCGCCGTTCCTGGAGGCGGCGGCGCTTGGCTGGCTGGAGTTTTACCTGATAAAGCCGACGCGGTCACCGGATGAGCAGTTCCACCGGGTGATCACCGGATCGCTGGAGGAGTGGTGGCGCGAGCAGGGCGGGCGGTCCGAGGGGATTATGGTGACGGTGATCGGGGACGAGCCCTCGGCCCGGGTCCACGAGATCCGGGATGTGCTGGCCCGCAATAGCGTCCCGTTCGGCTTTCATCCCAGCGACTCGCCGGAGGGCCAGGCGGCGTTGCGCCGGCTGGGCGTGAGCGAACCCGCGGGGCTGGTGCTGTCGCTTGGTACCGGGGCCGTGCTGGTGGACCCGGCCAACGCCGAGGTGGCCAGGGCGCTGGGGCAGGACGTGCGGCCCGCCGAGGGGATTCATGACGTGGTCATCGTCGGGGCCGGGCCGGCCGGCCTGGCCGCAGCGGTCTACGCGTCAGAAGGCCTGCGCACCACGCTGCTGGAGCGGGAGGCGTTCGGCGGCCAGGCCGGGACGAGTTCACGGATCAGGAACTATCTGGGTTTCCCCGGTGGCATCAGCGGTGCGGAACTGGCGCAGCGCGCCTACCAGCAGGCGTGGGTGTTCGGCACCCACTTCGTGTACGGCAACCCGGCGACGTCGCTGGCCAGAGACTTGGACCTCCTGGTGGTCGG
>DATIYI010000131.1:0-8491 GCA_035517695.1 Streptosporangiaceae bacterium
GGCTCATCGGCTGATAGCTCACAACAACAGAGTAGCGAACACGCCCATCCCACCCTGGCCGGAGCGTCTGCTCTGAGAGCGCACGCCACCGGCCCCGGTGGCACCGACTGGCTGGCGGACGAGCTGCGGCTCAGCAAGGGCGGCTTCCTGTACTTCTGGCGGTCGTACCTGGATCCGGTATGGAATCACTACATCCGCGGCCCGGTGCGCATCTGGTCTGTCGATGACGGCCTCGACGAGCAGGCACTCGGGGCGCTGGAAGCGAGAGACCTCGGGTCGCTCAGCCGGCTGATCCCAGAACCAGCCGATGAGCGGCTGCAGCTCCGGGAAGACCTAGACACGGCGCTGGCTCGTCTGCGCGAGGTCCGCGACAAGTACTGGGATCATGACTGGCGGCGCGAGCACCGTGGCTACGGCCGCTACCCGGAGAACGAGCTGTGGGATGCGGTCGAAGGCTATCTCGACCTGCTTGATGCCTTCCGGGGCCAGCGATCGGACACCTGACGTCTCGGTGACGGACGATCTCCTGACAGGCACCGCCGGGCATCTGTGGTACACGGCGCTGGGGAGCTGCCCCGGTGGCTAGGGTTGAGCGGTGCGCACGTATTACGAGATCGAGGAGTCCGATACCTACCTTGGTGCCCGTGACCTGCTGCTCAGGCGGGTTGAGGCCTGGGCCGGGTCGAACGGCCTGGTCATGTCGCTCCCGCTGGCCGGAGCCCTGCTGGATTCGCGGCACTTCAGCCCGGACGGGCGGCTGGGCTTCTGGACCCCGGCGCAGGTGCGCCGGGCGCTGCTGGAGTGGATCCCGGAAAAGGTCACCGCACCTGAGGGAGACCTGCTGGACGCGCCCGAGACGCTGCGCTCCCTGCTGCGTTACCTCGACGCTCACGGGCTGCGCGATCCGCGGGGCGCCGCCGCCGAGGAGAACGAGTCCGCCATCGACGCCGCCGCGAGGGAGTTCGCCGACGCGATCAGCGACCAGCAACGGTACGGGATGGCGAAGACGGTGGCGATGGCCGCCCAGGCCCAGGGCGTGGACATGGGCGATCCCGTGGCGCTGGCCGGCTTCCTGAACGATCTCCAGGCAGGCCGGGTCGTGCTTGACGAGGGACTGCTGGGGCGCGTGCTGGAGCGGCAGTTCGGCCGCCCGTCACCGGCCCAGGAGCGGAAATTCGCTCAGCTGCCGGTAAGGCTCCCGGCCCCGGAGGAGCTCACCGCGGCGGCCGGATGCAGTAAGGTCTCCGGCCAGTTGCGTGCTTTCGCTGATTGGCTGGGGCCGAAGGGCCGGATGCTCACGGCGGCCGGGAACATCAGGCCCGCGGACGCCAGGGAGCTGATATCGCTGCTCGGAACCGGGGATGAGGGCCTGGCCTTCCGCAGCGCCCCCGACCTTCCGGGCCTGGACCTGATCGTGAACTGGGCGAAGAAGGCACGTCTGGTCCGCCGGCAGGGCCCGCGTCTGGTGCCAGTGGCAAAGGCGCGGCCGGTGCTCGCCGACGCGGATGCCCTCTGGCAGCGCGCGTTCGAGGCGGCGTTTGATCTCGGCGACGCCGTCTGCCGTCCGCTCTGGGCGGATGAGCCGCCCTCGCCGCTACGGCTTCTCTACGACGTCATAGTGCCCGACGTGCTGGCCACGATCTACAGCATGGAAGAGCCGGTTCCGGTGGCCCGGCTCGCGGAATCGGTCTGGGACTCGGTCCGGGCTCACTTCGAGGTGGATTCCCTCAGCCCGATCACGCGGATCGGCCTGCGGAAGCGCGTTGATAACGACCTGGAGCGTATCTTCGACGCATTCGAAGCTCTTGGTGCGGTGGCCTCGGTTCATGACCTGGCCAGCGGGGTGTTCTCTGAAGACCTGGACGAGGGTGTCACGATGCCATCCGGCGCGGTAGTGCCGTTCACCGGTGAGCGGGCCGCCGCCCTGCGGGAGCAGTTGGCGGCACCCGGGCGCCTGGTGAGCCTTACACCGCTCGGCACCCGCGCGATGCGGCAGCGCATGCTCGCTGAAGGCAGGGAGGCGGGGCTCGTGGGTGAACTCGCGAGCGCCTCGCCAGCCGAGTTGCTCGGCACGGTGGCTCAGCATTACACGCCGGCGACCGCAGCGGAGGAGATCGCAATCTGGCGGGCTGCCCGCGGCGGCTCGCTGGATCCGCTCGTCCGGGCGATCCGCGACTGCCCGTTCCTCTGCCGGAAGGCCGCGATGCTGAACGTCCTCGCCGGCGGTATACCGGAGGGAGACGAACTGCTGGCCAGCCTGCCGCGAGACCCGGAGCTGGGCCCGGTTGCCCTGCTCGTGCAGAAACGGGATCGCGACCCCGATGAGGTAAGCCCAGAGGAAGCCGCGTGGCTGATGGCCGGGAGCATCCTGGAACTGCTGGAGATCGGGGGTCCGGATGCGGTGCGGGCACAGCTCGAAGAGCTGCCCCGCCCCCAGCGGGTGGATGTGCTCCGCGCCGTGTGCGACTCCGGCTATCCGGCACGCGGAACGCTAGAGGACTTCCGGGTCCTAGTCGCCGCGCCGATCCTCAGCGCGCCGCCCAGGCTGCGCTCCGCCCGGAACCCCTCCGCCCGGAACCCCTCCGCCCGGAACCCCTCCGCCCGGAACCCCTCCGCGCGGGATCCCCGGCGGCGGAAACGCCGCGGTCGCTGATGCCACAGATCTGGCTCCGTGTAATCGTCGGATCTGGCTCCGTGTAATCGTCAGGGCGGGCCGGGCACTTGTCATGATCACGGCTAAGATCCGACGGCCCCTTCAGCGCGCCGGCAAGTGCGGCAGGTGCCGGGGATATGCATGCTCTCAGCGGCCCACACCGCCCGTCCCCAGCCCGGCAAAGCTCTGAGCCCGAGGCAGTACCCGTAAGCTGTTTCGGCAGCTCAGAGCATATATCTGCGCATGCAGCCGCGGTCTGCAGCGTCAGCGATAACCACACATTCTGGGCTGCGCTGGTTATGACGACTGGCCGTAGAGCTCGTCCGGGGTGAGAAGGAGAATCTTGCCTCTGCCGGCGGCCGCTTCGGCTGCCAGATCATCGGTGAAGCCTGTCCTGCTGAACAGGCCGACGGTGAGGCCTGCCTGCCTGGAAGCGTACAGGGATGCGCGGGGTCCTCGTGCACAACCCGACGGGCCTCGCCGTCTGGCTCTGCGAGCAACTCGGCATGCCGGACACCTGGGCCGACTGACGGCATACCGGGTACGTCGGGGGGGTTACCGGGCCTCGAGCCGTCTGGTTGTGCCGTCGCGCCCCAGCGCCGGGATGTATGGGATGACGCCATTCACGATCGCCTGCGCCTGCACCTTCAGCGGGAGGTGCCGAGCGTCCGTGAGACACAGGAGTCTTCCGCGAGAGGCACCAGGCGTGTACTGACAAAGGCGACGTCGTCCCCAGGTCGGCCATTGCCTGTCCCGTGAGCGCGTGTCCTCCCAGCGTTCCCGTCGGCCGCGGTTGCCCCCGCCAGCAGCGGAGTCAGGTGCTGCTCGAAGCGCGGTTCCTTGGCGAAGTCGACAGCTGGCGCTTGAGTACGGAACTGCGCACGAGAATGTGCGGCAGATCATCCATAGTCGCCTCCCAGAGCCTGCTCGATCAGTGCCTCCGGCAGCCCGGACTCCTCCCCGAGCCAGCGGACCCATTCCGTGAGCAGGTCCACCCCGGGGGTGGCGTACGGCTCGCGCCAGTCTCCGATCAAAGCGCGGAAGAGCGTTGTCCTGGTCGGTGAGATCAGCCGCTCTGTACCGGGCACGACGCAGTCGAGCCACTCTCCCGCGACCTCTTCGACGATCTCGGCATCCGGTGCCTGACCGCGCCTGCCGGTGTACCAGGCGGTAAACTCACTGACCAGGGGCGCGGGATTGACGGGCTGAGTCCGCGGGGTTCGCGCGCGCTCCCAGGGCAGCTCCATGCCACGCTCTGACAGCGCCTTTACGATGTCATCCAGCCGTCGGTAGGCCCGGTACCAGTTGTCCATCCGGGAACGCGATTCGCGGCCCCCGGCGAACTGATCCGACTGCACACACGCAGCCAGGAACATGAGCGCGTCGGCATCGACCGCACTCGGCACAGCCGAGTCTGCGCTCTGCCCCACCACCGCGCGCCATGCCTCGGCGGCATCGTCCGGCGAACCGAACGTCCCGGCCCCTGCGATGGTGATGAAGCCACCCCCATCGATGTCCAGCAGCCACGTGACCGGTTCTGCCCGGCCTGGATAGCTGAATCCGGCGATGATGCCAAGGCGCGTGCCATAGGAGTCCCGGATCACCTGGATGCCACCAGTCACCGCTGGTACGGCACCGAGCCAGTCTGGCTGCGCGGAGGGCAGGGAAGCGGCCACCTTCGCCGCCCGCTCGGCCGCGTAGTCGCCAAGCCCGTAAGAACCAATCGCCGCCACGCCGTGTATCAGCCACAACGCGTCTAGGTCGTGATCCCGCCGAACCCGGCCCGCGGCCCGGTCCACGAGTTGCGTGGCCCAGCCGCCCATATTGAAACCCATCTTCTCCCGGCCCAGGGCGGCATGGAGCTCGCCGCCGATCAGTTCGGCGGTCGCCTGCTCGAGCTCCAGTGACCCAGGCTCGTCACGCAGCGCCGCGGAATGCCCGATCACGTGATCGTGCGACGCCTCCCACCAGTCGGTGGGATCCCGCGTGGCCAGGTCCGCGAGCCCGGCGGGCATCATCTTCGATGGCGTGCGGGCGACATCGCGCGGAACCGCGGCATGTGGCTTCCGCTTCTTCTGAGACTTCTTGGGCTTACGTCCACGGGACACCGGTGACACACGCAGCAGCCTACCGACGCGCTCCCTGCTCGGTGTCCGGTTAGCACTCAAAGCGGACGGGTCCGATCAGCAGACCGGAGGGATAACCACGCAGGTTGTCCACCTGGCTCCGGAAGTGGAGCAAGGTCATGCACGACGAGGACAACGACGGCGGGTTCCCTGGCGAGAGCCCGGTCGAGGTCCCGCTACCCGCGAAGCAAGCAGGAGGAGCGGGGCGACCGGTCGAAGTGGCCGTGGCTGCCAGGTTCGATTCCGCGCGCATGGCAGGACGGCCGCCCGCTGTGCCTGCCCAGGCATTGATGGCCGCGGCAGTGCGGACCACATCGAGTACAGTTATCGCATATACCACCCGGCTCCTTGTGGGCCGGGTTTTCTTTGCCCGGCGCCGCGCAGGACCGTGGACGAGGTTAGGTTTGGCCGCTGTCAGGAAGGCCGGTACATGGTCATTTCCCAATCCGTTGTCGGTAATCGTGAACCGAAGCTGTTCTCCCAGCTCAACGAGTTATATGGAAATGCCAGAACAGTCCGCAGTGTCAGCCATAACAACACAGGTTGCTTCGACTGCATGCCAGTTCCGTATTGCCCGTCATCCATCCCGACCGGAGAAGATGTCCTCCAGAAGGAGCCTGAGCCGCGCTGGTGGTTCCTCCTCTGGGAAGACTGCGCGGACTGAGGCGAGGACGTCATCGACTGTATGCAGGCCGAGCATCTGCGCCAGCTGCCGGATGTCTTCCGCGTCGCGAGGCCGCGCTGCGAGCGCCTTCATAGCGAGCAGGTGCTCGGGCGAGGCAGCGAAGACACGCAGGCCGGGATGGTCGAATACCCGGGAGGCCGCCAAGTCCCCGCCAGGTGCGACATAAGCGCTGGCCTGTTCGTTCAGCCACCAGCGAGGCAGGCCGAGATCGGCGGCCACGGCCGATGCCTCCTCGAGGACGATGCCGTGTGGCTTGAAGAGGGCATCGACGTCCCGGGTGGCCCTGCGCGAGTCGTATGCCAGGGCCATCGCGGCGCCGCCGAACACGTAAAGATCCGCCACCACGCCGCGCCTGGCTAGGCGGTCGCCAAGGCGGCGGAAGGCCTCCTCGATGCCCGCGCGGTCGAGCAGTGGCGAGGGCTCGCTCACGCGGCGTCGATTTCGTAGTCGGCGACGAACACGCCCCGCCTACGCAACGCGGCCGGGGCATGCACGAGTGCCTGCGCGCGTGCGCCCGGCGTATCGAACGGGAACCAGAAGCGCCGCAGCCCGCGGGATGCCGACCACGCCGGCGCGTCCTCGCCATCTCGCATGGCAAGGTGCTCGGCAAGCCCGGCGAAGAGCACGTCCCAGCGCTCATCGCCGGTCGGTCCCGGCGCATCCGTGAGCAGCCTGTAACGCGTACGTGCCGCCTCGCGGTGATATTCCTTCAGGAACTCGACCACCAGCCGCCACCGCGTGTCGAAGTCCGGCTCGGCCGCTATGAAGCGAGCCAGCTCAGCCAGGCTCATCGGCTGGTAATCCACAAAAACAGAGTAGCGAACGCGGCTCGTCCCGCACCGTGTCAGGGACGTGTCCCCGAGAGGAGCGTGATGCAGTTCCTCCCGGCCAGCGACCCCGGGCCCCCGATGCCGCAGGCCGCTCACGGCGCAAATATGACCGCCGTCCCGCCGAATTCGACCTCACCCGCACGACCGCACACGATGTCCGCGCTGGTGACCAGTCATGACTGCCGCCACAGGCGCCGCCGCCGTCCTCCCTCTGCTAGCCCGTAGTTCCCCCTAGTGATCCGCGTGGTTGGCCGTTACCTGGGCTTTCGTGATGCTCGGGGCTGGCTGCTGACTACGCGACCCCGAGGCGGTGGCTGACGCCGAGCAGATCGAGGGCGTGCCGCTGGAGCGGGGTGGGGGTGGTAACGAGCCGGAAGCCGGGCGTGGCGGGGTCGGCGGGGGCGATGGTGTTCAGGCAGATGGTGCCGAGGTCGGCGAGCAGGGTGGCGAGGCTGTGCACGGGCTGGTCGCCTTCGGTGTGCTTGGTGGCGGCTTTGGCCCGGGCCTTCGGGGAGCGGGCGGCTGGGGCGACCGGGCTGGTCCGGGCGGCGGAGGCGGCGGGCTTGTCGTCGTCGGTGAACAGCATTGGTGCGAGCCGGGCCTGCATGTGCCAGGTGATGTAGTACGACAGCATCCGCAAGAACACGTGCGCCCGGACCCGGTCCTCGGTGCGGTGCCGGATCGGGCGGATGTCCAGGTCGGTATTGAACGCGCGGAAGGCCCGCTCGACCTGGGCGAGCGCCTTGTAGGAGGAGACCACCTGGTCGCTGTCCAGGTCATCAGGCGCGACGCTGGTGCGCAGCACGTAGATGCCGTCGAGCTTAGCCTCGGCGGCGATGGAGTCCTGGTCGCGGGCGTAACCGATGCTGTCGTCGGTGATCTCGACGGTGAAGTGCCTGGCGACCTTGCGCCGGTTCAGCACCCGGTCCACTCGCACGGCGATCTTGTCCGTGCCGCGCAGCGGCCGCCGGGCCCGCGCGCAGGCCGCGGCTATGTTCTCCAGGTCAGCCTCGGTGGCCTTCAGGAGGCTCTCGCGCTTGCGGGCGCGCTCGGCTTCCAGGAACGGGTTCTTGCAGGCCACCAGCCGCTCGCCGGGGAACTCCGGGGAGGTGATCTCGGCCAGGTCCTGGGCATCGAACAAGGTCAGCTGCAAGTCCCCGCCGCGGACCAGCTTCTTAACCTGCGGGGCGCGCAGCGCGGTGATCCAGTCCAGGGCAGCGGGGGCGACATCCTCGCGCAGCCGCGCGGCGGTCAGCATGCCCCGGTCCCCGGCCAGCACTACCTTGGTGATGCCGAACCGGTCCTTGACCTTGGTCACCTGGGCGGCCACGGTCTTCGGGTCGCCGGTGTTGCCGGCGAAGACCTCGATCGCGACCGGGATGCCGTCGGGGGAGGTCAGCAGCCCGTAGACGATCTGGAGCCGGCCGCGGACTCCGTCTTCGGGGTGGCCGATGGCGCCCAGCGGGCAGGTCCGCCCCCCGGACGCGGCGCTGGACACGTCATACAGCACCAGGGTGCCGCCGGCCAGGTGCCGGGCAGCCAGCGCGTCCTGGATCTGCTCCTGCCGGCCGTGCAGGTAGTCCATCGCCGCGTACAGGTCATCCTCATCACAAGACCCCAGCCCGAGGACCTCGCCCAGCGAGCTGGCCGCGGTCTGGTCCCGCAGGCCGCGGGCGATGGCCAGCTTGGAGTCCGGCGCGATCACCTGCGCCACCGCCATCGCGGTCACCAGGTCCCGCTGCCGGGACGGGACCGGGTCGATGAGCTCGTCCAGGCCGAGCTGGCGGGCGGTGCCCAGGACGGCGGCGACGTGGCCGTGCGGCAGGCTGCGGGTGATCTCGAACGCCCCGTCCAGGTCCGCGGCGGGCGGCGGCTGGCCCTTCAGCACCCGGATCAGGGCCTCGACCTTGGCCTCGGGCCAGGCAGACAGGTTGGCCAGGGTCCGGTTCTTGACCTTGCCGTCCTCGCGGTAGCTTTCCCGCAGCAGGATGGCGGGCGGCGAGCCCCGGTTCGGCACCCTGACCACGTACATGACCACGATCATACCGATCATGTCCGGATATGAGCAGTCAGACACGCCGCAACCCACCCGGAATTGTGATTTACATGACTACGCAGTGTCATGTTCGAGGACGCAGTTAACCAGGTCACGGCACAATTGGCGGGCTGATCAGAGGCTAACCAGGGGGAACTTCGG
>DATIYI010000132.1:0-10652 GCA_035517695.1 Streptosporangiaceae bacterium
CCGATCTAGCCAGCCGGGTAACTGAGCCAGCCGGGTAACTGAGCCAGCCGGGTAACTGAGCCAGCCGGGTAACTGAGCCAGCCGGGTAACTGAGCCAGCCGGGTAACTGAGCCAGCCGGGTAACAGAGCCAGCCGGGTAACAGAGCCAGCCGGGTAACAGAGCCAGCCGGGTAACAGAGCCAAGAGCAGGGCTGAGGCCGCGGGTCAGCCTGGCACGGTCGCTGGACTCTTCTTCACGCTCGGATTTTCCCGGTCGAGTTCTCGCGGCCGAAATGTCTAGTCCTCGCGCCGTGAGCTGCCGAACATGATCTCGTCCCAGGTCGGCACGGATGCGCGGCGGCCGCGGCCACCCGCTGCCTTCCGCGCACGGCGAGGTGGCGCCTTTTCGGCGCCAGCCTCTGCCTCGGCCGGGGCCTGAGCCTCGGCCGTCGTCGGCGCCTCGTCAACGACCTGCGGCTCGGCGGTTGTCGCAGCTGGCGGGTGCGGACCACTCCGGGGCGGTGCGCTCGCGCCCGCTGCCGTGGCCGGCGCCTGCGGGCGTTGCGGGCTTGGCGGAGCAATATCAGACGCGATGCGCTCAGGCGCGGGCGCGGTGCGCCCGGGTACCTGAGCCGGGGGCTGCCCTGGTGGCTGCGACCGACGGGTCTCGCGTACCGATGGCTGAATCTGCGGGATGCCTGAAGGGGAGGGCTGCGGCTCCGGCAGCCGCGCGGCACGGCGGCCCTGCGCGGCGGCCTCCGCTTGGATGTCGCCGTTGGCCGCGCGCGCAGGCTCGGCCAGCTCCTCTGCAGCCGCCGCTGAAACTGCCGCTGGGGCTGGTTCCGACGCTGGCTCGCAGGCGCTCGGCGGTGCGGGTGGCCGGGGCACAGCCTGGCTTGATCGCGGTACGAAGGGCGTTACGGTGCCCCGCCCGCGAGCCGCCGAGGCGGGCCGGGCGGCGAGGCCTGCGGCTTGCAACGCGTCCTCCGATAGCGAAAGCCGCGCGGCTTGGTCGTCTTCTGGCATGGCATGGCGCCGTCGTGGGTCGAAAACCCATGCAGCGATGACCCGCTCAACCCCTGTGTGACTGGTCAGCTCGACTAGCCAGCTGCCATCGCCGCGTTTGCGCGAGTCCCACTGGGCCTCCTCTGGATCGGCGCCGAGATCTCGCAATCGCTCGCTGACGATCTCGCCTAGCCGTGGACCCGGTCCCGAGTCGCCCGGACGTCTCACCGACGCGGCCTGCGCCTGCTGCGCCACGTAGGCACGCTCAGCGAGCACCGGGCCTTCGAACCAGCGCACCCGCTCGATTGGCACATTGGCCACGTCCGCGATCTGCTCTGCCGTCTCGCCGGAGCGGATTCGGGCCTGGATCTCCTTGGGTCGCAAGGGACTCTCCACTTCGATCTCGTACTGGGCGAGCCGGGAGAACTGACCGCGTACCACAGCTCGCAGCCGCTCATCGTTCGACAGGGTGAAGCGCGTGGCCCGCCCCGGCTGGCCGAGGACGACGTACGTGCCGTCCTCGCTCACCGCGACGAGGCGCAGTTCCTGCATCGGCGTCCCTTCTGCGCTGCCGGGCCGTACCGGCGTCTCCTCGGGCCGGGCCGTACCGGCACTCTATTGCGCCGCACTCATGCCAGGCGTCCCGCGGCCCGACCCGCGGTACCTTACGGCGAATGTCCGCCGACGGCGGTGCGGTGACGGCGCCACGCTTCCCCGTGGAGAGTCTGACCCGTCCGCGGGCACTGCGCCAGCACCGGGCTCGGCATGTCCCAACATCAGCGTGTGATCGTTATCGCTGGTAGCACCTGCGGCGATGTGGCTGACCAGACCTGTGTGAAACCGAGCTGACGACGCCGCGACGATCAGTGGCTGCGTCCTTCCCGCCGCACGAGATGGGCCAGATGGGCGGCAGGGCGCGGGGGGAGGTGGGGGCCGGGGGCGCGGGCGAGGTGGGCGCCGGGGCGAGGTGGGCGGCGTGGCGCGGGGCGAGATGCGCGACAAGGGCGCGACTTTCGGGTCCTCGTCCCCGGCATCCCTAACGGCTGCCGCGACCTGCGCCGTGTCGTGCGGGGTGGCGGTGGCGCGGGTGGACCTGTTGGTTACCTGCCTAGTTGCGCCAGACGTGGGCCCTGCCTGTCACCCGAAGACCTTATCCGAGACCCGCGTCGGTGGGCCGCAAGCCATCGCGTGCCGACCACGCTGAGCTGCCCGTATGCGACCGTAAGGGGTGCCGCAGGTCGTTTGGTAGATGATGCCTCGGGCGGCGAGGGCTTATCGTGCATCGGGCGGCGGAGGCTTATCGTGAGTACTGCCGTGAGACATCTCGCTTGGCGCAGCGCGCCACTCCTCATAGCCGCAATCGTGGTCGCGCTCGGCGTGGCCGCCGTCGCTGGCGGCGCGATCCTGATGGAGACGTCCAGCCACGGCGCGCGGACCCCGCACACGTTCTCAGCGGCCTCGGCAGGTGCGGCCTCGGCAGGTGCGGCCTCGCCAGGTAGGGTGCCTGCCACCGCCGGACGGCGGGGGAGCACCGATGTCGTCACCGCGATCGAGGTGGCGCCGCTTCGCCGCATCGTGCCGCCCGATCTCCTCGTCATCTCGGCGAAGGGGATCGACCCGGCACAGCTTACGAAGATCAGGAAGCTGGCGCACGTGCGGGACGTGATCACGGCAGACGGCGGGGCGATCCACCTGGGGACCAGGCTGATCGACGTGCTCG
Organism: Streptosporangiaceae bacterium; assembly: GCA_035517695.1. Taxonomy (GTDB): domain Bacteria; phylum Actinomycetota; class Actinomycetes; order Streptosporangiales; family Streptosporangiaceae; genus DATFVJ01. The sequence goes on from DATIYI010000132.1 coordinate 2,705, forward strand.
GCGTCGATCCGAGCACGTTCCGGTCCTGGACGCCGCCCGCGACGGCCGCGGACGAGCGCATCTGGTCGTCACTCGCCAGGAATGAGTTCGTCCTGTCCACGGCCGCGCAGGCACAGCCCGGGCTCCGCCGGGGCGCGGCGTACGAGATGGCCGGGGCCCGTCAGACAGCTGTCACGCTCGGCGCGTCCGCGGCGCTAGGTATCCCTGGCGTGGACGCGCTGGTGAGCCCGCAGACATCGCGGGTGCTCGGCCTGGTGCCTAACGTGGCCGCCATGATCAACGCACCTGGCGCGGATCTCACCGCGCTGATCAGGCAACTGCGCGCCGCGCTCGGGCCGCAGAGCCAGATCGTCAACCTGCACGGCACGGCCGGCCAGCTTCCTGTGGACTCGGGCGTTCACGCGGGCCGCCCGGCCAGCTACGTCGACCTGTACCGGCAGTCCGCGGCGGAATACTGCCCGGGTTTGTCGTGGACGGTCCTCGCCGCGATCGGCCAGATCGAGAGCGGGCATGGCCAAAATGATGGCCCGTCGAAGGCGGGAGCGCTCGGCCCGATGCAGTTCCTGCCCTCGACCTGGCAGGTGTGGGGCATCGCCGGATTCGGCGACACGGCGGCCAACATCATGGATCCCTATGACGCGGTACCGTCGGCGGCCCGTTACCTGTGCGCGAGCGGCGCGGACGGCGGCGGTGCCTCTCTGTACAACGCGATCTATGCGTACAACCACGCCGATTGGTACGTCCGAGAGGTCTTGGCGCTCGCCCAGGAGTACGCGCAGCAGTTCGGCTAACGGCCTGAATGGGACGATCTGGCCGCCTGGCGCGTCAGGACCCTGACGCGCGATAGACGCTGACACCGTCGACGCGGTAGTCCGACCTGAATCCCGTCTGCCCGAGGAAGCTTGCCAGCCCGGGCGTGACGGGTTGCCATACGAGCACCCAGCCCACGTGCATGTGCCGTGCGTCGGCGAGCGCGGCGGGGATGCTCGCAGGGTTGACAGGCTCGCTCTGCTGTGCGCGCGTGAGATCGAGGTAGAAGCCATGCTGCTGCAGTGCCCGCCACGTCTGCGGTGGCAGCCTGGCGACGAGGCCGACTGCGCGCGGATGGTCATCGAAAGTCGCGAGGACAAGTGCTTCGGGCCTGAACCCGAGACCGAACCACGCGGTGCCGCTGCGGAAGCCGAGCGGCACGTCGACGACGAGTGACCCGGAATGATCCCGGGCGATCGCCCGGTCAACGGCCGGAAGCCCGTCCGGCATGGTGACGGGCATGTTGGGCGGCATGGCGCTCGGATTGGGGGACGACCAGCCGAGTTCGAGTACCGCGAAGGCCGCGACGAGGACCAGCGCGGGCGCGAACCTGACCTTGATCCACTGCACTGCGCTTCCGGCCAGCAGGGTGGCGGGTATCAGGGCGAGCTCCGTGAACCTGTTGGCCTCGCGGAACCCGGACATCCCCGGCAGCCGGACGAACCAGGTGTAGGGCAGCAGCAGCGACATCGCGTGCCCGTGGTCGGGCACTGCCAGCGGGGCGTAGGGCCGGGTGCCGATAAACAGGACCGGGCCGAGGGCGAGCAGGCAGCCGCTGGCCCACAGCAGCAGCCAGATCCGGGAGCGGCGCCGCCGCCAGGCGGCCAGGGCGCCGAGCAGACCGAGCACGGTCACAGTGACACCGAAGGTCGGCATCCCCTCGCTGGTAATGCCGTGGTAGAAGATCGTCCCCAGCCGGTGCAGGCCGAACGAGGCGACCCGCGGCGACGGTGCGAACATCTGCGGAAGCGCGACACCGTAGGTTACGTAGTCGTCCGCGAGCGTAGCCGGATTCGATGCGAGCGCGGGTGCCTGCTGCACCATGGCGATGATCTGCGGGCTCGCGGTGAGCATCGCGACGCCGCCGCCAAGCAGCAGCAGCCGCAGCATGCGGATCACGCCGATGGCGCTCGGGTCGCGGTCGGTGCTCGCGGTGCTCGCGGTGCTCGCGGTGCTCTCGGTGCTCTCGGTCATTTCGGTACGTGCGGTGGTCGCTACGATCCGCGGACCCAGCCATCGCGCCAGTGTGACGCCGGCCACGATGACCGCGAGGATTGCTGATTCGGAATCGACGAGCAGTGCGAGCCCGATGATCAGCCCGAGTACCGCGGCGCGGCGGCCGCCCGGATCGCGGCGCAACCTGACGGCGGCCTCGAGCGTGATCGGCAGAAACAAGACGCCGGCGGCGATGTTGAGATGGAACCAGGCGCGCCAGCTGAGCATCGAGGACAGCCCGAACAGGGCGCCGCTCGCGAGCGCTCCCGTCATGGGCAGCCAGAGCCTTGCGGCCCGGTACATCGCGTAGCACAACAGGCCCGGCAGGATCACCGAGATCAGATACACCGCAAACATGGACCCGGCCGTGAGTGTGACCGGCATCATGATCAGTCCGACCAGCGGCATGAGCGTGTGGTAGGCGAGCGGTGCGCCGACCGGAGCGATGATCTGGTGGGTGGTGAACGGGTTCGCGAAATGCTCGATCTGGCGGGCCATCCACCACATGTCCCAGACGTAGGTGGCCTGATCCCTTGTGTTGGGCAGCCTGCCAGCGAGGTACGTCACCCGGGGCCAGGTGACGGCGATGCCCGCTGCGGTGTAACCGAGCAGGATGACCACGTGCACCACGACCGGCTGCCTGGCCAGCCAGGTTCCCGGCCCGGCCGGGTCGGCCAGTCGGACGGCCGCGGGATCGCCGCGGTCACCCGCGGCGCGCTCACCGGGAGCGGCGGTTACCGCCGTGCCCGTTCCGGTCGCTTCACCAGGCTGATGGCCCCGCTGCCTGCCACCGCTCATCTGCCCACCCGCTCAGCCCCGCGCGTAGGGCTGGTGCCCCGTGGATCTTGGTGGATCCCACCGGACACGCCCCCGGGGACCGAGGATATCGGCCGCGCCCGGGTGGCGCGCGAGTTCACCCCGGCCGCCCCACCGTCGGCAGCGCGCCGGCCGCCCGTACCGGACGGGTCGTTATAAAGAGCAGCATCGCCACGATGCCGACCGCCCTGCCCGAGCGGCCGGGCCGGTCTGCTTGGATAGCCAACATGTCAGCGTATCTGCCGGGCGAGCCCGGCTATGACGCGTTCCTGCTTGTCTCGTTCGGTGGGCCTGAAGGCCCGGCTGACGTGCTCCCTTTCCTTGAGAACGTGACCCGCGGACGCGGCATACCTGGTGCGCGCCTGGCCGAGGTCGCGGAGCACTACCAGCTGTTCGGCGGGGTAAGCCCGATCAACGAGCAATGCCGCGACCTGATCGTCGTCATCGAGGCCAGCTTCGCCGCCGGTGGTATCGACCTGCCGGTTTACTGGGGCAACAGGAACTGGCGTCCGTATCTGCCGGATACGGTCCGCCAGCTGGCCCGCGCGGGCGTGCGCCGCGCGATCGCCTTCGTCACCTCCGCGTACAGCTCGTATTCGAGCTGCAGGCAGTACCTCGAAGACATGGAAAGGGCCCGTGAGCTGGCCGGGCCGACGGCGCCACGGATCGACAAGCTGCGCCCGTACTTCAATCACCCGGGTTTCATCGAGCCCTTGGCGCAGCACACCCGGGCCGCGCTCGCGACACTTCCGGCAGCCGTTAGGGAAAACGCTCACCTGCTCTTTTCCGCGCATAGTGTGCCCACGGCGATGGCGGCCACAAGCGGACCACGCGGTGGAGCGTACGTCGCGGAGCTGACGGAGGTGGCGCGGCTGGTCAGCGAGCGGGTGGACGGCGGCTCGCACCCGTGGCGGCTGGTGTACCAGAGCCGCAGCGGCCCGCCGTCGCAGCCCTGGCTCGAGCCCGACGTCGGTGACTACCTGGCCGAGATCGCGGGCCGCGGTGCGCCGGCGGCGGTGCTGGTCCCCGCAGGTTTCGTGACCGATCACATGGAGGTCAAATACGACCTGGATGTGGCGGCGGCGGACGCCGCGGTGCGGCTCGGCATCACGGTCGCGCGCGCGGACACCCCCAGCACCCATCCCCGGTTCGCCGAAATGGTGCGCGAGCTAGTGGCCGAGCGGCTCGATGACGATCCTGAACGGCTCGCGCTGGGTACTCTCGGCCCGAGCGCGGACTGCTGTCCCGCGGGGTGCTGCGCCTATACCCGCCCACGCGGCCGACCCGCAGCGCACGCGTCGGGTCACGGCCAGGGCCGATGACCGCGGCTGAGCCCGGGCGGCTGCTCGATATCGCCGTGGCGGCCGCAGCGGCGGCGGGACGGATGCTGACGGCGGTCCGCCTGCCGGGCCGGCCGGAGGTGGTGGGCACGAAGTCGAGCCCGACCGACGTGGTCACCGAGATGGACCGGGCGTCCGAGGAAATGATCATCGGCCAGATCCGCGCCGCGCGGCCGGGAGACAGTTTCCTCGGCGAGGAACGCGGTGAGGAAGGCGCTGCGGCGGTTTCGGGGGCCGGCCTGGCCGGCGGTGCGTCCGTGCGCTGGATCATCGATCCGATCGACGGGACGGTCAACTACCTCTACGGGCTGGCGGATTGGGCGGTCAGCATCGCCGCCGAGCAGGCCGGCCAGATCGTCGCAGGCGTCGTCCACGTACCGCAGCGCTGCGAGTTCTTCACCGCGGTCCGCGGCGGTGGCGCATTCCTGCGTCTGCCAGGCAACGCGGCCGACGCGACGCGCCTGCGCTGCGCCGCAGGCGTGCCGCTTGGCCAGGCCCTGGTGGCAACCGGGTTCGGCTACGAGGCGGCGCGCCGAAATGTCCAGGGCCAGGTGGTGGCCGCCGTGCTGCCGAGGGTGCGCGACATCAGGCGCGGCGGCTCATGCGCGGTGGACATGTGCTCGGTCGCCGCGGGCAGGGTCGACGCGTACTACGAGCGCGGCATCAACTACTGGGACCGCGCGGCGGGCGGATTGATCGCCGAAGAGGCGGGCGCCCAGGTGGCCGGGCTGCGTGGCAAGCCGGCCGGGCCCGGCCTGACGCTCGCGGCAGGGCCGGGCCTGTTCACGGAACTGCACGATCTGCTCGTGACTCTTGATCCGGAGCGAGACGCCTAGCGGCACACGCCCTAAAACGGCGAACCGGGCGAGCCGCGCGCGGCTGCCGTGCTTGCCGGGCACATCTATCGAGCTACCGGCACGTGCACGCCGTGGTCGGCAGCGATCCGCTGTAGATTCTCGATCTCAGCAAGAACCGCTTCGCTGAGGTCGTCATCGGCGGCGGACCGAGCCGCATCCAGCGACGTGTACTGGTCCTCGAGCCGCCGCTTGAGCACTGCCGCGAAATCGCCCATGGGTCCCTTCCGGCTGGAGCAGGGGAGCGGCCGCCAGTGACGAGGGCGCCGCCAGGTGACGCTCGAAGTACCCACCTTGTCATGATCGATAAACGCGAGCTCGCACACCTTCTTCCATGACCGATGATGGAAGACAGCGGGCCGTGCCGCACGTGCTGCTCACCTGGCCCTTACCTGGTGCTTACGTGCGTTGCGGCATAACTATAGATACCGGTGGAGCGCGCCGGAAGGATGCGGCGAGGAGAGGCACGTTGCGGGTACTCATTGTGGAGGACGAGCAGGTCCTGGCTGACGCCATCGCCATCGGCCTGCGGCGCGCTGCGATGGCCGTCGACGTGGCCTACGACGGGGCGGGCGCACTCGAGCGGACGAGCGTCAACGATTATGACGTCGTCGTGCTCGACAGGGACATCCCGCAGATCCACGGCGACGAGGTCTGCAGGCAACTGGTGGCGGGCGGCAGCGCTACCCGCATCCTCATGCTGACCGCGGCGGGTGAACTGGATGACAAGGTCGCAGGCCTGGCTCTCGGCGCGGACGACTACCTCGCCAAGCCGTTCGCGTTCGCCGAGCTGATGGCCCGGGTACGCGCGCTCGCCCGGCGGTCCTCGCCGCCGCTGCCGCCGGTGCTGGAACGAGCAGGCGTCAGGCTGGACCCGAATCGCCGCGAGGTCACCAGGGACGGCCAGCCGATCGTGCTTACCAACAAGGAATTCGCCGTCCTCGAGGTCCTGATGCGGGCGAGTGGCACGGTGGTCAGCGCAGAGCAGCTGCTCGAGAAGGCTTGGGACGAGTACATCGACCCGTTCACCAACGTGGTGCGGGTGACGATCATGACGTTGCGCAGGAAACTCGGTGACCCCCCGGTGATCGAGACTGTGCCAGGGGCGGGGTACCGGCTGTGAGCCTCCCGGGCGTGCCCGCGGGCGCTCCGGTCCGGCGGATCAGCGTCCGGACCAGGCTGACGCTGCTTTATGGTGGCACGTTCTTCGGCGCCGGTGTCGCGCTGCTCATTGTGACCTATCTGCTCGTGCGCGGAATCATGAGCACCGTCCTGGTCATCGGGCCGTTCGGCGAGGTGCCTGCGTCGGACCGGGCCGCGTTCATCGACGAGGTCATGCACCGCCTGCTGATTCGATCGATCCTCGCCCTGGTGGTGATCGGGCTCCTCGCCATCGTTCTCGGGTATGTGGTGGCGGGCCGTGCGCTCGCTCCGCTGCAGCGGGTCACGGCCACGGCCAGGCGGCTGTCGGAGAGCACGCTGCATCAGCGCATCGCCCTTGAGGGCCCGGAGGACGAGATCAAGGAACTCGCCGACACCTTCGATGCGATGCTCGAGCGCCTGGCCCGCGCCTTCGACTCACAGCGGCGGTTCGTCGCCAATGCGTCACACGAACTGCGCACACCGCTCACGATTAACAGGACCCTGCTCGAGGTCGCGCTTGCCGACCCGCAGGCATCCGAGGACCTGAAAGTTGTCGGCCGCACGCTGCTCGCCACGAACGCACGGCACCAGCGCCTTATCGACGGCCTGCTGCTCCTTGCCCGCAGCGAGCGCGGCCTCGACACGCGCACCCATGTGGACCTCAGCGACGTGGCGCACTCCGCGCTCGCCACCGTGCGGCCGGCGCTGGCCAGTGCGGGGCTCAGCCTGGACGAGGAACTGGCCCCCGCCCCCACCGCAGGCGAACCCGTGCTCCTCGAGCATCTGGTGCGCAACCTGCTCGACAACGCCGTCAAGTACAACTGCGACGATGGCACGGTATGGCTACGCACCTGGACCTACGACGACGGTTCGTTCGCGTACGTCGCCAATACGGGGCCCACTATAGCGCCCTACGACATCCCACGGCTGTTCGAGCCGTTCCGCAGGCTGGCTGAGGACCGCGTCGGGTCGGAACGGGGGGCCGGCCTTGGCCTGTCGATCGTGTCGTCCGTGGTGCGCGCGCACGCCGGCGCGATCAGTGCGATACCACGGCCGGGCGGCGGCCTCGAGATCACCGTACGGATGCCCGCCGCGCCCGCGGAGCAATCGGTGTCCGCCGACCCTATGGCCGCCGCGGGCAACGGGATCCGGATGAGACCTGACGGTACGGGGATGCCTCAAGGCAGTGGCAGCCTGGCCGCTGGCGGTTCCGTAACCGGCGGCTCGACTGGCGGCTCGGACACTATCGAGTTCGGCCGGCGTGCCCGCGCCAACCGCCGTGCCGACGGGCCCAGGTGAGCCGCGTCACTGGCGGGACAGCGTGCCTTCGACGCCTGGGCCACCTGGTGTCGCGGGTGCGAAAGCGAAGCTGAGCGCGCTTCCGTTCCGCGTGAGCGTGACGGTGCCCTGACCGCAGGTCTGCAGCGGGGTGACCGTGACAGCTCGCCATCGGCCGCCAGGCCGAGGTAGACAACCAAGGCGGCGGCATCCCGCCCGACCCCCGTCTTGATTGCCGCCGCGGCCGCCTCCGGCTCCACGCTTGTTCGCCGCCCGCTCGGTACAGCGGTCCATCAGCTGCTCGTAGCTCTCCGGGGTTAGCTCGGCGGTGGGCAGCCGGTCGCCGGCGACGGCGCGCAGCCGGGTCAGGGGCTCGGCGTAGGTGTTCCAGGTGGTGGGGTCGTCGCGGAACCGGTCGAGGAACCGGTCGACCACGACGGTTAGCGCAACGCTCTGCTCTGTGCGCGGCACGCTGATGATCAGGACAGGTGG